>NZ_LRTR01000877.1 GCF_001550375.1 Streptomyces europaeiscabiei | reverse complement strand
CGGCGGCCAGGGCAAGAGCCGGCTGGCCGCGCGGTTCGCGCGCGAGACGGCCAAGGCCGGATGGCGCGTGGCGCTGCCTTCCACGGGCCCGACGCCGAGGTGCCGGAGCCCGGAAGCGAAGACATGTCACTCACCGGCAGACCCGGTCTGCTGCTCCTAGTGGACTACACCGACTGTTGGCGCTTCCAGCACTTGACCTGGCTCTTCAAGAACCGGCTGCTCCGCTCCGGTCGCACGCGTGTCCTCCTCCTCGCCCGCAGCGCGGACGCCTGGCTGTCACCGGCGGCCGACGGGGACCGGTGAGAGCACCGGTTCGGTCTGTCCGGGCTGCCGGAGGCGTTCCAGGTGTGCTGCTGGAGGGGACACGAACCAGAGCGAGTGGTGCGGCAGCACGGCATCAAGCTGACGTGTGCCGACTGCGAGTGGTGGCGCGGAAGAGCGCCGGCCTGGCTTGCGTCGCCAGGTGGATGAGTGAGCGTGTGACGAAGCGGCGAGCGTCCGCAGTCCGGCGATCCGCCGCGCGGCGTCCTCAAAAGACGTACAGGTATCGGTCATGGTTCATGAGCACCGCGCGCACCAGAGGGCCGGGCCGACCGGATGACCGTCAGTTTCCCTATGAGCTGGCGAAACAATAATGGTCGTGTCGCGAACTCTGGCTAGGAAGTCAGGCCCTGTACACACGACCAGGTCGAAACGGCGCCTATGAAAGCGCCGACGATCCTGATGACGATCGGACTGAACCCAGGACCAGGAGCGAATGGCCCGCGACTCGTGAGGAGTTCGTAGATCTGATAGGCGGCGTCGCGAATGTTGAAGGCGAGGAAGAACCCGAGGATTCCGAGCATCCCCTTCCCTACCAGATAGGAGAATCCGGCACCACCCTCAGGGGCCACTAAAGTTACTGCATTTTCTGGCACTTTCTCTCCGGCTGTGCGTAGCGAGTGGAGGCACTGATACTGCAGCGCCGCAGACATCACGCCGGGCGGTGGGGCCGCAGTCGCAGCTCCTTTTGCAGACAACGGGCGAGGCGTGCCGCATGCTGTTGCGGCACGCCTCGCCCGTCATCCGACGTGCTATCCGAGAGGGAAGGAGGTGCCGACCCAGCCGACTCCCAACAGAACCGCGAATACTCCGACTACCCGGAAAGTTTTGGCGGTGGCACGTCCGGGGTTCATGAAATCGGCGAAGAAGGTGTAGAGACGAGTCGCGATCCTTCCGAAGTCCCCGATGAGACAAACACCGAAGACGATCAGGAGGATACCGACGATCAAACTGAACATTTCCACACCTTCCTGAACCTCACCGGGTGAACCATGTGCCGCTCCACGTCTGGTTCACACCGGCATACCCCTCGTACTCAAGACCGACGCCGATGCCCATCTCAAGTGTGCGTACCTGCTCCCCCTGCGAGTTGTACGTGCCGATGGCGTGCTCGTGGTTGATCGTACCGCCGACGCCGCTGAAGACGGAGGCTCCGATGTCGCGGCCGTATCCGGCGAATTGGCCGATGTCGTCCGCGTTGCTGCGGAGCATGGAGATGTCACCGCTGAATCCGAACCCGGCGCCGCCGACGCCGATGGAGCGCGTCCATCCGAAGTCCACGGACCCGTCCGGCTTCTTCGTCATCACGATGCAGGCGGAGCCCTCCGCGCTGACGAAGAATCCTCCGCCCAAAGTGGCACACGCGCCTCGGGAGTTGTCCATTCCCATGGCGCCGAATGCCGCCCCCATGAGTTTCTCCTTGAAGCCGCCGGGTGTGGAGGCGAAGGAGTCGGTCGCTCGTTGGAACCAGTTCTGGTTGGCCTCGGCCTTGGGCTTGGGGCCGGGGTTGGGCGGAGGCGTGGTCTTCAGCCAGCCCGTGGGAGGCGGCGTCGAGGGCAGGGTGATGTTGCGTCGGCCGGGGATGCCTCCGAGGCCGGTGGGCTTCATTCCCTTGACCAGGGTGGGACGCCCTCCGCAGCGGCAGGCGCGGACCGGACCCTCACCACTGCTGCTGGTGCTCTTCTTACCGCTGCTCACCGGGACGCCGTTGCGGCAGTTCTTGATCTCCCCCGTGTGGCACTCGGGGACGCCGAGGCCGGAGGGGTCGGCGATGGTCGCCGGGTTCTGGACGGCGTAGCTGTAGCCGTTCAGGGTCTGTCCCACGCCGGTCTGCAGGAGCGGGTCGACGCTGATGAACTGGCCGAGCCCCGGGTCGTACTGACGGGCGTCGACGTGTGTGAGCCCTGTAGCGGTGTCGGTGGTCTTGCCGAGGAAGCCCTTGTCGTCGGGCCAGGCCGCTCCGGTGGTGGTGCCCCTCGGCGCGCCGAACGGGGTCGTGTAGCGCCGGGAGTATGCCTGGTCCGTGGCGTCGATGGCGAGGGTCGCGGTGCCGTGCTGGTCGGTGACGAGGTAGCTCAGCTCGTTGCTGCCGCTCTCGTTGGAGCGGACGGCGACGGTCAGGCTGCCCGATCCGTAGTGGCGCTGGGCCCAGGTGCTGCCGTTGGCCCGCAGGTGCAGTTCGGTGGAGCCCAGGTACAGCACGCGTTCTCCGCCCTCGGTGGCGCGGATCAACAGGGTGCCGTCGGCGCCGTAGAGGTAACTGGTCGTTTTGCCGCCCTCAGTGAGGGCGGCCAGCCTGCCCTCGTCGGACCAGTCGAGGTCCTGGGTGGTGGTGCCGTCGGGTCGGCTGGTGGTGTTGCCGGTGCTGTCGAACTCGTAGGAGCGGTCGGGATCGGCGCAGTCGGCCTCGGTGCTGGTTCCGGTCAGGGCGTGGGGCTGGTCCGTCTTCTCGTAGCAGTAGGTCGTGGTGGTGTCGCCGGTGCTGGTGTGTTCGGTCTCTGTGTTGCGTTGGCCGGCGTCGTTGTAGGTGTAGCCGGTCCAGTACGGGACGCGGCCACCCAGGCTGTTCGCGCTGCGGGTGTCGGAGCACTTCTGCGAGGCGGGTGTCCATGCTTCGGTAAGGCGCCGGTGGCCGTCGTAGGCGAAGCACTGGGTCTCGGCCGACGCGGTGCCGCCCAGGGTGCTGGTGTCGGCGATGGAAGTGATGTTGCCGGCGTGGTCGTAGGTGTAGCCGAGGGCCTGCAGCTTGTAGGGGTGGGTCTGGTCCGTGACATGGCTGCCCAGGAGCCGCCCCGTGCCCTCCTCCCAGGTGTTGGCGACGTACGCCTTCTTGTGTTCCTCGGTGTTGGCTGTGCCGAGGACGAGCTGCTGGGCCTGGCCCAGGGCGGAGTAGTCGACGTCGAGGAGGTAGCCGGTGCTGCCGCCGATCGAGGTGACTTGTCCGAGGCCGGTGTAGCCGTAGTCAACGATCTCCGAGGGCAGGCCACCGAGCGCGGGCTCCTTGGCGCTCTGCAGCGTGCCGTCGATGTTGTAGTGGTTCTCGAACGCGAGGGTGGCCGGCGCGCCCGCCTCGACGAGCGCGTCGGAGGTCGGCAGGGCCAGCTCGGTCACGGTGGGCCGGGACAGGCTGTCGTACTCGGTGACGGTCCTGGTGTACGCCTTACCCGTCTTGCCGCCGACGTAGCGGGTGCTCGCGTCCGGCAGGCCCTTGAGCAGGGAGTCGTAGGTCAGGGCGGTCAGTTGGTTCGCGTCGGTCTTCGAGCCGGTCCAGGTGCCGGTGACGCGGCCGATCGTGTCATAGCCCGAGAGGACGGTACGGCCGAAGGAGTCGGTGGTCTTGGTGAGCCGGTCGAGGCTGTCGTACGCCAGCTCGGTCAGGCCCTTGTCCGGGTCGTCGGCGCTGGTCTTGCGGCCGAACAGGTCGTAGACGTACGTCCACTTGGTGCCGTCGGGGCCCGTGCCCTGGGACTGCTTGTCGTCCAGGGTGAGCTGGAACCTGGTGGAGGTGTACGAGGCCGTCCCCGAGCCGCCGCCGAACTCGGGGTCGGCCGGGCTGGTGCCCGCGTACTGCCGGGTCTCGACGGTCCGGTCGCGTGCGTCGACGAGGGTACGGGTGGCCGAGCCGCCCTGGAGGGCGGTGGTGGCGGTGGAGTCACCGGTGTGGGTCGTGGTCGTCGACCACTTCTTCACCCCGTACGAGTAGAGAGTGCTGACGGTGGCCCGCTCCGCTCCGTCGTACACCGTCTCGGTCTGGCGGGGTGCCTCGCCGTACTCCTCTCGCGTGTAGGTGCCGTTCGGTGTGGCGGTGCTGTCGAAGATGTCCTCGTACGTCTCGTAGGCCAGGCCCCGGGTGTCGTAGCGGGTGTCGGTGAGCACCCGGCCGCCGAGCGGGCTCGGGGTCTGGGTCTGCAGCGGGCGCATCATCGAGTCGTACAGCTCGTAACTCGTGTTGTACGACTCGCCGTCCTTCTTCAGGGTCGAGGTGGACACCCAGGAGGGTTCGGTGCTGCTGATCCGATACGCGAAGGTGGTGTTCGCGCTGTAGCCGGCAGCCTTGTTGCGGTTGGGTGCCCAGACCGCGGTAACCCGGCCCAGGGCGTCGTAGGTGGACTCGGTCTTCTTCAGGTTCGCGTCGTACACGCGCAGGGCCTGGCCGTGCCGGGGGTCCAGGAAGCTGGTGATCTTGTGACCCATGGGGTTGGTGACGATCGTCTTGGTGAGCGGGCCCGCTGCGGCGGGGGTGTAAGCGGTGTTGGTGGTCTCACCGTCGGTGTCGGTGACATCGACGGGACGCCCGAGCGTGTCGTACGTGGTGGCCGCGACCCGCTGCCAGCCGGAGGCTGCCCGCAGTCCGTCCGAAGCCGGGGTGGCGCTGTAGCCGGTGGCCCGACCGGTCCAAGTGGCCGCGCCCTTGGTAGGGGTCTGGGTCGCCGTCCACGCGGTGGCGGAGGGGTTGTCGTAGACGGTGGCGGTGTCGGACAGGACGTCACCGCGGGTCTTGGAGTCCGCCGGCAGGCTCAGGCTCGCGTCGGCGACCGCGCACGACTGGCCGACTGTGCGCTTGCGCGAGACGAGGTCGTTGATACCGACGTCGGCATTGCGGGCGTACCAGGTGCGGGTGCAGGTCTGGTCGCCGCCCTTACCGACCTCTCCGGAGTCGTCGACGGTCACCGGCATGCCGTGGTCGTCGTAGGTGGTGGCGATCGCGCGGGCCCGCCAGGTCTTCGCGGCGGTCAGGTACGCGTAGGTGGTGGTCTTGTCCGTACGGACGTAGCGGGCGACGTGGTCCGGGGCGTCGGGCGCGTTTTGGCGTGCGGTCTCCTTCGACCAGGGGTCGTTGACTTCGACGGTGATCGGTGTGGAGCCGTCGTAGGTGATGTGCTGGCGCCGCATGCCCGCGTACTGGTCGCTGTCGGTGATGCTCTCGACCCCGATGGACGGTGCGGACAGCGGTGCGAGCGTGACCGAGCGGGTGGTGCCGTCCTTCTTCTTGTCGCCGTGCATGCCCTGCATGTAGAGCGAGACAGTCTTGGAGCGCGTGGTGCTCGTGGCGCCCGTGTGCACGGTCACCTGGCGGTAGCCGCGCCACTCGGACCAGGTGCGCTCGGCCTGCGGGACGAAGGGGCTGTCGCTGTGGTGCCAGGCGGCGCCGCTGTAGGCGTAGGCGTACTCGACGGCGTCGTTGTGGCCCGCCGGGTCGGTCACGACGACGGCCTCGACCCGGTACTTGTGGAACCAGTCGACCGACGCCTCGGAGGCACCGTTGATGTTCCAGTAGACCGGATAGCAGGAACGGGTGTTGGTGTCCTCGGCCGCGCCCAGCACTTCACTGCGCACGCACTCCGGCGAGGACAGGGTCACCGTGGTGATCGACCCGGTCTCCGAGGTGACCGTGGAGATACGGGGCCGGGTCAGGGGCAGGATGTCGTCGGTGCCGTCGACCCGGTTCTCCCGCCACTGGTAGGTGAACGAGACCGGGTTGAGGGCGATGTTCGTGCCGCCGGCCTTACCGGTCCGCTTGATCGACTTCAGGGTGAGGACATGGTCGGAGGTGTCACCGATGTCCCCGCCGTCCAGGTACTCCTGGGTGAAGTCCCAGGAGTCCACCGGGTCGTAGGCGCTGCTGGTGGCGTTCCACGAGAAGGTGTCGATGCCGGTCAGGCGCTTGCGGGAGAAGAACGACGGGCCGGTGCCCAGACAGTCGTCGTCGCCGTCGGTGCAGATCGCGTCGAAGGGGACGTCGGGCCAGTTCTTCGCCCTGTCCTTGGTCAGCTCCGAGCAGTCGGAGACGGTGCAGCGCTCGGCGTGGGTGAAGGTGACCTTGGCGTCGGCGTCGTCGGTGAACAGAGCGCCCTTGCGCAGGCCGTACTTGATCTCCTTCAGGTAACCGCCGCGGGTATAGGAGGCGTTCGCCGTGGTGGCCTTGTTCTTCTTGTAGTGGTTGGTCTCCTTGGCGTACCAGTACGTCGAGGCGTTTCCGTGGGGGTCCTCGACGTAGTCCAGGTTCCACCGCCATGCCTGGGTGACCGCGCGGCCGCCGAAGGCGTCGCCGTCGGCGTAGCCGGGTTCGCCGGAGTCGTCGCCGAAGACGGGCACGGTCCAGGTGGAGTTGGTGCGCTGGTCGCCGGCGCCGGCGAGCTTGTTCAGGCCGAAGACGTACTTGGTGCCGTCACCGGTGATGACCGTCCAGTGCTCGCCGTTGTTGTCGCCGTTGTCGGCGTCGGTGGAGCGGGTTACGGTCGAGGCGTCGTCGTTCTCCAGACGCCAGGTGCTGTCCCAGGTGCCGGAGACCTTGACCAGGCGGGTCGCCTTGCCGTTCAGGACCAGTTGGGCGTTGTCGTACTTCCAGCAGCTGTCGAAGACGTCCTCGTGGCCGTCGTCTTCGCACGAGCCGTACGAGCGTTCGATGTAGGACTCGGTCAGGCTGAAGCCCTCACCGACCGCGCTGCCCTGGTTGTTGGTGGTGGCGGTACGGCCGTCGACACTGGCCGAGTCGTACGACAGGGACAGCTCCGGTGTCGGACCGGCGGCCGCGGACGGCACGTTGACGTCGTAGTTCCAGTGGAACGAGCCGGAGTTGTCGCCCGCCTCCCAGGAGGACGACTCCGACAGTTCCGTGGCCGAGTAGTCACCGGTACCCGAGGGGGACTCGCCGGAGCCGGGGTCTGTCGCGGTCACCGCGAGGACGGCCGTCTGCGCGGACGCCGCCGAGGACAGCTGGGTCGACAGGCCCTCGCTCGATGTGTCCAGCGGAACGGTCGCGGTGACGGTTTGGCCGGCGGGGTCGTTGCGGGACTTGACCGGGGTGATGGTGCGGCACTCGGACTTCTCGGGTGTCGTCAGCGCGCAGGCGGGCAGGCGCACCAGGCGCAGTCGGGAGGACCAGTCGCCGCCGATCGCCGAGGAGAAGCCGCTGTAGTCGACAGCGATGTCGGCCCGGCCCGCACGGTCCGCCTCGGCGGTGAGCAGGACGCCGGTGATCCCGGCACGCTTCGCCGCCTTCTGGCCGAGAACGGTGATGCTGGTGGTGGTGCCGTCCTTGGCCGCGCCCTTGCCTGCGGCCGGGGCGATGGTGACGGGGAGCCCGCCCGGCTTCGCCTGAGCGTGCTTGTCCGCGTCCAGTTCGACGACCGCGTCTCCCTGCGTGGGCCAGGCTGCTTGCTGCTCGGCGCGGGCCTTCCGGGCCCGTTCGGCGTCGGCCTTCTTCTCCTTGGCGACCTTCGCGCGGGCCTTCTTGGCACCGGGCCCGTCGATCTCCTTGACCTTGCTCACCCGCTGATCGGGGACGTCGGGCCGGCCGAGTCCTTTGTCGGCGGCCTGCGCGACCGGGGTCAGCCCGGTCGGGACGACGAGCGAGAGGGCCAGGGTCGCGACGACCGCGCCGACGCGTCGTCTGCCTCCACCCCGCGCTCTTTCTGATGTGTCTATGCCAAAAGCCATGGTTGTGTTCCCACCCCGTTGTTCCGAGCCGTGAAAGCCGACAAGTGACGTGCCAGGTGACAGGTGGTGTGTTGGGCGTTGGTGCGGCGCCGCCGCAGTAGCAGCGCCGCACCACTCCTTCCGCGGAGACCAGTCCGCGTGGATCAGTCACCCACGCGGACTTCGACTTGCTCCGGGCTTGCCATCGCGCCTGCCCACACGCGGACTTCGGCGACGCGGGCGGGCAGGTAGTGCTGCCACGACCCACCGGCGTACCCCTTGCCGACGGCGAAGTCACCGCTGCCGATCTTGGCCGTGTACACGGTGGCATCGCCGTTCTGGCCGTAGCCGAGGTAAAGGCTGATCGTCCCGTCCACGGAGTCATGGATGCCGGTCAGCCGGACGGGGCTGTCCACTGCGGCGACCTCGTCGGAGACGACGGAGGAGAAGGTGCCGTCGGTGTTGAGCCGGCCGAAGTGCCAGATACCGACCGGCACAGTCCTCTCCTCCAGCGTCTCCTCGTCCAGAACGGTGTCCTTGCCGGTCATCTCGTACCAAAGGCCCCAGGCCGAGCCGTCTGTGGTGCGCTGGCCGATCACCTGCCCGATATAGCCGACACTCTTGGCCGCGAGTTTCTCCGCGTCGAGTTCGACCAGGGTGGTGGCGGTGAACGAGGCGCTGTCGTCCACGAGTGGTCCGCTGACCGCGGCCGCGTCGTCGACGCCGTCCAGGACGATGTTGTCGCCGTCGTTCGAGGCGCCGCCCGTCAGGGTGAGCGCCTTGCCGTAACCGGAGGTGGTGTCGGCGAGGGTGGTGCCGCTGCCCCGGGCTGCGGAGAAGTCCGCGACGAGTTCGGCTCCGGCGTAGTTGTCCGAGATGAGCAGCCGAGCCTCGTCGTGGACTTCCTTCGGGGTCAACGCCCGCTGCCACACCACGGGTTCGTCGATCGAGCCGTGCATGAAGTCCTTGTGGACATCCGCGTGCAGTACGCGGCCGATCTGCAACGGGCCGTCCGCGTCCCATGCGGGGCCGGCGTCGGTGCTGCCCTGCAGGACACCGTTGACGTAGAGGGTGATCGTCTTGCTGGTGGCGTCGTGGACGCCGGCCACGTGGGTCCACACCCCGCGAGGCGAGGGCTGCTTGGACCTGATCTCGTGGTACGCGGGCTCGGTGGACAGCACCCGCATGCTCCAGGTGTTGTCGCCTCCGGCGCCGTAGGACAGGTAGAAGGGGCTGTACTTCTGCGTCCACGGGCTGTTCGTGGGGCTCTGGCTGAGCACGGTCAGGGTGCGGTTCGCCTGTGGGTCGACCCGCACCCATGCCGCGACCGTGTACGAGGAGCGGGTCTCCAGGACCTGCCCGCCAGTGCTCGCGTAGCCGCTGGTGCCGTTGAGTACCAGGCCCTTGTCCGTGACCGCGTTCTCCAGCGGCTGTCCCTCGGCGTCGTGCGTGACCAGCCCACGCCGGCCACGGTCGTCACGGGCCGCCTCCCCGGCCGGCGTCGCGTCGTCGCTGCCGTCACCGGTCGCGGAGTCCTTCGCGGTGCCGTCGGTCTCGTCGAAGTGCCAGCGGCCGACCGGGCCTTCTCCGGCGGCGACGAGGAAGTCCACCACGTTCTGTGCGCCCCAGCGGCCCACTGAGTCCTTCGCCCGCACGTACACGCTGTACGTGCCGGAGCGGTCGGGCGTGATGTCCTTCGACACGGTTGATCCGTTGATCGCCGTCGACCAGGCGGCAGCGGTGGACAGCTTGTACTGGTAGGCGACGTTCGAGTCGCCGGTGGCCGGGGCGAAGGTGAAGGTGGCCTTCTGGCCTGGGCCGCCTCCCGCCGGGCAGGCCGTGTCGGTACAGGCGGAGTAAGGGCTGCCGACGGTGATCTTCGGGGCCTTGGGTGCCGTCGGGTCGACCTTGAAGTAGCACCAGCCTTTGGTCGTCACCGTGCTGGACGACTGCAGGTAGCTGCTACCACTGTTGTAATACGAGCGACTGAACACCGCCATGCGGTAGTACGAGCCGTCGGACAGGGTGACTGGCGAACTCACCGACACCTTGACCCCGTCGCCGACGTAGCCACTGCTGGGCCGCACCGGCTCGGTGATCAGACTCCAGCTGCCGTCGCTTCCCTTCTTCTGGACGTAGAAGTGCGCACGCAGGCTCGCCCCGCCCTCGCCGCCGGCCTTGGTCTGCACGACGCCTGTCAGCGTCGGGGTCGGGTCTGAGACGATCGCGGGGTCGGACGCGTCCGTCTCGCACACGGTCCCCGCGCCGGTCACCAGGCCAGGGCCGGTCGGCGGCGCCGGAACACCGACGAACTGCACGGCCAGCACGGCATCGTTCTTGAACCGCTTCCAGGCGCTGGTGTCCGACTCGTCGTGCGCGCGGATCTCCAGCGTGAGCCGGGAGAACTTGCCCGCCGCGAAGCTCCGCGCGGTCGGCGTCAGGTTCTCGTTCGTCTCCTCCGGGTTGTCATTGAACTCGATCGGCGCGTCCGGGGAGTCCGGATCGCACAGCGAGCCCCGGCCCGCCGACACATTCCGGTCCCCCATCAGATCCAGCGCCTTGGGCCGCGAGGACCAAGTCGTGGAAGAGGAGATGTTGTTCGTGCGCACCAGGTCCACCCAGCGCGGATCGCACTGGAACGCCCACGGCTCGGTCAACCGGAACGTGGCGTCCAGAACCTGCTTGCCCTTCAGGCTCGCCGGCGAGAACTCGAAGTACAGCCGCTGCACATAGCCCGGCCCGCAGTAATAACCGCTCCACGTACCGCACTTGCCCGCACCCTTGCCCAAGCCGTCGTCGCCGTTGCCCCAGCCGTACGACTCGTAGCCGTCGCTGCGCAACAGGGTCCGCTCGGACTCACCCCAGGTGACCGTCGGGTCGATGTGCAGCGGAAACGCTGACGCCTCCGTCTTGGCCAGCATCTGCGCGTCCGGGATCACCGTCAGCGCGTCGCCGGAGACCTTCACGTCCATGGTGATGACGGTGTCCCCCGCAGCGGGTTCCGCACCCTCCGCGGAAGCCACACCCGCCTCGGCGGGGTCCGAACCCTCGTCCTCCGCGGCAACCGCCGATGCCCCCGCCAGGGACATGGTCTGAGCGCCGGATGCCGAGCCAGCGGAGTCCCACATCTGGGCGGGCGGGGCTCGGAAGACCCGGTTACCGTCGTCGTCGATCGCGGTGAGATTGCCCGCCTTGCCCTTGCGCAGGCTCAGTCCCGTCGCCTTCAACGCGTAGTCGATCTGCTTCAGTTCCTCCTGGGCCGCGGCCTCGGGAGACTTGACCACCAGCACATGACGGAATCCCTCCACGGACGCCGTGATCATGAGGTCGACCCCAGGAAGCACTTCCGGGTACACCGCGCTGGTCCCCTCCAACTCCGGCTCGGGAAGCTTGCCCGGCCAGCCGATCCGAAGCGAGCGCCCCGTGTCGGAGATCTTCACCAGCGGTTCCTTCGCCCCGCCGCCCGAGAACTCCATCCCCACAGCCGCGGCCTTGGGCACCACCGTTCCGTCCGCGCGGACCTCCAAGGTGGCGTCCGGCGCCTGCCAGCCCCCGTCGGCCGCAGGCACCCGCACGGGAACCGCGGACTCCTCCAACGTGAAGGTGAAACCGTCCGGGTTGGCGAAAACCGTCGTACGCGCCGAACGCTCCTCTACGACCTCGACCCGCTTCCCGGACTCCTGGGCCTCGGCCAGCGCCTTCTGCCCCTCCGACAGCGGGTGCTCGGCTTCGTCCGCCACCGCTGGCGAGACCGGCATCCCTGCAGATAGAGCTGCCAGGACCGCCACAGCGGTCACAGCGGACCCAAGGGTCCGCGTCCGTCTTCCGTGCACGCCGACGACGCGGCGCCCCCGTCTCCAACTCACTGTCCAGCCCCCGTACTCACGACCGAGTCATGACGATTACTTGATGCAAGTTTTGCCATGTGCATGAAACGAAAACGCTGCGTGATGCAAATGTGACTCAAGAGGTTGCGGTGCACCATGCCTGCGATCGGACAGCACTGCCACGAGAGCTGCGCCCTGCAAGGACGGCACAAGCCGCATCTCCGGCGCGGCTATCTGCTACGCGATATGCGACGGCTCTTCTTGCGCAACCGCGACGTCACGGTGGCGAGCGGCGCCGACTTCACCGTTGAGGATGTGACACGCAAGTAGTCGGCAAGACCCTGAACCACCCTGCTCTTCGGCGACGTCGACTTCCTCGGCCACGAACTCGGGTGTCTGCAAGCCGCGCAACGGCCCCACCACACTGGTGCACGCCGAAGTTCCCTCGAAGGGAGAACGGACCGTCCCCGAGCGGCACGCCCAGATGGCAGTCGGCCTCTCCGACACCTGGCGGCCTTCTGGGGCGTACATGCCGAGCTCGATGAAGCGCTGAACTGCCAGCGCCTATCGATCTGCGTGACCCACTCGGCCCGCCGACCGCACCGAAGGGACGCCGCGTCCACAGCTGATCACAGGACTAGCGACGATCCTTCTGAGTGCCCTGTGGGGTCGCGTGCGATGCCTGGGCCCCCGGTACTGAGTCGGTGACAGATCCACTGCCTCGCGCTTAGGGTGCGCCCATGCTCGACGACTCAACCGTTCAACAGGCCACAGCCAACCTGCTCTCCGCACCTCACACCCTCAGCAGCGCGGTCACCCTGCCCACGACCGCGGGCCTGTACGCCTGGTGGGCACCGCCGGAGGTTCTGGCCTCCTTCACCGGACCGGTCAACGCGGGCGACGCCTCACGGCGACTGCTCTACCTGGGCAAGGCCGGCCGACTGCGGTCCCGTGTCGTCTCCAACCACCTGAGGGACTCCGGACGTTCCACCTTGCGCCGGACCCTGGCCGGCCTCCTCATGCCCACCGAGGACTACCGCACCACCTGGACCGACCGAGTCGTCCTGGTCCCCGGCGATGAGCAACGCCTCACCCGGTGGACGCACCAGCACCTCGCCCTCACCTGGAGCGAGCATGTAGATCCGGTCCCGCTGGAGAAGGAGCTGATTTCCCGGCTGCGCCCACCACTGAACGTCGACGGAGCCGAGCACGGCACCACCCGGGACAGCGTCAAACAGGCACGGTCCTTCTACTACGCCAGCGCCGGCCCCCGACCAGAAAGTTAGGCCCGGTTTTCGGTGAACGAGCCACACGCCCTCCGCGTCGTCCCTCCCGTGCGAGCTTCAGTGCGCACTGCGCATCGTGAAGTTGCTGGTCACGGGGCTGGTGTGCAAGGGCTCGGGATGCTCGTGCTGGTCGTGGGCGGGTGAATTCAGTGAAGATCATCCGTCACCGGGAGACTCCTCGGTTCGTCAGGACCAGCAGGGCTGACCAGGGCGGTCGCCCACTTCGGGCGGTGCGAACCTTGCCGAGGACTCGCCAGTTCTTCAGGTGGGCGAAGCCGTACTCGACCGGTGCCCGGACTGCGGCAAGGGCTCGGTCGGCCAGGTTCTGACCGCGGGTCAGGGGTCGGTTCCGGGCGGCCTTGTAGCCGGTGATCACTGCCGGGTCGGCGTCGGGACCGGTGTCGCCGAGTCCGACGAACCCCAGGTCGGCGATCGCGCCGAGCCCGGCCGCCTGCAACTTCTGCGTGAGCTGGTCGTGACGGTAAGCGGTGATCCCCGAGGTCCGTCCGGGCCTGGTTGCCGAGACCCAGAGCAGTCGGCCTCTCTCGTCGGTGCGCGCGATCACGAGCAGGCCATGGCATTCGCTCTTGCCGGAGTAGTCCTTCCGGTTCTCGGTTCCGGTGCGCCGCCGGGTGTGTGTCAAAGAGCCGTCCATCAGCACCACTCCGCCGCCCTTTCGAGCGATCTTCTTCAGGACCCCTCCAGGCGCACGGGGTGCGGGCGGCCAGCAGACCGATGACCTCCCGCACCCACCGGGCGACGGTGGTGCGATGTACCCCGTTGCCGCCGGCCAGATCGCCCGGCCGCTGGTCACAGCGCAATACCGCCGGCACGATGCCCGCGATCTTCCCCGCGGGCAGGGCCCGCCACATGGAGCCGATCTTCTTCAGATGGCCGCGGATCAGGCCGGCGAGCCAACTCAGGGTGGCGCTCGAGAGCAGCAGGCGGGCGGTGCAGACAAGGCCATCAGGGCCCTCGACGGCTGTTGGCTTCCTTCACACCAAACTCAACTGCCTTCAGGGGCACGTCAGTTACGCCCGGCCTCCGCGCGATCACAACCGCGCGGTGAATCGTCCGCCGCCCCGCGTGTGTAGCCGGCCTCGGTCGGCGAGCTTGGTCATCTTCGCCCGCAGCGGCTCCAGCTTGCCGCGCGCCGAGGCGTCCAGGCCCAGCTGCCCACCGACCGTCCTGACCTGCACCGGGTCGTCTGCGTCCCGTACGACCTAACGGGCGGAGTCGGGAGTGCGCTGCGGAGCAGCCAGGACCCAGGCGGCGAAGGCTTCGACACCGTCCACGACGGCCTCGAAGCGCGGGGAGTGGAACAGGTCGAACGAGTGCTGTCCGCCGGGCAGTTCGGCGTAGACCACGGTGCTGTCCGAGACACGGCGCAGCCGGTCGACGAAGTTCCGGGCGCCCTTGACGGTCGCCAGCGCGTCCTTGGTGCCGTGGGCGATGAGGAACGGTGGCGCACCGGAGTTGAGGTACGCATACGGTTGGTTCGGGGACGGCGTTGCGTCGGGCTCCTCGCCGAAGAAGTGGCCGTAGTAGCCATAGAGGCAGATCGCCGCGGTGACCGAGGTGTCGGCCAACTCGAATCCGGGCTGGAACACCGGGTCGTTCGGCGTGAGCGCGCACAGGGCTGCCAGGTTGGAGCCGGCGGAGCTGCCCGCCACGAACAGCCTCGACGGATCGGCACCGTACTCGGGGGCGTGCTCACGGACCCAGGCGATGACCTTCTTGGCGTCGATCTGGTGGCCGGGGAAAGTGGTCTGGGGCCGCAGCCGGTAGTTGGCGCTGATGCACACCCACCCCTGGCCGGCGAGCCGGTAGAGCAGGGGCCGTGCCTCGCGGTTCTTCGCTCCGCTGGTGTACCCGCCACCGTGGAAGTAGATCAGGACCGGCGCGTTCTGCGGTGTGTCCCGGCGACGGTAGATGTCGAGGAGATTCCGGCGGCCGGCGTCCCCGTAGCGAATGTCGGGGATCCGCTGCACGTCACGCTGCCGCATCAGGCCCGGCAGCAGCAGGATGCGGGCCCAGGGTCGGTGGCGGCGCAGCGGTACGTGCACACGATCCCGCCAGCCGGTTCCGAGGCCTTGCTCAAGAGCCCGCCAGACCACCTGATCCGTGCGCACGCCCCGCCAGGCGGAGACAGCAAGGCCGACGGTGACGACGGCGGCCACCGCGGTTGTCGCCTTGGCGCCCGGTGCCTCCAGATCGCCCTGGGCGGCGGCCAGTGCCGTGGAGACCACCAGGACATAGATCCCCACGAACGGCATTTCGTTGAGGCCCAGGCCGAACCAGAAGCTCATGGTTGCCAGAGGCCGGGGGCGACGTGGCGCGACAACGGCGAAGAAGGTGCACCAGGCGAAGAGCGCGGTCGTCGCCACGTATCCCATCGGCATGGATATGAACGTACCACCGTCAACTCGGGGAAATTTGCTGGGACTTCTCCGCACAACCGCGCCGCCGTAGGTCACTCGTTCGGGAAATCCAACGAACCCGGTTCAACATCAGCGCACACACGCGTTCTCGGCAAGGTCCGCACCGACCCGAAGTGGGCGACTGCTCTAGTGAGGGCCCAGCTGGCCCTGACGAACCGCGAAGTCTCCCGGCGACCGACGATCTTCACCGAAGCCATCTGCCCACGAGCAACACGAGCACCATGCACCCCGCACACACCAAACCCATGACCTGCAACTTCACGATGCACACCGCTCAGTGCGCTGTCCGTCGCTCAAGGCGGCCAACAGCCGAACGCCGGCGCGGTGAGTGTTCCGGTGGCCGGTGCCACCTGGCGACGGCGCTGATGACCGTACTGCCTGTGAGGCTGGACTACGAGGCCATGACTGGCCAGAACCGCAACGAGAACGGACAGGCATGGTCAACGACGGACAGGAGCTGTCGGACGCTCAGCGCCGACACTGGCAACACATTTACACCGCCCACCCGGGCATGTATGGCCAGCGCCCCTCGTCTGCGGCCGTCCACGCCGCAGGGGCGTTCCGTACGGCGGGTGCGGAGGACGTGCTGGAGTTGGGTGCGGGCCACGGACGGGACGCCCTGTTCTTCGCCGGCGAGGGCTTCACCGTTCGGGCCACCGACTTCAGCGCCACAGGGCTGCAGCAACTGCGCGGCTCAGCCGAAGCCCTTGGCATCAGCGACCGTGTCACGACAATGGTTCACGACGTACGGGAACCGCTGCCCTTGCCGAGCGCCTGCGCGGACGCCGTCTTCGCCCACATGCTGCTGTGCATGGCCTTGTCCACCGAGGAGATCCACTCGGTGGTCGGCGAGGTCCGTCGCGTCCTCAGGCCCGGCGGCACGTTCGTCTACACCGTCCGCCACACCGGCGACACTCACTACGGTCAGGGAACGGCCCACGGCGACGACATCTACGAACATGCCGGCTTCGCCGTGCACTTCTTCCCTCGGGACCTGGTCGACGCCCTCGCCGCCGGCTGGACGCTCCAGGCTGTCCACGCCTTCGAGGAAGGCGATCTGCCCCGCCGTCTGTGGCGCGTCACCCAGTACCTGCCCCGATAAGCCCCGAGTACCAGTCGAGGCGGCACCGCCTGGGACAAGGTCAGCGCCTGGGACCGGGCGCCCACCCCGCCGCGAACCCCACAGTGGGACTACCCTGCCGACGTGCCCTCCCTCTATCGCGGCGCGGAATGCCAGCAGCGGGTGCGGAACTGGTGTCTCGAACAGCTCGATGAGTGGCACCTTCCGCACCAGCGCCATGAGATCCCTACGACCGCCGGGGTCACCAGCGTCATCACCGTGGGCCCTGAACCTGCGCCCGCCGCGCCGACCCTGGTGCTGGTGCCCGGCACGAACACCAACGGCTCCACCTACCGGCACATCTCCGAGGCGCTGGCGGCCCACTGGCCCACCGTGGTGCTCGACGTACCCGGGCAGCCGGGCCTCAGCGCGGACGTCCGCCCGCGTCGAGGACGGTCCCTGTGGTACGGGCGGTGGCTCATCGAGACGTTGGAGCAGGTGGTGCCGGGACCGGCCGTGGTCGTCGGGCACTCGCTGGGCGGCGCCATCGTGCTCGCCGCCGACTCCCCGCGCATCGTCGGCCGGGTGCTGCTGTCCAGCGCCGGACTGGTGCGGCTGCTGGTTCCGCCGGCCGTGGTGGCAGCCACCGTGCCCTGGCTGGTTCGGCCGTCAGTGCCGCGGGCCGCCCGGGTGCTGCGCCGGATGGTGGCACCCGGCGGACGGGTACCGGACGAGCTGGCGGAGTGGATGGCCCTGGTCGCCCGCTGCTGCCACAGCAGTCTCGCCCCTCCCCCACTCCCACCACGGCTGCTGGCCGCACGCCGGTCGGTGCCGTGCCTGGTGGCCACCGGCCGCCATGACGTCTTCCTGCCGCCTCATCGCGTGGCACCAGCCGCCCAGCGGCATCTGGGCACCACGCTGCACGTCCTGGACGACTCCGGGCACCTGCTGCTGGACGAGGCGCCCGACAAGATCGTCGCGCTGGTGGAGAGCGTCCTCGCCAGGTGCGCCGGCGAAGGCACGTGAACCGTGGGCGGGCCGACGGCGGGTCGAGTCGTAGTCAGGCCAGGCATCGGCCGCGCCGCGTCAGTGGTCGAGCGCCGGTCCCGCCGTGCCCATGCCGCGCCCACCTGGTCGGCCACCCCATAGGGCGACGCCCCGCGCTGGACGAGGGTCGCCGTGTCGTGGATGCGCGTGAGGTGCGCCGCGTCGGTCACGGTGACCAGCTTCAGCTTCCTTGCATGGGCGGCCAGTTGGGAGACAACCACGCTCACGGCCAACAACAGGATCGTGGCGGTGACGTCGTCGCCGTCGGAGAGGGCGAACCGCTACGGACGGGTGAGGAAGCTGTGTCACATTGCGGCTGCGCCGCGGGCGAACCACGCCGGCTGCCCGGCTGCCCAGTGCGGCGACCGCCACGACGAGGACAAGTGCCAGGTTCGCGGGCGACATGTGCGCACGGACCGGGACCAGGGCTGAAGCGACCGCGGGCGGCGCGAGCAGGGCGGCGGCCAGGGCGATCCGGCGCGGAGCGGGTTTCGCACGGTCCACGGCCCATGTGTCCCGCTTTGCGGGTCTACGACGTCGCCGTGGCCGGAAGGTCCGCAGTGGGCGACGCATGGCCGGGCGCGGCCGGGAGGGTGAGGACCATGGTGAGGCCACCGCCAGGTGTGTCCTCGGCATCGAGCGTGCCGCCCATGGCCTCGGCGAAGCCGCGCGCCACCGCGAGGCCCAGTCCCACGCCCGCCCCGCGCGGTGCGTCACCGTAACGCTGGAAGGGCTCGAAGATGCGGTCCTTGGCCTCGTCGGGGACGCCGGGTCCGCGGTCGACGACGCGGACCTCCACCCGGTCGGCGAGGACGCTGGCGGACACCGTCACCGGCTCACCGTCGGGGCTGTACTTGACCGCGTTCTCGACGACGTTGGCGACCGAACGCTCCAACAGGCCCTTGTCGACGGCGACCATCGGCAGGGTTTCGGGGATGTCCAGGACGACGGCCGCCTCGGGGTCGGGGATGCCGACGAGTGCCATGGGCACGACTTCGTCGAGGTCGATGTCGCGGATGAGCGGGGTGAGGGTTCCGGTCTGGAGGCGGGACATGTCGAGGAGGTTGCCCACGAGGTGGTCGAGGCGGTCGGCGCCCTCCTCGATCGCGGCCAGCAACTCGGCTTGGTCCTCTTCGGACCATTCCACGTCGTCGGAGCGCAGGGAGGAGACGGACGCCTTGATGCCGGCGAGCGGGGTGCGCAGGTCGTGGCTGACGGCGGCGAGCAGCGCGGTGCGGATGCGGTTGCCCTCGGCCAGCTCCTTGGCCTGGTCCGCCTCCTGTTTCAGGCGCCGACGGTCCAGTACGACGGCGGCCTGGGCGGCGAACGCGGCCAGCACCCGGCGGTCCTCGGCGGGCAGGACCCGCCCGGAGAGGGCGAGCGCCATGTGGTCGCCGACCGGCATGTCCACGTCCGCGGCCTCCGGACGGTCCACCCGCCGGGGCCCCACGCTGCCCGCGCACGTCCACGGGTCCACGTCGCTCGCGCGCTCCAGCAGGGCCACCGACTCCATGCCGAAGGTCTCCCGGACCCGTTCCAGGAGGGCCTCCAGGCTCGTCTCCCCGCGCAGCACGCTGCCCGCGAGGAAGGACAGGATCTCCGACTCGGCGCGCAGTCGGGCCGCTTGCTGCGTGCGCCGGGCGGCGAGGTCGACCACGGAGGCGACCGAGGTGGCCACCGCGAAGAAGACCGCGATGGCGACGATGTTCTTGGGGTCGGCGATCGTCCAGGTGTGGACGGGCGGGGTGAAGAACCAGTTGAGGAGCGCCGATCCCACGGTCGCCGAGGCCAGCGCCGGGAGCAGTCCGCCGAGCAGGGCCGCGGCGACCGTCAGCGACAGGAACAGCAGCATGTCGTTGGCGAGGCCGAGATCGGCGTCGACGTGGGTCAGCAGCAGGGCGAGCAGTACCGGGCCGGCCATGCCGACCAGCCAGCCCCAGACGATCCGCGTCCGGCCGAGCCGCGCGCCTCTGGCGACGGGCAGCCCGCGTCCCTTGCCCGCCTCGTCGTGGGTGATCAGGTGGACGTCGAGGTCGGGGCCGGATTCCCGGGCGACGGTGGCGCCGACGCCGGGCCCGAAGACGTACTGCCAGCCCCTGCGCCGGGAGACGCCGAGCACGATCTGGGTGGCGTTCACCCCGCGTGCGAAGGCCAGCAGTGCGGCGGGGATGTCGTCGCCGACGACGTGGTGGAAGGTTCCGCCCAAGTCCTCCACCAGGGTGCGCTGGACGGCCAGCTCCTTCGGGGAGGCGGAGGTGAGGCCGTCGCTGCGGGCGATGTAGACAGCCATGACCTCGCCGCCCGCGCCCTTCTCCGCGAGGCGGGCGGCCCGGCGGATCAGGGTCCGCCCCTCGGGGCCGCCGGTCAGTCCGACCACGATGCGCTCGCGCGAGCCCCAGATCGTGGAGACCTGGTGCTCGCTGCGGTACTGCTGGAGGTACTCGTCGACCCGGTCGGCCACCCACAGCAGGGCCAGTTCCCGCAGGGCGGTCAGGTTCCCGGGCCGGAAATAGTTCGACAGCGCGGCGTCGACCTTGTCCGGCTTGTAGATGTTGCCGTGTGCCATGCGGCGGCGCAGCGCCTGGGGCGACATGTCGACCAGCTCTATCTGGTCGGCCCGGCGCACGATCTCGTCCGGGACCGTCTCCTGCTGGCGTATGCCGGTTATCGACTCCACGACGTCGCCCAGGGACTCCAGGTGCTGGATGTTCACCGTCGACACGACGTCGATCCCCGCGTCCAGCAGTTCCTCGACGTCCTGCCAGCGCTTGGTGTTGCGGGAGCCGGGGATGTTGGTGTGGGCGAGTTCGTCGACCAGCGCCACCTGCGGACGCCGGGCCAGGACCGCGTCGACGTCCATCTCCGTGAACGTCGTGTCCCGGTACTCCAGCTCCTTGCGGGGGATCTGCTCCAGCCCGTGCAGCATCACCTCGGTGCGCGGACGGTGGTGGTGCTCGACGAAGGCGACCACGCAGTCGGTGCCGCGTTCGATGCGGCGGTGCGCCTCGGAGAGCATGGCGTAGGTCTTGCCGACGCCCGGTGCCGCGCCGAGGTATATCCGGAGCTTGCCGCGTGCCATCGTCTCGTCTCTGCGCTCGTGCGGGATGGGGAAGGATCGCCAGGCGGGTCAGATCTCGAAGCGGTAGCCCATGCCGGGCTCGGTGACCAGGTAGCGGGGGTGGGCGGGGTCCGCTTCAAGTTTGCGCCTGAGCTGGGCCATGTACACCCGGAGGTAGTTGGTCTTGTTGCCGTAGGCGGGACCCCAGACCTCCTGGAGCAGCTGTTTCTGTGTGACCAGGCGGCCGGGGTTGGTTACCAGGATCTCCAGGAGGTGCCACTCCGTAGGGGTGAGGCGGATGTCGCGGCCGTCGCGGGTGGCCTTCTTGGCCAGCAGGTCGACGCTGAAGCCGTCGGTCGTCACCACGCTCGTCCCGGGGGCCAGCGGTACGGCCTCGGTGCGGCGGACCGCAGCCCGCAGCCGGGCCAGCAGCTCGTCCATGCTGAACGGCTTGGTGATGTAGTCGTCGGCGCCCGCGTCCAGCGCGGCCACCTTCTCCTGGGAAGCGCGTCGGGCGGAGAGGACCAGGATGGGGGTCCGCGTCCAGCCACGCAGCGCCTTGATCACCTCGACGCCGTCCATGTCGGGGAGCCCCAGGTCGAGGACCACCACATCGGGCTGACGGGCTGCGGCGAGCCGGAGGGCCGTGGTGCCGTCCGGCGCCGCGTCCACTCCGTACTGCCGGGCCTGCATGTTGATCACAAGGGCTCGTACGAGCTGTGGATCGTCCTCCACCACCAGCACCCGGGTCATCGGCGTGGGGCCTTCCTGTCTTCGGTAGACGGGGTTGGGCGGGAAGATCCGCGCCGCGGGTCGGGGGACGAGGACTCTCGGCCCACCCGCTCTCGGCCGCGGTACTTCCTGCCAAGGCCATCAGTTCTCGGCCAGTTCCTTGAGCGCGATGTTGAGTTCGAGGAGGTTGACGCGCGGCTGGTCGAGGAAGCCGAGCGTACGGCCCTCGGTGTGGTCCTTGACCAGCTTCTCCACCTGGGCGACAGACAGTCCGTTCGCCTCGGCGACCCGCTTGGCCTGGATGTCCGCGTACTGCGGGGAGATGTCCGGGTCGATGGCGGAGGCCGAGCCGGTGACCGCGTCCTTGGGTACCTCGGACTCGGGGACGCCGTTGAAGACGGCGACCTGCTTCTTCGCCGCCTTGACGTCCTTGACCAGGGTCGGGTCGTCGGCGCCGAGCTGACCGGAGCCGGTGGCCAGCGGGTCGTAGCCGCTGTTGGACGGACGGCCCTGGAACCACTTCGGGTCCGGCTTGTCGGTGCCCTTGATGTTCCAGCTCTGGCCGATCAGCGTCGAGCCGACTTCCCTGCCGTCGACCTCGGCCATCGAACCGTTGGCCTTGTCGTGGAAGGCCACCTGCCCGATGCCGGTGACCACAAGGGGGTAGATGACGCCGGTGACGACGGTGAGGACGAGCAGCATGCGCAGCGCGGCCCACGCCATGCGCCCGGTGTTCACTACGGAGTTCTTCATGTCCTTCATCCGATCCCGGGGATCAGCGAGATGAGCAGGTCGATGAGCTTGATGCCGACGAACGGGACGATCAGGCCGCCCAGCCCGTAGATGCCGAGGTTGCGGCGCAGCATCTTGTCCGCGCTCATCGGCCGGTACCGCACGCCTCGCAAGGCGAGCGGCACGAGCGCGATGATGATCAGCGCGTTGAAGATGACGGCCGACAGGATCGCCGACTCCGGGGACGCCAGGCCCATGATGTTGAGCCTGTCGAGCGACGGGTAGGCGACGGCGAACATCGCGGGGATGATCGCGAAGTACTTCGCGACGTCGTTGGCGATGGAGAAGGTCGTCAGCGCGCCCCGGGTGATGAGGAGTTGCTTGCCGATCTCCACGATCTCGATGAGCTTGGTGGGGTTGGAGTCGAGGTCGACCATGTTGCCGGCCTCCTTGGCGGCCGACGTGCCCGTGTTCATCGCGACGCCGACGTCCGCCTGGGCGAGGGCCGGGGCGTCGTTGGTGCCGTCGCCGGTCATCGCGACGAGTTTGCCGCCGGCCTGTTCGCGCTTGATGAGGGCCATCTTGTCCTCGGGGGTGGCCTCGGCGAGGAAGTCGTCGACGCCCGCCTCCTCGGCGATGGCCTTGGCGGTCAGCGGGTTGTCACCCGTGATCATGATCGTCTTGATGCCCATGCGGCGCAGTTCGTCGAACCGCTCCCGCATGCCGTCCTTGACGACGTCCTTGAGGTGGATGACACCGAGTACACGGGCGCCCCGGTCGTCCTGGACGGCGACGAGCAGCGGGGTGCCGCCCGCCTCGGAGATGCGGTTGGCGAGGATGTCGGCATCCTCGGCAACCGTGCCGCCCTGATCCAGCACCCAGGTGATGACCGAGCCGGCCGCGCCCTTGCGGACCTTGCGGCCGTCGACGTCCACCCCCGACATGCGCGTCTGCGCGGTGAAGGTGATCCACTCGGCCTGGGCCAGTTCGCCCTGGTGCCGTTCGCGCAGCCCGTACGTCTGCTTCGCCAGTACAACGATGGAGCGGCCTTCGGGTGTCTCGTCGGCCAGTGAGGAGAGTTGGGCGGCGTCCGCGACCTCGGCCTCGGTCGTCCCGCGCACCGGCACGAACTCCGACGCCTGCCGGTTGCCCAGGGTGATCGTGCCCGTCTTGTCCAGCAGAAGGGTGGAGACGTCACCGGCGGCCTCGACCGCGCGGCCCGACATGGCGAGCACATTGCGCTGCACCAGCCGGTCCATGCCCGCGATCCCGATGGCCGACAGCAGCGCGCCGATGGTGGTCGGGATCAGACAGACCAGCAGCGCGGTGAGCACGATCATCGAGGTCTGCTTGTCCGCGCCCGCGTAGATCGCGAAGGGCTTCAGTGTCACCACCGCGAGGAGGAACACGATCGTCAGCGAGGCGAGCAGGATGTTGAGCGCGATCTCGTTCGGCGTCTTCTGCCGAGCCGCACCTTCGACCAGGTTGATCATCCGGTCGATGAAGGTCTCGCCGGGCTTCGTCGTGATCTTGATGACGATGCGGTCGGAGAGCACCTTGGTCCCACCGGTGACGGCGGACCGGTCACCACCGGACTCCCGGATGACCGGCGCGGACTCACCGGTGATGGCCGACTCGTCCACGGACGCGACGCCCTCGACGACGTCCCCGTCGCCGGGGATGACGTCGCCAGCCTCGCATACGACCAGGTCACCGATCCGCAATTCGGTACCGGGTACCTGCTCCTCACCCGTGCCGTCCTTGACGAGCCGGCGGGCGACGGTGTCGGTCTTGGCCTTGCGCAGGGTGTCGGCCTGCGCCTTGCCCCGGCCCTCGGCGACCGCCTCCGCCAGGTTGGCGAAGACGACGGTCAGCCACAGCCACACGGTGATGACCCAGCCAAACCAGTCGCCCGGGGTCGTGACGGCCAGCACGGTGGTGACCACCGAGCCGACCAGCACCACGAACATGACGGGCGCCTTGACCATCACCCGCGGGTCGAGCTTGCGGAAGGCGTCCGGCAACGACTTCACCAACTGCTGCGGGTCGAAGAGGCCGACACCGACGCGGCCCTCCTGGTGACTGGTCGGGACGTCCTGGTGCGGGGCCTGGGTGGGAGTGGCTGTGGACATCGCGTCCTCGTGCTTCTCGGTGTCGGTGGTCATGTCGCCAGCCCCTCGGCGAGCGGGCCCAGTGCGAGGGCCGGGAAGAACGTCAGACCGGTGATGATCATGATGGCGCCCACCAGCAGGCCGGTGAACAGCGGCTTCTCCGTGCGGAGCGTGCCCGCTGTCTCCGGGACGGGCTTCTGCTCGGCCAGTGAGCCCGCCAGGGCGAGGACGAACACCATCGGCAGGAACCGGCCCAGGGCCATGCACAGGCCCAGCGTCGTGTTGAAGAACGGCGTGTTGGCGCCGAAGCCCCCGAAGGCGGAGCCGTTGTTGTTGGAGGCGGAGGTGTAGGCGTACAGGACCTCGGAGAAGCCGTGCGCGCCGATGTTGGTCATGGCTTCCTTTCCGTCCGGCAGGGCCATGGCCACCGCAGTGCCGATCAGCACCAGGGCCGGGGTGACGAGGATGTAGCAGGCGGCCAGCTTGATCTCGCGGGTGCCGATCTTCTTGCCCAGGTACTCGGGCGTACGGCCGACCATCAGCCCGGCGATGAACACCGCGATGATCGCCATGATCAGCATGCCGTACAGGCCGGAGCCGACACCGCCGGGCGCGAGCTCGCCCAGCATCATGCCGAGCAGCAGCACACCGCCGGACAGCCCTTGGAAGGAGTCGTGGAAGGAGTTGACCGACCCGGTTGATGTCATGGTGGTCGAGACCGCGAAGAGGGACGACGGGCCCTCGCCGAAGCGCTGCTCCTTGCCCTCCATCGAACCGCCCGCGATCTGCGAGGCGGCGCCCGGGTGGGCGTACTCGATCCACGTCACCGCGACCACGCCCAGGAACCAGATGATGCCCATGGCCGCGACGATCGCGTAGCCCTGCTTGACGTTGCCGACCATCTTGCCGAAGGTGCGCGGCAGGGAGAACGGGATCAGCAGCAGGAGGAAGATCTCCAGCAGGTTGGTGAAGCCGTTGGGGTTCTCGAAGGGGTGGGCGGAGTTGGCGTTGAAGAAGCCGCCTCCGTTCGTCCCCACGTCTTTGATGGCCTCCTGGGAGGCGACCGCGCCGGGGCTGATGGCCTGTTTATCGCCGGTCAGGGTGGTGATGGTGTGGATGTCGCCGAAGTTCTGGATGGCGCCGGCAGCGATCAGGAGCACGGCGGCGACGAGGGAGAGCGGCAGCAGGATGCGGACGACGCCGCGTACCAGGTCCGTCCAGAAGTTGCCGAGGTCGCCGGTGCGGGAGCGGGCGAAGCCGCGTACCAATGCCACGGCGACGGCGATGCCGACGGCCGCCGACACGAAGTTCTGCACGGCAAGCCCGGCGGTCTGGGTGACATGGCTCATCGCCGTCTCACCCGAGTACGACTGCCAGTTGGTGTTCGACACGAACGAGACGGCCGTGTTGAACGCCTGGTCCGGGGTGATCGCCTTGAAGCCGAGCGACAGCGGCAGCTTGTCCTGGACGCGCTGGAGCACGTACAGGAAGATCACGCCCACCGCGGAGAAGGCCAGTACACCGCGCAGATAGGCAGGCCAGCGCATTTCCGCGTCCGGGTTCGCACCCACCGAGCGGTAGATCCACTTCTCGACGCGCAGGTGCTTCTCGGAGCTGTAGACGGCGGCCATGTAGTCGCCGAGGGGGCGGTGCACCAGGGCGAGCGCGCCGATCAGCGCGGTCACCAGGAGCACGTCGGCAAGGACTGGGCTCATGGGCGTGCTCAGAACCTCTCCGGGAAGATCAGGGCGAGGACGAGGTAACCCAGCAGGGAGACGGCCACGACCAGCCCTGCGATGTTCTCGGCGGTCACAGCTTCGTCACCCCCTTGGCGACGAGAGCCACCAGCGCGAACACCGCGATCGTGGCGACGACGAAGGCCACATCGGCCATCGTGAGCTCCTGGATGAGGTGCGGGAAATCCCCGTGAGGATTCGGACCGCTTCAGGAAACCCGACCGGCCGGCCGACGTCAGGAGCCCTTAACGCCTCCCTTACGGCGGCCCGCCCACTCTTGACGCGATCCATACGCCCGGCCATCTCTCAGAGACTGCCGGCCTGCCCGTCGCTTCCCGGCCTCACGCGGCTCAGCCGAGCTCGGCGAAGGTCTCCACCGCGTGGGTCTTGCCGGTGACGACGATGACGTCACCCTTCTGCACGACCGTTTCGGCCGTGGCGTAGGTGAAGTCCTCGCCGGGGCGTTTGATGCCGACGACCGTGATGCCGTACTTGGTGCGCACCTGGCTCTGGCCGAGCGGGACGCCGGTGGCGATGTCCGGGGCGACTGTCTTGACCAGGGCGTAGTCGTCGTCGAACTCGATGAAGTCCAGCATCCGGCCGGTGACGAGGTGGGCGACGCGTTCGCCCATCTCGTGCTCGGGCAGGACGACGTGGTGGACGCCGAGGCGTTCGAGGATCTGGCCGTGCTGACGGCTGATGGCCTTGGCCCAGATGTTGGGGACTTCGGCCTCCAGCAGATTGGAGGCGATGAGGATGCTGGCTTCGATGTCGGTGCCGATGCCGACGACGGCGCTGGTGAACTCGTGGACGCCGAGCTGGTGCAGTACCTCGGGGTCGGTGCAGTCGGCGACCGCCGAGTGGGTCAGGCCGTCGCTCATCCGCTGGACGAGGCGGGCGTCGGTGTCAATGCCGAGGACGTCCCAGCCGCGCCGCATCAGCTCGTTGGCGAGGGAGGAACCGAAGCGGCCGAGGCCGATGACCGCGACCCGCTGGTCGCCGACGGTCTGGGCGTGCTGGTCGGCCAGGCGCTTGCTGCGGCGCCGGCGCAGGGAGTGGAGGTAGTTAACCAATGACGGGTCGCTCCTCGGGCAGTTCGTAGCGGCGTTTGCGCTCGCGCAGGGCCAGTGCCGAGACCAGGGTGACCGGGCCCAGGCGGCCGATGAACATCAGCAGGATCAGGATCAGTTGCCCGGCGGCCGGGAAGTCGGCGGTGATGCCGGTGGACAGGCCGACGGTGGCGAAGGCGGAGACGACTTCGAAGAGGACTTGTTCGAAGGGCAGGTCGGTGGTGCTCAGCAGGGCGAGCGTGGCGGTCATGACCAGTCCGACGCCGAGCAGCGCCACGGTCAGGGCCTGGCGCAGGACATGCGGGGCGAGGCGGCGGCCGAGCACCGAGGAGTTGGGTTCGCCCCGCACCTCGGCGATGATCGCGACGGCCAGTACCGCGAAGGTGGTGACCTTGATTCCGCCGGCTGTGCCCGCGCTGCCGCCGCCGACGAACATGAGCATGCAGGTCATCAGAAGCGTGGAGGCGTGCATCGCTCCGATGTCGAGGGAGTTGAAGCCGGCGGTCCGGGTCATCGCGGAGTGGAAGAACCCGTTCAGAAGCTTCTCGGGCCAGTCGTACGCCCCCAGGGTGCCGGAGTTGGTCCACTCCAGCAGACACGTCAGCAACGTGCCGACGGCAAGCAGGACGACGGTGGCGGCCAGCGTCAGCTTCGTGTGCAGGGTCCAGTTGCGGCGGCCGGTGGTGCGGCGCCGGTGCCGGTGGCGCAGCAGCTCCAGCAGGACGGGGAAGCCGAGACCGCCGAGGATCACGGCGACAGCGATGGGCAGGGTGACCCACGGATCATCGGCATAGCGGGTGAGGCTGTCGGCGTGCAGGCCGAAGCCAGCGTTGTTGAAGGCCGACACGGCATGGAAGTACCCGAGATACACGGCCTCGCCGATGGAGTTGCCGTAGCCGAAGCGGAAACGCAAAGAGAGGACGGCGCCGACCCCGAGTTCCACGATCAGCGTCGTGCCGGCCACACCGAGCAGCACCCGGCGGACATCGCCGATGCCCAGGCTCTTGGTCTCCGCCTGCGCGGTGAGCTGCATCCGCAGCCGCAGTCTGCCGGAGACCAGCAGGGCGAGCAGGGAGGCCATGGTCATGATGCCGAAGCCGCCGACCTGGATCAGCGCGAGGATCACGCCCTCGCCGAAGCCGCTCCAGTACGTGCCCGTGTCCACCACCGCCAGACCCGTCACGCACACCGCCGAGGTGGAGGTGAACAGAGCGGTGACCAGCCCGGTGGCCGTACCGTCCTCGGCGGCGACCGGCAGCGCGAGCAGCGCGGTCCCGAGCACGATCACAGCGGCGAAGGCCAACACGACCGTACGGGCCGGATGGGCTGCGAACAGCGACCGGCCCACCCGCGCGGAACGTCCTGCCACCGACTGCCTTCCCCTGTACGTCCAGTCCGTCAAGGATTGGTATGGACTTCGTACGGAGCCCGTCAAACCCCGCGCGGCCGTCACCCTACCCCGCCGTGGCTCACACAGACCGTCCAGCCGAGACTCATTCCGGCCGTCGCCCGGAGCCGGATGTCAGGTGTTGATGTCACGGCGCGTGAATCGCCACGCGCCCAGGCCCACAAGGGCGCTCGCCGTCGCGGTGAGGATGCCCGTGTCGACCCACTGGAAGCCGTTCCGCAACGGCTGGCCGCCGATGTAGTGGTGGAAGGGCGAGAGGTAGGCGAGCTGGTCCGCGCCGATCTGCGCGGCGAAGGTGTGCGCGCTGTAGGCCAGGACCCCGATGGCGGCGGTACCGGCGAGGACGACGACACGGCGGCCGAAGGCTGCCCCGAGCCCGAGAGCGAGAGCTCCGAAGACGATGCCGAGCAGGGCCAGGTTCGCGCACTGGGCGAACAGTTCGCCCGGGGTGACGCTGGTGAGTTCGGCGCTGTCGCGGATGGCGAGCAGGGCGAGCCAGACCAGGAGGGAGATCGCGCCTGCTCCGGTGGCCAGCGCGGCGAACCGCTGGAGGACGAGCTGGGTGCGGGTGAGGGGGTGGGCAAGGACGAGGTCGAGCTGCCCCGACTCCTCCTCGCCCGCGACGGCCCGGGATCCGGTGGCGGCACCGTAGATCATGGCCAGCAGGGGCAGGATCAGGCCGAACACGCTGGCCTGAAGGTAGCCGGCGGCGGTGGCGTCGATGTGCAGGGACTCGCGCAGGACCTCGGGCAGGCTCGCGGTGTTGTCCTTCTGCGAGGGGTACGTGGAGGCGTACATCATGCCGACGGCGGCGGTGCCGAGCATCCAGCCGATGAGGCCGCGTCGGCTGTCGGAGAGGAACTTCGTGTAGACGGCCAGGTTCATGGCGGGGCCTTCCGGTGGGAGCGCAAGGGGCGGGGCAGCAGGCGGCCGACTCCGGTCAGGCGACCTGGGCGGTCGTGGAACGCGGGGCGGCTTCCGCACCCTCGTAGTAGGAGTAAAAGAGCTCTTCGAGCGCGGGTTCGGTGGCGCGCAGGCCGGTGACGGTGTGTGCGGCGAGAGCCTTGACGAGGGTGTCGGGGCTGCCGGTGATCTGGCCAGTGAGGGTGGTGCCGTCCGCGTCGAGGCGGAGCCGTCCGTCAATTCGCGCGAAGGCGGCTGCGGTTACGGGGTGCGCGAAGGTGACCTCGATGTCGCGGACAGCTCCGGCGCGCAGGGCGGCGACGGTGTCCAGGGCGACGAGGCGGCCGTCGCGGATGATGCCGACCCGGTCGGCGACGGCCTCGACCTCGCTCATGATGTGGCTGGACATGAACACGGTCTGACCGCCCGCGGCGGCCTCCGCAACCAGGTCGAGGAAGGTCTGCTGGACCAGCGGGTCGAGTCCGGAGGTGGGTTCGTCCAGGACCAGCAGCTCCGGGGTGTGCATGAACGCCTGCACCAGGCCGACCTTCTGCCGGTTGCCCTTGGACAGCTTCTTGATCCTCGTACTCTGGTCGAGGCCGAGCCGGTCGGCCAGGGCGTCGATGCGCTCCTGCGGCACGCCACCGCGCAGGGCGGCGAGGAAGCGCAGGTAGCCACGCACGTTCTGCCGCCCGTCACAGACGAAGTCGCCGGCCAGGTAACCGACCCGGGAACGCAACCGCAGGCCGTCGGCACGCGGGTCCAGGCCGAGCACAACGGCGCGCCCCGAGGTGGGGCGGATCAGGTCGAGCAGGAGCCGGATGGTGGTGGACTTGCCCGCACCGTTGGGGCCGAGGAAGCCGAAGACCTCACCGACGCGGACGTCCAGGGTGAGTCCGCTCAGGCCACGTCGGGTGCCGTACCTCTTGGTGAGCTCCCGGAGCTCGATCGCGTTATCCATGACTCGGAACGTACAGAACTTTCAGAGATATGTAAACGTACGGAGATATCTGAGCATTGAGAACTCTCGGTACGATGCAAGGCATGGACAGCGAGCAAACCCGCGAGACGGCACAGACCAGGGCCATGGACGACGAGCAGGGCAGGCAGCTGCGCGAGGCGGCGGAGCGGCTCGCGCTCACCCTGGCCCAGGGTGGGATGCAGAAGACCACCGCGCGCGTGATGACCGCGCTCCTCTTCAGTCGCCGGGAGACCATGACGGCCAACGACCTGTGCGACGAGCTGCAGATCAGCTCCGGGGCGGTGTCGGGAGCGGTAAAGCAACTCCTACCCATCGGCATGATCGAGCGGGTCCCTGCACCCGGCAGCCGACGCGACCACTACCGCTTCCGTGAATACGCCTGGGCCAGACTGATGAGCAACCAGAACGCGATGCTCGCCGTCATGGGTGACGCCGCCACCGAGGGCATCAAGGCTGCGGGCGAGGGCAGCGTCGCGGGACGGCGCCTGCACGAGATGCGGGACTTCTACGCCTTCTTCCAGCGCGAGATGGCCACCCTCGTCGACCGGTGGCGGGAAGAGTACGACGCGGGGCGCTGACCACGCCCCTTTCCCATGCAGGCCAGTTGCCGTCCATGCCATCGGCCTGCGGGAATCGGGCACGGTTCCAGCCACGGTCTTGCCGCAGGACAGCGCCAGCCCTAGTTTCAGTGGAAAGTGAAGTAGCTAGGCACTAATGAATCAGTTGAAGAGCGGTGCGCCTATGGCGGAGTCGAGCAACGAGGACGTGCTGGAGTGGGTCGAGCGGATCGCGAAGTACTGCGCGGATCAGGACGGTGTACCGCTGATCGCCGGCCGGGTGTTGGGCTGGTTGATGATCTGCGACCCGCCTGAGCAGTCCGCGGAGGAGATCGCCGCCGCGATCGGGGCGAGCCGGGCTTCGCTGTCGACCAACCTGCGGTTGCTGAGCTCAGTCGGCTTCCTGCGCCGGCTCACCAAGCCGGGAAGCCGCACGGTGTACTACCGGGTCGACGACGACGCCTGGGAGAAGGTCGTACAACGGCAGATCGCCTCGCTCGCTTCGCTCGGCCAGATCATGCGCGACGGCATGACGTTGGCTGGCCCCTCCACCACCCACGGCGCCCGGATCGGCGCCGCCCACGAGGTTTTCCTCTGGATGGAGCAGGTCTTCGCCGACGCGCCACCAACACCTTCCGCAGCCCGTTCGGCCAAGGAGAGATGACTGTGACGAAACGGCCCCCCGCAGCACAGACCGCATTAGGCCCGATGGTGATCGCGGCGTGCGAACAGCACCTTCCAGAGTCCCAGCGCGTGCTCAGCGACGAACTGGCCGTCCAGTTCCTGCCGCCCGGCCTGCGGCTCGTGACCGGGGCCTGCAGGTGGCGCCCCGTGCGCGATCTCCTGACCGGCGCGACGGACAAGAAGGCCCTTGGTCTTTGGGCGAGCGTCCTGTCCCGCAAACGGTATGCCGACGACAAGGTCTCCGAAGCCGTACGGGCAGGGATCGAGCAGTTCGTGTTCCTCGGCGCGGGCCTGGACACCCGGGCGTACCGTCTGGTGCCGCCGACGGGCGCGCGGGCGTTCGAAATCGATCTACCCGCCAACATCGCCCACAAGCGGCAGCGGCTGAACGCGGTCTTCGGCCGGGTACCCGATCACGTGTTTCTGGTCCCGGTCGATTTCCAAACCGATGACCTCGCCGACGTACTGCACGCCCACGGCTTCGCTCCGGAGATTCCGACGATGTTCGTCTGGGAGGCCGTGACGCAGTACCTGACGGAGGACGGCGTACGCAGAACCCTCGCCTTCCTCGCCAAGGCCGCCATCGGCAGTCGGTTGATCTTCACGTACGTCCGCAAGGACTTCCTCGACGGAATCGACTTCTACGGCGCCGCGCAGGCCCACCAGGACTTCGTCGTGGAGCATGCGATGTGGCACTTCGGTCTTGCCCCCGAGGACACCCGGAGTCTGCTTCAGGAGTACGGCTGGGCCGAGCGGGAACAGGTCGGCAGCCGGGAGTACCTCGCACGCTATGTCCGGCCGACCGGGCGTGACCTGCCCGTCTCCGAGATCGAGCGGTTCGTCAGCGGCGAGAAGGTGTGAGCCGGCCCGTGGCCGACATGGCCCGCGAGGGGGATGCCACGGCCAGTCGGCAAAGGGCACTCACAGCCTGCTCCGGGGACTGTCCCGGCGGATCCGATACAGGCTGAGTACGACCATCGCGCCTGCGATCATCGGCCACGAAGGCGAGGCGCCATGTCTGGTCAGCTCTATCGCCTTCAACAGCAGAGAACGAAGCCAGCACACCGAGCCATCCCATCGCGACGTCTACCGCACCACCTCGCCTGAATGGATTCCGCACCTTTGGCCCCATTTGCTCTGCGACTCGCGTCGCCAAAGTGTTGTCGAACGTAGTGGTGACCCCGCAGGAGCTATCACCCAAGTACGAGCTGAGTAGCAGGCACCGTTTCAGCTCGTGCCCTCGACCCCATCCCGGCCGGACACGGTGCGCTGGTAGATGTCGGGGATTCCGTCGGCGTCCTCGTCCCGGGTCTCGGCCTCCCACAGGCGGCGGTAGATCCCGTTGCGGCGTTTGATCAGCAATGCCGCGACGGCCGCAGCGATCAGGGAGCCGAGCAGGACGGCGGCCTTGATGTGCTCGACGTCGGCCGGGTCGGTGAAGGCGAGTTCACCGATCAGCAGGGCGACGGTGAAGCCGATCCCGGCCAGGACCGCCAGGGCGAACACGTCCGCCCACGCCAGGTCGGGGTTGAGGCGGGCCCTGGTGAACCGGGCCGCCAGGTAGGTACCGGCGAAGATCCCCACGGTCTTGCCCACGACCAACCCCAGCACCACGCCCAGCGGCTCCGGGCGCGTGAACACCTCGCCCACAGCGCCGGCCGACACGCTCACCCCGGCGGCGAACAGCGCGAACAGCGGCACCGCCACACCGGCCGACACCGGTCGCAGCAGATGCTCGGTCCCCTCCCCCGGGGAGGCGTCCTCGTCCTCGTCCTCGTCCCGGACGGTCCGCAGGATCAGGCCCATCGCCACACCGGCGACCGTGGCGTGCACGCCGCCGTTGTACATCAGCGCCCAGATCACCACGCCCAGCGGCACGTACCACCACCAGCCACGCACCCGGAACCGCTGCAACAGATAAAACACGACCAGCCCGGCCACGGCTCCGGCCAACGCGGCCGGGTTCAGATCGCTGGTGAAGAAGACCGCGATCACCAGAATCGCGCCCAGGTCGTCAACTACCGCCAGGGTCAGCAGGAAGGCTCGTAGGGCGGAGGGAAGGTGGGTGGAGAGGACGGCGAGAACGGCGAGCGCGAAGGCGATGTCGGTGGCCATCGGCACCGCCCAGCCCTGTGCGCTGCCGCCGCCGATCGTGGCGGTGGCCAGGTAGACGGCGGCGGGGACCGCCATGCCGCACAGGGCGGCGACCACGGGCAGGGCGGCCGTGGCAGGGGTCCGCAGCTCGCCGACGACGAGCTCACGTTTCAGTTCGATTCCGGCGACCAGGAAGAAGACGGTCAGCAGCCCGTCCGAGGTCCAGTGCCCGACCGACAGGTCCAGGCCGAGCGCGGGAATCCCGAAGTGGAAATCGCGGATCTCCTCGTAGGTGCCGCTCCACGGAGTGTTCGCCCACACCAGCGCCACCACGGCCGCCGCCAGCAGCACCAGCCCGCCGACCGTCTCCGTCCGCAGGGCCCGGGCCACCCGCACCCGCTCCGGCCAGGGCAGCAGGCCGAGGAACACAGAACGCTCACGCTGACCATCACGCATCCGGGAGAACCTCCACAGCATCGGATTTCGGGCACACGTGCCCCTTCGACGCCGACCAGACTTCCCGGCACACCCCGCGTCCCTTGACGCGTTCTTTACACACTATCCGCCGCTGCCGCCGGTATGCGTCCTGAGCACTCCCGTGTGCAGCGTCCCGCTGTGACTGTTGTCACGGCCGATGTCCGGACGACGAAGCCGCACGTAAGCGGGCGAGGTCACGTCCTCGTCACGGACCTCAACCGGGCTTCGTCGGCCAGTCCAGCAACCGGGCCCCGATCACCGCGGTCTGCAGGGTGTAGCGGTGGACGGGGTCGGAGGGGTCCGCGCCGGTGAGCTTGTGGATGCGTTCCAGACGGTAGGTGAAGGCGCGCACGCTCAGCGAGAGCCGCCGCGCCGCCTCCGCGGACACACAGCCGGAATCGAAGTAGGCGGTGAGGGTGTCCAGCATCGGCTGGGCGCCGCCTCGGGCTCCGCGCAGCGGACCGAGGGCGCTTTCCACCAGGTCGGCCATGGCCTGGCGGTCGCGGGTGAGGACCGGGTAGACGAGGAGGTCAGCTGCGTGCAGCACGGGTTCGTCGAGTTCGAGGCGTTCGCCCAGGTCGAGGGCGTTGAGGGCCTCTTCGTAGGACTGGACGACGCCGGCGGCGCCAGGTTGTGGGCGGCCGATTCCTACCTGGCCGCCGCCGGTGGCGGCGAACGCCTGCTTGGCGAAGTGGGCGAGTACCTCGCTCTGGTCACCCGGGGCGATGCACACCAGTCGGCCGTCCTTGGTCGTAAGCAGGATGCTGCGGTCACCGAACCGGCCGATCAGCGCACGCTCCACCTCCCGCAGAACCGCGTCCCCCTCTTCGTACGCGACCGTGCCACGGGCCACCGCGACCGCGTGCTCGTACGACAGCCGCAGCCCGTACCGTTCCGCGCGCTGGGCCAGCCGACCCAGGTCGCTGCGGCCGTACAGCAGGTCGTCGATGAACTCCCGGCGAGCGGCTTCCTCCTGGCGTACAGCGAGCCGCTGCGCCCGCTCATAGCCCTCGGCGAACGCGTCCACGGCCTGGGCCGCAGCGCCCAGCGCGTCGTCAACGGAAACACTCTCCCCGGTCGGCCAGTGCGCCCGGGTGGCCGCCATATAGGCGCTGACCAGGGCTCGCAGTCCGAGGCCGGCCTCCGCGGCCTGCTCACCCAGCGCACGGCGAGAGTCGAGTTCGTCCCTGGTCAGTCGGCGACCGGTCGCCGAGGCGTCCGCGAGGATGCGGGCATACCCCTCCAGGTACTCCTCGTAGTCCTCGGACACGTCCCGCCCCGCCATATGGGTCCCCCTGAAGTTGATGCGTCGTTGACGTCTTTCTAGCGCATGGCCGCGGGAATGACCCGGTCCGAGCCGGGTCATTGCCTGTCTCCGGCAGTTGTCCGAGGCGCTGCCATGCCGACCACTGGCAAGGTGTCAGCGCCGCGCCGAGGCAGAGACTCCGGCTGATCAGCGCATGCGCGCGATGGCCACCACCCGTACCCTGCTCACAGGTGTGCCGGGAAGTCTGGTCGGCGGACATATCCGTCTGCCTGGAGGCTCTGATGCACCTCTTCCGCCGCCGCCGCTCCGGTCCAATACCACCGTCCGGTCATAAGGTGGTCCGGCTGCGCGGTGACCTCGACGCCCGCAGTGCCGGACAAACGGGTCAGCGCCTCCTGCGGGTGATCGGGACAGGGCCGGAGGTCCTGGAGGTGGATCTGACGGAGTTGCGACACCTCAGCCCGGTCGGTTGTGCCGCGTTCTTCAATGCCCTCCGGGCCGCGCGGGTACAGGGCACACGGCTGATCATCACCCATCCCAGCGACCAGGCTGAGAAAGTCATGCGGCAGATCGGCCTGACCTACGCGTTGACACATGGGGACACGGAAACCACGTGAAGCGCGTGCCGAGCAGCGCACCATGCCCGATCACGGCAGTGTCGGACGAGCCAGAGTGCGCGAAAAGAGCCTGTCGGCACGACGTAAGAAACGTGTAAGGTTCCCCGCGGTGTGCCGGGAAGCCTGGTCGGCGGTTGTGGGAGAACTCTCTTCGCCGATCGGGGGTCGTGGTCATGGTGCTCGTCGTGGTTTTCGGGGTGGCGCTGCTCATCGCGGTGCTGCTGTCGGGGCTCGCCGCCCGGACCGTTCTGTCGACATCGCTTCTCTTCCTGGTCGGTGGCGCTCTCGTCAGTGACGGTTTCCTGGGGCTGATCCACATCACGCCGGACAGCGAGATCGTGTCGGTGACGGCCGATCTGGCGCTGTTCGCGGTGCTGTTCACCGACGGCATGCACGTCTCCTTCCCCAAGCTGCGTGCCAACTGGCGCAACCCCGCCCGAGCACTCGGCCTTGGAATGCCCTTGGCGTTCGTCGGCATGGCGCTGATCACGCACTACCTGGTGGGCCTGGACTGGACGACCTCGTTCCTGGTCGGTGCCGTACTGGCGCCCACCGACCCGGTGTTCGCCTCCGCGATCGTCGGCCGCAAGGAAGTCCCGGCGAAACTGCGGCAGTTGCTGAATGTGGAGAGCGGCATCAACGACGGGCTCGCGCTGCCCGTCGTGCTCATCCTGATCGCCGCGGCCGGGCCGAACTCCGGGCACGCCGAGGCGTCCCTGGGGAAAATCGCGCTGGAGCTGGTCCTCGGACTGGTCTTCGGTGTCGTCCTGCCGTTCGTGGTGGTCGAGCTCGTACGGTTCAGGCTGTTGGGCGCCGAGCCCAAGCTGCAGCCGCTGCTGCCGCTGGCGATCGGCGTGATCCTTTACGGGGTCTGCCACCTCACGCACGCCAACCCCTACCTCGCCGCGTTCTCGGCCGGTGCCGTGCTCACCGCCCGGTCGCTGGAGGCGAAGGAGGCGTTCGAGCCGCTCGGCGAGGCACTGGCGGAGCTGGCCAAGTTCGCGGCGCTGCTGGTGTTCGGCGCGCTGCTGACACCTCAACTGTTCGGTGATCTGTCCTTCGGTGGATACGTCGCCGTCATCCTCGCCATCGTGCTGATCCGCCCGGCCTCCCTGCTTATCTCCCTGGTCGGCACGCGGTTCACCCGCCAGGAGAAGCTGGTCGCGGCATGGTTCGGGCCGAAGGGTTTCGCGTCGGTGGTGTACGGGCTCCTCGTGCTGCAGGCCGGGATCCCGCAGGGCGAGGAGGCGTTCACCCTCATCGCCGTGTGCATCGCCTTCTCGATCATCGCGCACAGCTCCACCGACGTGCCGATCGCCCGCCTCTTCCACGTCGACGACCTCGCCGGAATCCCGGCCGGACGCAAGGACGTCGGCACACACTCCGAGGAGACCGTCGCAGATGCGCGCGCGTGAACGCCGTCGCGTCGGCCACTCGTGGGAGCGCCGTGCCGTGCGCTACGGCACGGACCGGCGCTGAGGGAGCCGGGAGACCTGACACGGAGGCATCGGGAACATGACGCCGGAGCCTGACCAGACCTGCTCACCCGGCGGAGACAGCGGGAGGTCCCCTCGGTGACCGGATTCTGGAACGTCGACGCCCCCGACGGTCAGCCGGTTCGACTGACCTACGTCACCACCGCTGCTCCGGGCGGTCCGGCCGAGCTCATCCTGCATGGTCCCTGCGGCCGTGTCGTCGGTCGGCTTCGTTTCCGTGCCTGCAGAACATGCCGTACGGGGCGCATCCTGGATCTCTGGGTCTGCGATACGTGGCAGCGCCAAGGACTGGGGCGAGGACTCGTGTGTTCCCTGTTCGCCCACCGTCGCGACTACCGGTGGACCACCACCTTGCAGAGCCGCCTGGGGCGGGCCTTCTTCGCTGCGATGACACGGGAAACGACGGTGATCCTGCCCCACGGCGGCCCGCTATGCCCCCACCTCATGGGCCGGTTCCGGCGCGCCTGGCGCCGCCTGCTGCACGCCCGCTGACGGCTTCGCTCAGCGCGGGCCGGGCTCGGTCACCACCTTCCGCGACGGGGTGCAGGCGGGATTCCTGTCAGGAACCGGCATGCGGAACGTGGGGAACACTGCCGGAACCTGGCAGTGCGACTGCCAGGGTTGTATGCGCAGGATGAAGGACGGGGACGGGGCAGCGATCCTCTCTCCGTAGCAGGCTGGGGAAGCGTGCTGCCGGTGCTCAGTAGGGGGTGTCGGCGATGGCGACGGCACGGTGTGCCAGGGTGCGGTGGTGGCGGTGGCGGCGTAATCCGTTGCGGCGGCTCAGCGACGTCATCGAAGCCTGGGTCATCCTCGTTGGATGGGTGCTGGCCCTGGTGGGCGGCCTGTTCGCGGGGCTGGCGGCGGCAGACGCGATCGAGCGGTCCGCCGATCGGCAGCGGGTGGAGCGCCGCGAGGTGTCGGCCGTACTCGTCGAGGATGCCAAGGGCAAGGTGCCAGCCCGGGCAGCGGGAGATCCCCGGGTGTGGGCGACGGTCCGCTGGACCGCGCCGGACGGTTCGACACGCACCGGTGAGGCCAGGGTGTCGGCCACGAGCCCCGCCGGCAACCGGGTGACCATCTGGATCGACGAGGACGGCCACCTCACCGCCGAACCCCTGACCGACGGGGAGGCACGATCCCATGCGGCCACTGGAGGAGTACTGGTCGCGTCAGGTGCGGGCGGCATCGCCCTGGCCGCTGTCTCCGTCACACGCAGGTACCTGAACCAGTGGCGTATGACGCAGTGGGCCGTGGAGTGGGAGCGGATCGACACGCGGTGGGGAGGAAGGCCGGCCGACCCGACGAGTTGATCAGCGAGGCCGAGCCGGGCGGCGGAGCCCGACCCCGCCCCCCATCCGGTCGGCCAGGATCATCACGGCCGTCCGCTGATGCCCTGTGCCTGATCGACAGTCTGTGCTCGTAGTGCCCGCCTGTAGAACCACTCGCTCAGCTGCGATCCGGCTACGAGCCCTCCCGCGAAGACAAGGAACCCGCCCTGCACCACGGAGGCGAAGAAGGTGGCGTCCTGGGAGTCCAGGTGGCTCCATCGCAGGAGCGGGCCGGTCAGACCGCCGATCCAGATCACCAGCAGTGCGACGCCCCGGACGCGGAGGCCCCACGGACTCGTACGGCTGCGGACTCGCTTCGGCGCCCAGCCCCGCAGCGAGGCGATGGCCAGGGGCAGTGCGAAGGCCGACCAGCCGATCAGCCAGAGCCACAGAAACACCGCTCGTACCTCCGTATGGAAAGCCGCCCCCAGTGGCGGGAAAAGCCTTCATGGGCAAAGCGCCTTCACGCACAGGCCCGGGCGGTTCCGGGCCGCCCGGGCTCGCTCCTCTGGTCGATTGTCGGCGTCAGCCGGTGATCTCGACCTTCCCGTTGGCCTCGGTGGGCGCCGTCGTCGCGGGCTGCGCACCGCCGACCCGGCCGGTGATGCCCTTCAGCAGCTCGGCGAGGTCGACTCCGGTGGTGGAACCGAGCAGTTCGAGGCCCTGGGCCACGTTGTCGGCGACCGTGCGCGAGAGCTGGCTCGCGCCGTCGGTGGAGATCACCGTCATCTTGTCGATCGCGCTGAGCGGCTCAGACGCCTTGGCGACGACCTGCGGCAGCACCTCCACCAGCATCTGCAGCACGGCGGCATCGCCGTACTGGGCAAAGGCGTCGGCCTTCTTGCGCATTGCCTCGGCTTCGGCGGAGCCCTTCGCGCCGATCGCGGCGGCCTCGGCCTCGCCCTCGATACGGACCGCGTCGGCGAGCGCGGCGCGGTGCGCCTTCTCGCCCTCACCGGTCAGCCGGGACCGCTGGGCGTCCGCCTCGGCCTCCTTGACCAGGGCGATACGGCGGGCCTCGGCCTCCTGCTCGGCCTGGTAGCGGGCCGCGTCGGCGGGCTTGCGGACCTTGGTGTCCAGCTCACGGTCGGTCAGCGCGGCCTGCCGCTCGGCCACCTTCTCCTGCTCTGCCAGGACCTCCTGCGACCGGGCGGCCTCGGCGAGCGGGCCGGCCGCGGCGGCGCGGGCGGCTGCCTCGTCGGTCTCGGCCTTGATCTCCGCGGTCTTGAGAGCGAAGGTCCGCTGGGCGATCGCGATCTCCTCCTCGGCCTTCAGCCGCGCCTGCTCGGCGGCGCGCCGGGCCACGGCCTCGGCGATGTCGGCCTCCTGCTTGGCACGCGCGGCCTCCGGACGGCCCAGGTCCTCCAGATAGGAACCCTCAGTGGTGATGTCCTGGATCTGGAAGGCGTCCAGCACCAGCCCCTGACCGGACAGGCTCGCCTCCGCCTCCTCCGCGACCTGACCGGCGAACGCGGCCCGGTCGCGGATGATGTCCTCCACTGACATCCGGCCCACGATGGAACGCAGCGCGCCGGACAGCACCTCTTGCGTGAAGCCGACGATGCCGTCCTGCTGCATCAGGAACCGCTGCGCGGCGGCCCGGATCGAGTCCTCGGTACCGCCCACCTTGACGATGGCGACACCTTCGAGGTTCGCCTTCACACCCCGCAGCGTGACCGCGCCGCGCACCGAGATCGGGATGTGCCGGCTGGACAGGTCGAGGGTGAACTTCTGCTGCACGAACGGCACGACGAACACGCCGCCGCCGACCACGACCTTCTGCCCGCTGTTGTCGGTGAACACCCGGCCGGTCTCCGGGTCGGTGGCCTGCTTGCCACGCCGGCCGGTGACGATGAACGCCTCGCTCGGGCCCGCCACCTTGTAGCGGGTGACCACGACGAGGCCGAGCAGGACAAGGAGTACGACGACTCCTATCACCGCGATGACAACTGGACTCATGACGTCCTTCCCCTCAGCCCTCCCAGGGGACGGCAGATCGATACGGGTTCATGTGGATGAAAGGGCGGCGCCGATGCGGCGGCGCCCGATGTGCGGAGCGGCGCGGCGGGTCAGCGCTCGACCGGGCGTACGGAGACCGCTGTCTGCGACAGCGTCTCCTCCACCCAGATCTCGGCGCCTCGCGGCACCGGGCTCGGACTCTTCGCCGCGAGCTTCACCGGCTGCCCGGCCCGGTGGACCAGCACCTCGCCGTAGCCGCCCGCCGGAATGGCCGTCACCACCGAGCCCGATACGCCGATCAGATCGTCGCCGCGCGGGGCGGCACCGGACCGGTCGTTCAACAGCGCACGGCTGAGACGGTAGGCGAGCCAGCCCGTGGCGGCTCCGGCGGGCACGCCGACCGCGGCGGCGCCGACCGCGCCGAGCCCGGTGGTGCCCATGACGATCGCGCCGGAAAAGCCGAGCATGGACACAAACCCTGCGATGACCGGAAGCGACAGCCAGCCGTCGAAGAGACCGTCGAGCGCGTCGACGCCGTCGAAAAGGCCCTCAAGGACACCGTCGAGGACGAGGGACAGGACGAGGAGTACGACTCCTGCGATGCCGAGACCCAGAAACCAGGTCATCCGCGTCCACCCGCCTTTCCCCCACTGTCACCGCGCTGGTGACGCAATACTCACACGTGCACCCCGACGAAGACACTGCCTGGTTCCGGCAGTCTTTACGCTCTCTTGATGCCGTACTCCGCACCAGTCCGGCCATCGCGCGGCAAGGCCCCGGGCCGGCGGCGGCCTCGATGGGCGGCCGTGTCCGCACCGGTCGCTCGCGTACCGCCACACCTGTCCATCCGAGCAACCGCGCCGACCGAGTCGAGCGCCATGAAGTGGTTCTACGGCGTGGCGGGATCGGCTGGCCGGGGATGGCGGCCGAGGAGTTCGGCGAGCCCCTGCCGGGTCGTCGCCAGCACAACCCGGTCCTCAGGCCGCAGGACGTACCCGGGGTGCAGCTCCCAGACCAGCCCGGGAAGCCGGTCGTCACCGTCGGCCGGATGGGCCTGAGCAAGGTCGGGGCGGCGGTCGGCGGGCGCGGCGGCGTCCAGGGCCAGAACACGCCAGGCCCCGGGGCGGAAGGCTTCGGCGACCGTACGGCCCTCCAGCTGCGGATGCCCTGCGACGACGAGGGCGGCGAAGAGGAGCACCTTGCGTTCGACGGGGATGGCGCCGAGGATCTGGCGGCCCATCATCGCGCCGGCGAACGCGGGGGCCGCGAGGCTGGAGACGCTGCGGCTGCGGGTGAGGGCCTGTGGGTGGGCGGCGCGCAGGGTGCGGTAGACAGCGGTGGCGAAGTCGTCGTCGTACAGCCGCAGCGCGACACGGAGGTCGGGCTTGACGGAGCGGGCGTACAGGGCGGCTTCGAGGTTGGTGGTGTCGGAGCTGGTCAGGGCGAGCAGGGCGTGCGCACGGTGGATCTTGGCGGACTCCAGGACGCCCTCCTCGGTGACGTCCCCGATCACGGTGGGGACGCGCAGCCGGCGGGCCAGCGGGACACCGCGCGCCTCGGGGTCCGACTCCACGCAGACGACGGGGATGTCGAGCTCCTTCAGCCGGGCCAGCACGCGAGTACCGATCTTGCCCAGGCCGAGCAGCACGACGTGCCCGGACAGGCCACGCGGCGGGCGGCGCAGGGCGGAAGCGCTGCGGAAGGTGCCCAGGCCCTCCAGCACGGCCGCGGTCATCACCGGCAGCAGCAACAACCCGGCCAGTCCGGAAAGGAGTTGGATGATCTGACGGCTCAGCGGCTCGCCCAGCGCCGGGTCGTCGATGGCGAACAGGTCGAGCAGGGTGAGGTAGGTGGCGTGCACCAGACTGTCGCCGGTGGTCAGCCAGGAGGCGACCGCGAGGCCGCAGACGCAGGCGATCAGGCCGAACAGCGACCAGCGCAGCCGACGCGAGAACAACTGTCCAAGCGAGGCACCCCGGTCGGCCAGCCGCCCGGTGGGCAGTACCGATCCGCTGTACGAGACCGCTTCCAGCACCACCGTGCCGTGTCCGTTGGCCGCGCTCACCGCCCCCTCGTCCGGCAGGAGTTGGGGCGCTTCTCTGCCACTGCGGTCCGAACCCTCCGCGCCGGCTGGATCGTTGGCGGTCGCCGACAGCAGGGCCAGGATGCACAGGCCGGGGTCGGCGGCCTCGCCGCGGCGCGGCGGCGTGCGCTCCACCGCCCGCAGCAGCAGGCCGTCCGCCTGCACCACTTTGCTGGTGCCGGCGACAGCGGTGGCGGCCAGCGCCGGTGCGGCGGTGTCCGCGTCGGACAGGACCGTGGTGGACGTGTCCAGAGCCACTGGGTCCAGCCCTGGGGAGGCGACGACGGCGGCCTGGTCCAGCAGCTCCTCCAGCTGCTGGCCGAGCTTGCGGTTGTACAGCCGGATCACCAGCCGCACCTGCGGATTGAGGCGGCGGGCGATCAATGCGGCGCGGATGTTCACCTCGTCGTCCTCGTACACCAGAGCGACCGCGGCTGCCCGTGCCACACCGGCCGCCGCCAGCGCCTCGTCGGTGAGCTCCGACGCCTCCAGCACCTGGCCGCCATCGGTGGCATCCGGCGCGGCGCCGGCAACCCGCGTCATCGCCGAGGACACCCGCCCGATGAGCGCCGTCGCCCGGGCCCGACCGGTGGGCACCGTGCCCGTCGCGACAACACCGCTTCGGGTGGGAGCGACGAGCGTGACATGTTCGCGGTAGACCTCTCGCAGCTCGCCGGACAGCCGATGGGCCAGCCCGTCATCGCCGCAGACGATCATGTGCCCGCTGGGGGCCGCAGTTGGCGCGGGAGGGTAGACATGAAAGATCACTTTGCCGCAGCCTGGCAGTTGTTTCCATGCCTACAGGACGGATGACGGCACTCGCTCAGCCTCGGCGTCCGGTCGAGCCGTACCGCTCCCGCAGCCACCAGGCACAGGACGCCGAGCAGCAGAACAGGAAGACCGGGCCCCGGCAGCACCCACATCACGGCGCCGCAAAGAGTGAGCACCACACCGGCAACCGCGAGCAACCGCACGGCTGTGCGGCTGGTGAAGGGTCTGAACATCAGGCGACTCCAGGAAAGGTGGCACTCCAGCCGACCAGATGTCCCGGCTCACCTGCAGCGGAGTGTAGCCACGTCAGGCAGGAACACGACAACCAGCCAGTGAGAGAACGAGCCGGACGGCACAGGGATCCAGCCGCTGCTGCACCCGTCACCCGTTCACGGGAGCGACGCGGACCCGGACCCACTCCCGTCGCGAACACGGCCGCCTCCGGCCGCAGCCTGGGTCGTGGCCCCCGGACGGCCTCGCGTCATTCCTCCCCTGCCCCCGGGAGCGAGCGGGCCGCGTGGCGGGCTGTGGGATCGGCGATGAGGTGGCGTGGGTCGGCGGCACGGTTGATCGCTGACTCGACTGCGGCGATCCGATCGGCAAGGAGACCGAGGGCGGCCACCGCTCGGGCGAGCGTGGCGAGATGGGGGTTTCCCCGGCCGAAGGCTGGGGGGTGGTCGTCCTCGGGGCCGCCGAGCGCCTGGGTGCGGACGTACGCTGCCTTCAGCTCGGTCCAGCGGGCCGCCTGTTCGGCCGTGAGTGTGCCGCGTAGTTCGGCGAGTTTGAGCAGGTTGGCCTCGGCGCCGGTGGTGAGGGTCTGGGCCTCGGCCCGGTAGTGGTCGTCGATCAGCGCCGACAGTTCGGTGGTGTTCATGACCGGCTGGACGCGCTGGGCGATCTTGTTCATGTTGCGGTACGAGCCCTGGAGCTGGAAGGGCGGCTCCGTGCGGGTGGCGTCGGTCTGCGCGGCGGAGGCGATGTACGCGGCGTTCACCGCGAGGACAGTCGCCCGGGCCGTCAGCAGGTGACGCAGGACGGCCAGGATCCGCTCCAGCTCGACGGGCTCATAGGGGTGGGTGAGCCGGTCGGCGCGGGCCGTGGCGTCGCCCTCGGCGAGGCGGATGAGCAGGTCGAGGTCAGCGCGGTCGCGGCCGGCGAGCGGGGCAAGGACCGGGTTGGCGGTGAGGGCGTTCTCGACGAAGCTGAGCGCGAAGGCGTCCACTTTTCCGGTGAGGACGTCGCCGAGGTTCCACACGTCGGCGCGGTTGGCGAGCATGTCGGGGACGTGGAAGCGGCTGCCGGACTCGGTGTAGGGGTTGCCGGCCATGCAGACCGCGAATCGCTTGCCGCGCAGGTCGTAGGTGCGCGGCTCGCCGTCCCGTACGCCCTCGATACGGCGCGTGGCGTCGCAGAGTGAAATGAACTTCTGCAGCAGTTCGGGTGAGGTGTGCTGGATGTCGTCCAGGTAGAGGAGGGTGTTGTTGCCCGCCTCCAGCGCGAAGTTGATTTTCTGGACCTCCTGGCGGGAGGTGACGTTCGGCGCCTCGGCCGGGTCGAGGGAGGTCACGGCGTGGCCGAGGGCGGGTCCGTCGACCTTGACGAGGAGCATCCCGAGCCGGTCGGCGACGTACTCCATGAGGGTCGTCTTGCCGTAGCCGGGCGGGGAGATGAGCAGCAGTAGGCCACCGGTATCGGTGCGCTTCGCTTGGCCCGTGGTGCCGAGCTGCTTGGCGAGGTTGTCACCGATGAGCGGGAGGTAGACCTCGTCGATGAGCCGGTTACGGACGAACGCGGACATGATCCGCGGCCGGTACTCGTCGAGGCGGAGGCGGGTGCGCTCGGCGGCCACCAACGCCGTACGGCGGCGCTGGTACGCGCGGTGGGCGGGAGCCTGGTGGGCGCGGAACTCGGCGGTGCGGGCAAGGAGTTCGTCGACGCGGATGGTGAGTGTGCGGCCGGTGATGCGCGGGTGGGTGCCGAGCAGCCCCTCGACGGTCTCGGTCAGGGACGCGTCGGACTCGTAGCGGGCCAGGTCTGGGCAGAGCTCGGCGGCGACCGCCTCCGCCAGGTCGCCGGGGGTGGTGTCCGACCCGGTCGCGGCTGTGTACGACGTCAGCCATGTCTCGACGAGCTGCTTGCGGGCAGCCGGGTCGATGAGGCTGGCGAGGTCGTCGTCGTAGGCCGATGTGCCCACCGTTCGGCGGAACTTGTCGAGCAGGGTACGGGTGCCGGCGCTGATGACGAAGCCGTCGGAGCCGCTGGTCAGCTCCTCGAAGAGGTAGACGGCTGCCGCTTCCGTGCCGATCGCCTCCGCCAGTTCGGCCACGAGGTCGTCGATGGCGGGCGTGCGACCGAAGGTGTCACGGGCCCTGGCCATCGACACCGCACGCCTGGTCCAGCTGTCGCGCTCCTCGGCCGTCGTGCCGTGCGCCCAGAAGAGCTGGGCGGCGGCGCGGGCGGCCGGCTCGTGGCGGAGCAGGCCGGCGTCCTCGTGCAGGCGCACGAGCGCGGTGAGGATCAGGGTCGCGTCGTGGTCGTGGACGCCGCGCTCGTATCCCTCGTCGTACGCCGCCTCCGCCGCCCGCCGGACCAGTGCGGGGAGGTCATCGGCCTCCGCGAGTGCGGCTGGTCCGTGCTCGTCGAGCAGGCGGGCGGCGAGGTGCTCGGCCCGGTAGACCTCGGGCGACTCCGAGGGCAGGGGGCGGTCCCAGTACGGGCGGGTGGTGCCGAAGTCGGGGTCGGTGACGGGAGAGCGGTAGTCGGTGCCGGTCAGCGCGAAGGCCAGGCCCTCGCCGTGCGGGACAAGGGTGAGGTCGAGGGGCTGGGTGTTGACGGCGAAGCGGTGGGTGCCGAGGCGGAGGGTGCGGCCGTGGTCGGCGTAGAGGTCAGTGCGGTCGCGGAGGGTACGCAGTGCTTCCTGGCGGGCGGACTTCAGGCGGCCGTCCAGCTCCTCCGCGCGGACCTGGTCGCCGAGTTCGCGCAGTTCGTCGGCGATGTGGCGGACCTTGCGAGGCATCGGGTCGGAGGTGAAGTACGTGGCGACGGCGTCCGTGTCGGTGAGCGTGGCAGCGCGACGGGTGACCGACTGAAGGACGCGGGTCGCGGAGTCGAAGAGGCGTTCGGCGCGGCGGGCTCGGGTGTCGGTGACGGTTTGCCTGCGGGCGGAGAACACCTCGTGGATCTCGTCGCGTTTGTCCGCCAGCTTGTCGAGGAAGTCGTCGAAGTCGGCGAACCGGGCCTCCAGGTTCTCCACCTGCACGAGCAGGCGGGCGAGCTGCTCATCGCATGCCTCGGGGCTGTCGGTCGCCGCGAGGGCACCGGCGATCGCCTGGGCGAGCAGGGCGGACTCGGCGGCGAACTCAGCCCGTCCCTCGCGGTCCTGGAGTTCGCGGCGGCGGCCGTCGAGGGTGGCGCGGGCGCGGTTGACGCCGCCGAGGACCTCGGCGATGCGCTCCAGGACGGACGTACGGACGGTGGCGTCGCCGATGTCGAGCCCGGCGACGACCTCGGTCACCGTGCGCAGTTGGTCCGTGAGGTCGTCGAGGCGGGCGGCGAGGGGTGCGGCCTCGGCGACAGTGGTGATCGCCCGGCCGTCGATGGCGAGTTGCTCGATGTCGGCTCGGTGGTCCGCGAAAGCGTCCTCGCGGGCGAGGTGGGTGACAGTCCGCTGCCCGAAGACGGCGAGGTCGGCTTCGACGTCCTCGGCGAGCTCGTCGAGGCGGGCGGTGTCGGCGTAGCGCATGTCCTTGAGGGTGAGCAGGTGGCCTTGCGCGTGCCGGAGTTCGGTCAGGCCCTCTACCCATGCTGCGGCGTCTCTCGGGGCCTCGCCGCGCAGTCGGCGCACCACGGTGGCGAGGCGCGTCGCTGCCTCGTCGAGCGCGTCGGCTGCCTGTCGCGTGAGTGCCTGGACGGTCTCGAACTCGGCCAGCACCTGCTCGGCGGTGGCCCGGACCTGCGCGAGCGGCTCGTTCAGATCGCCAAGTTCGGGCTCGCGCAGCCAGTGGTAGGAGTCGGCGGCCCGGACGCAGGCGGCGGCCAGGGCCTCGTACACGGCGCTCGTCGGGGTCGTCTCGGCGACGGCGCCCGTGATGGACAGGCAGTCGGAGATACCACGGACAAGATCGGCGTTGCCGACCCGGGCCAGCGGGCCGGTGCCCACGGGCCGGGCAGCGGCGTAGGTGTCGGAGACGTACGGGGAGTGCCAGAGCTGAAGCGGGTGGACGCGTTGCGGCTCGTCGCTGTCGGCGCGCAGCACCATGAGCCTGCCGTCGTCGAAGAGGGCCCAGCCGTGGCAGGACAGCGGGGTCGCGACCTCCTTGCGGATCATGTTGTACGGCAGCAGCAGGCTGCGGCCTTCCACACGCGCGTGGAAGGCGAAGAGGACGTCCTCGCCGTTGGGCGAGCGGACCACCCGCTCGAACTCCAGGCCGTCGGTGTCGAGGCCGTCGAACGTCTTGTACGCCCCCGTCGCCAGGCAGTACCCGCCGGGGAAGACGATGCCCTGGTCCTCGGGCAGGCGGCGGCACGCCTGCCCGATGCCGTCGAGGCGGACGACCGTCCTGGTGAGCGTGTTGAAGACCAGGTAGCGATGGGCCTCCTCCTTGTAAGGGAGGACATCCAGCAGGATGAGGGCGCCCACGCGCGCGTACGCGATGTAGGCGTCGGCGAGGGACTGCAGCGGCTCGGCGACCGGCTCGGCGTAGATGCCCTCGCCTGTCTCGGGGTCGTCCTCGATCTTGACCGTCAGAGTCCCGCCGATCGTCTCGACGAAGACCTCGCCCTCGATGGAGACGTGCGGGTGACGGCCCAGGACGTGGTCCTCGCGGGTCGTCTCCGTCCACACGAAGTCGTGGGAGGCCGGGAGGACGTGATCGCGTTCGCCGCGCGCGTCCAGGAAGGCCGCCCCGCCGTCCTCCGTCATGGCCCAGCGCAGGACGCGGATGTCGCCGACCTTCTCGCCGGTCTGGAAGACGGCCAGCACCTTGCCGTCGACGCTGCGGAGCTGGAGGAGGTGTGCCTGGCGGTAGTAGCGGTAGAGGGCGGTGAACTCCCGTACGAAGGCGGGGTCGTCGAGGAGGCCGGGAACGGCGTCGTCGGGCAGCCGGTTCAAGTCGCGGTCGTACAGGGCGAAGACGTCGCGGACGGTCGTCTCCGGCTTGAGGCCGAGGAAGACGTTGTGACCGAAGAGCAGTGTGTCGCCGACGGAGACGATGTCGCGCGGCACGCGGCTGTGCTGAGTGCGCAGCCGCTGGGTGACGGCTAGTTCCAGCCGGGTGCCGCCAAACTCCTCGGTACGGCGGACGTTGAGCGCCCCGGCGCGGCGGGAGAGCTCGGCGGCCTGGGCGGTCAGCCGGTCGCGCAGCACCTCGTACGTACCGGCGTCGAGCGCCTCCTGTGTACCGGTGTCCGGGCCGGTCATCATGGGATCCCTCTCAGGAAGTCGGGTGGAACACGGTCCGGAGCTGCTGTCCCCTGTGCGGCAGCTCCGGACCGTGGATCATGGGCCGGTCAGACCTTGGCGACGCTGCCGTTCAGAGCGGTGAGCGAGGTGTCGGCGAGGCCCAGCTCGCCAGCCCTGTCGAGCAGCTGCCGCAGCGCGGCCGAGTCGACACCGCCCGTCTTCATCAGCTTCATCAGCAGGGCGGAGACGGTCAGGTCCCGCACGTCGGCCGTGGACACCGAGCCGAGAACGCGGCCCAGGTCGTCGGTGAAGCTGGAGGTGCCGTCCAGCCAGGGCTTCGCGAGAGCCTGGGCGGTCTCGGAGTGCTGGACGAAGCCGTCGAAGCCCTTGCCGAGCGCGATCGAGGACACCAGACGGTCGAGGAAGACCGACTCCCCGCCGACGATGCTGATGTCGGCGTTCTCCAGCCCGGTGGCCAGCACCGTGGCCTGCGCCTCGGCGACCTGCCGCTGCACGTCCAGCCCGGCCAGCCGTACGTCCTTCTCCGCCGCCAGCCGCAGCCGGAACTCCTCGTGGCCCCGGGACGCCTCGTCCAGCGCGGCCATCGCCGCCGCCTTCTCCGTCAGCCCGGCCGCCTCCGCCTTCAGCTTCTCGCCGATGGCCTCCGCCTCGGCGAGCGCCTGCGCCTTGACTCCCGCGGCCTCCGCCAGCATGCGCGCCTGCGTCGCCTCGGCCTCCGCGCGGCCGGCCTTCTCGATGACCTCGGCCTCCTTGTCGCGGACCTGGACGCCGGCCAGCCCTTCGGCCGCGGCCTCCGCCTGGACGCCCTCGGCGAGCCGCAGCTTGGCCCGGGCGTCGAGGTCGGCCGTCTTCAACCTCGCCTCGGCCAGGGTCAGTTCCTCGGCGGCGCGGTGGGTGGCGGCCTGCTCGGCGGCTTCGGCGGCCTTGATGTCCTTGACCAGCTTCTCCTGCGCCTGAGCCTCGGCGGCGATGATCACGGTCTGGCGCTGCCGCTCCGCCTCCTCCACGGCCCGCAGCTTCTTGATGGACTCCTCCTGCTCGGCGACCGTGCGGTCCACGGCGACCCGCTCGCGGATGACCTCGGCGATGTCCCGCTTCTCCGCCTCGACCTCCTTGGAGGCGGCGATCCGTGTCAGCTCGGTCTCCCGCTCCCGTGCGATGACTTCGAGGAGACGGTCCTTCTCAATGCGCTCGCTCTCGATGGCGATGACCCGCTCGCGGTTCTTGGCGGCGACCGCGACCTCACGGGCCTGGTTCTCCCGCTGCACCCCGAGCTGTTCCTCGGTCTTCAGGAACGCGGACTGCGCCCGCAGCCGCTCCTCCTCCACCACCCGAGCCGTCTCGGCCTCCTCACGAGCCCGTACGGTGCCGATCTCCCGCCGCTGTTTGATCTCAGCGTCCGTCTGCCGCCGCTCCAGCTCCAGAATGGCCTCGCGGGCGTCGACGTTCTGCCGTGTGATCTCCTTCTCCTCGTGGCGCTGCGCCTCGTTGGTGCGCACGTGCTCCACGGCCGTCAGCTCGGTGATCTTCCGAATGCCCTGCGCGTCGAGCACGTTGGCGGGGTCGAGCTGGGTGAGCGGCGTCTGCTCCAGGTAGTCGATCGCCGCGTCCTCCAGGTGGTAGCCGTTGAGGTCGACACCGATGACCTCGATGATCCGGTACCGCAATTCTTCGCGCTTGGTGTACAGGTCGGTGAAGTCCAGCTGCTTGCCGACGGTCTTCAGCGCCTCGGAGAACTTCGCGTGGAACAGCTCCTGCAGCGTGTCCCGGTCACTCGCCCTCGCGGTACCGACAGCCTGGGCCACCTTGATGACGTCCTCGACGGTCTTGTTGACCTTCACGAAGAACGAGATCCGGATGTCCGCACGGATGTTGTCCTGGCAGATCAGCCCCTCCTTGCCGGCCCGCGTGATCTCGATGGTCTTCACCGAGATGTCCATCACCTCGGCCTTGTGCAGCACCGGCAGCACGACCTGCCCGGTGAAGGTCACATCGACCTTCCGCATCTTGGAGACGATCAGCGCCTTGCCCTGCTCCACCTTGCGGAACAGCTGGGAGACGACGAGTACGGCGAGCAGGCAGACGGCGACGAGCACGCCGACACCCACGGTGATGACATCCATGAGAAACGTCCTTGGGAGTTAAGGAGATCGGAGCCACGCAGAGCCCCGGAAGTCGAAAGGCCGAAGTGGGCCTTGAAAAGTCGAGCCGCGCCGCTCAGGCGGCTCGACCGTGCGGATGGAGTTCCGCCTCGCGGCGGGCGATCCAGAAGAAGCCGTTGGTCTCGTCGTAGGCGCAGAGCAACTCCGCACCCTCGCAGGCGAGATCGTCGGTACCGCGTCGGCGGACCTTGACCACTGCGGTGGAGCCGTCCCGGGCCACGACTTCGGCCCGACCGAAACCGTCGTCCGCCCGCTCCGAACGGACAGTGCAGGTCAGCCCGACGAAGTCCGGCCAGGACGGCCCGGGTTCATCGGGGTGGAGGCGGCGCAGCAGTCGTACGAGCACTCGGGTCACTCGCCATGAGGCCAAGGCGGCGGCGACGAACGCAGTGAGTCCGGTCAGTGCGCGTGTCGGCCCCGAGAAGGCGACCGGATCCAGCAGGACGGTCAGGCCGAGGCTGCCGGACCAGGCGAACCCCGTCCAGAGAGAGATGGCGACCGCCACCGGTACCCCGCCCATCCCCCAGGCATCAAGGTTCGCGTCCCTGTCGAAGGTGTCGGAATCGGCCGCGCCCACCGCGACCATCAGCCAGAAGCCCAGGGCCGCCAAGAGGGAAACCGTGAACAGGAAGGTCGGAAATCCTGTGGCAGCCTCGAAGAACGTCCGCATCCCCAACCCCCGATCACACCCGTCCCGCGACGGCTTCTGCGCAAGCTCAGAAGTCGGATGCCGGACACCTGCCGGTGTCCGGCATCGAGACCTCCTTCGCGTGCTCCCCTCAACCCCTATCCTGCCTCCGTCGGCTCTCCCGCGCATTGCCGACTTCCGGCAGTCTTCGCCAGGTCGTGCATGCCGGTCCCCCGCTATGAACGCGTCAACGGGTCAACGGGATCAAGGGACTGGTCCTCAGCTGGGCCGCGACAGGCGGCTGGTGCGTGCCGGTTCCGCCCGGCAGGGTTCGAGCAGCTGGGCCAAGTGCCGCCAACGCCTCACAGTTGCCAGGAGGCGCTCCCCATGTGGGCCACGGCCCGCCGCTGATACCGCCCGGCCCGTGCGGCTGAAGCCGGCGAATGCGTGCGTAGCAGACAACGCCCCCAGGGCAAGGCCAGGTTGCGCACACCAGACAGCGGGCGGCGCGGACGGAATCCACAGCGGCGCGAACCCCCTCCCGCAGCCGGTGCGCCGTGGGGCCGGGTCAGCCGATGGAGATCTCCAGCGGCCGCGGCTCTTCGCGCGGGACAGCCGGCTTCATACAGCGCATCCGACCGGAATCAGCCACCCTCACAAGGGACTTCGCCCAGCGCTCCGTCGCCCTCGTCATCGAGGAACGGGGAAGCGGTTCGCTCACCGTACGCGTGTCGGATGACGCGGTGCCCCTACCCGTCGAACTGGTGCATGACTCCGCCACCGACGCACGGCGCGCCTCTCTCCCAGGCCGACCGGATCCAGCGAAAGAGCGTCGCCTACTACATTCTCGCAGGTCAGCGCGGACCGCACTGAATCACCGAGGCACCCCTCCCGGGCACACTGCAAATTTTACCCAGCGCAATGATTGATTCGCCGTTCTCATCCGTACCCCCTGGCGACCCAGCCGCACGGCGAGTCCGGCGCACCACGTCGGACTCGCCGGTACGGCCACCCGCTGCCAGGAGTTGCCATGAGTCGTACGTGGAGCATCGGAACGATCTTCGTGAGTGGCGGTCTGCTGCTGACCGTCGCCGCGCTCGCCTACCCCGCCCTGCTGGGCGTCGAGAAGGCGGCCACAGGCACGGAGCGGATCATCGCCAACACCCAGTACGGCCCCCTGACGGAGGCCGACCGGGACTTCGTCATCAAGGTCCGCTCCGCCGGACTGTGGGAGTACCCGCTCGGCGAGATGGCCATGGAACGCGGCACGACACCGGAGATGAAGGAGGCCGGAGAACACCTGGTCGTCGGGCACGCCGGCCTCGACGAGATGTGCCGCAAGATCGCTCCAGAGCTGAACATCACGCTCAACAACCAGGCGAGCCCGCAACAGCAGCAGTTCGTGGCGACCGTCGACGCGGCGACCGGCAAGGAGTTCGACTCCACCGCGGTACAGATCATGCGCGTCACGCACGGCCAGATCTTCCCGGCCATCGCCAAGATCCGCGCCAGCACGAGGAACACCCTCGTGCGCCAGCTGGCCGACCTCGCCAACGACACCGTGCTCGACCACATCACCGTGCTGGAGAAGACCGGCCTGGTCAACCACGACCAGGTCAACTACCAGCAGACCAACCCGCCTAAACTCCCCAGCGAGCAGGCCACCCCGCCCGTGCCCCAGCAGGGAGCCCCGATGGTCGTCCTGACCCCTCGCCCGGACCTGAACGTGCAGACCGCCGCCCCGACGGCCAGCCCGACAGCCGGCGCGTCGCCGTCGCCGTCGGAGTGACACGGCCACCGGTTCACCGCGCCGGCCTCGTCCTCAATCGGCGTGAGGACGAGGCCGGGTCTCGGTCGCCGTAGGGGCGGGGGCCAGCTGGAAGGAGCGCACGACCGCGAGCGCGCACCCGGCGACCAGGGCGCACGCCAGGGCCGCCAAGTCGGCCAAGCGGCCCCGCGGAGGCCAGAAGCCCCGCGACCAGCCCCTCGGCGAGAAGCCACCGCGGCGGCAGGCCGACGAACTCCGCGGGCCCCCACGCGGATGTCCTCAGATGGGACATCAGTCCCGCTTCCGCCACGGGCGGTTGCCGACGCAGCCTGGGCACCCGCTACTCCACTCCCGGTTGTCCCCTGTCCGCGAGTCGCAACGCCCCCATGGCGGCACCACGCCCCACAGCCGCACCACCTTCACCCGCATATGGGGAAACGGCGCGCACTGCCGGGCTTCGGCAACCGAACCCGCGTCACCACTCCCGCCGTCACTCTTCACGACTCTCTTGCGTCATGCGAAACCTGGCAAGGGTGGCGCAGTGCAGCCCAGCACTCGCGACCGCGGCAGGAGCCACGGACCATGACGGTCACCCTCAGGCGCCGCGCCCGGCCGCCGTATCCACCCATCCCAGCGGATACAACTCCGGATCGTCCGACACCGGGGCCAGGGGCTCTCCACCCGCCTCGTTGAACGCGGTGAGCGCCCCGACGAGTGCCGCCCGTTGATCCGACCCGAGCCGCCCGACGATCGCCGCGATCTCGGCACGCCGCCTCGCGGTGACGTCCGCGACCGTGCGCCGCCCCTCGTCCGTGAGCTGGAGCATGGTCTCGCGGCGATTGTCCGGGTTGACCTGACGGTCGGCGAGCCCGGCGGCGATCAGGCGGTCCACCATGCGCATCGCAGTGGAGGGCGCCACCTGGAGCAGGTCCGCGAGCACGACCAACTTCGTGGCACCACGAGTGGACAGCACCACCAGCATGCGGAACTGCGGAAGCGTCACCCGTTCCTCGACCTCGGCCAGGGAACGCGCCGAGACCGCCACGAGCAGCCGTGACGCGGTCAGCACCGCACGCGTGACCGCATCAACATCATCCATGTCCCCCGCGGGGGCCCTGTGTTCCGCCATGCCTCCCTTTCTACGCGCCGAAGCACCCGCACGCTCAATCGGCCCGAGCAGATTTTCCCATTCCATGACCGTGATAGCGCAGCAGGAGCATCGCGGCGTCGTCGTGCGGCGGCCCGGACGCGTGCCGCACCACGTCCTCGCGCAACGCGTCCAGCGCACTGTGCGGGTCGGCGTCCTTCAGCAGGTACGCCCGGTCGGCGAGCCGGAAGAATGAACCGTGCTCGTCGCGGGCCTCGGTGACACCGTCGGTGTACAGCAGCAGCTGCTCGCCCGGGTGGAACGCCACCGGGTACGGCTTGGGGCCATCGCTTCCATGGGCGCCCAGCCCCAGGGGCAACGCGTAGGAGGGCGGCTGGGGGAAGTCGGCGGTACCGTCCCGGCACAGGCGCATGGGGGCAGGATGGCCGTAGTTGAGGAACACGGCCTCGCGGTCGGAGCCGATCTCGGCGAGGATCGCGGTGACGAACTTCTCGCCCTCCAACTCCCGGGCCACACTGCGCTCCAGACGCTCGCCGAGCCTCACCAGGTCGGGTTCGTCATGTGCGGCCTCCCGGAAGGCGCCGAGCACCACCGCGGCGGTCTCGACCGCGGTCAGCCCCTTGCCCTGGACGTCGCCGACGATCACTCGGACGCCGTGCGGGGAGGCGACCACCTCGTAGAGATCTCCCCCGATCCGCGCCTCGGCGACGGCAGAGGTGTACGAAACCGCCACCTGCAGCGGGCCCGCCGTCAGGGGCACGGGCCGCAGCAGCACCCGCTGGGCGACCTCGGCGATCGAGCGGACACCGGCCAGCTCCGCCTCCCGGCGCGAACGCATCACGGCCGCCGCGATACCCACACCGGTGACACCTGCCACCGACCCGATGGCCGCGAAGCCCCGGCGTTCCTCGAACAACCCGTTGTACAGGCCGAGCCCCACGCACAGCAGCAGAGCCACCACGCCGATCACGGCAGTACGCCGCCATCCCCCGACCAGCCCGGAGAAGGCCGGCCCGAGCGACACCAGCGGCAACAACCCCACCCCGGGCCCGGCCACTACGTCCACGCCCGTCACCACGGCCATGACCGCGACCGGCATGCAGGACAGCAGCGTGCCGTTCGACGGCGGCTCTTTCATGGTCATGGCGCACTCCAGCGGTGTCGCGACACTGGAGAGCCGCCTTGCCCAGACACCCCTCCCCAACCTTTATACTATGCAAGGGTTGCCGCGACGGCACGGCTCTCGCTCCGGCCCTTTACCCAATCGATGCCGAGAGCCGGCATTCCCCAGCCCTTGGAGGCGACGATGCGGCGACCGGACACCACTACCCCACGGCTCCCTCAACACCCCTCCGGATGGCGACGCTTCGCTCTACGGCTGCCGATCCTGCTGTTCCGTGCGGGTCTGGGACCGGTCCTCGGCAGACGGTTCCTGCTGCTGCACCACACCGGTCGCGTCACCGGAGCCGACCGCCACGTGGTCCTGGAGGTGGTGGCCCGCGATCCGGCAGGGGGCAGTTGGACGGTGGCGTCCGGCTTCGGACCGAAGGCGGACTGGTACCGCAACCTGCGCCGCCAGCCGCAGACCGTCGTCCAGATGGGGAATCGCCACTACGCGGTCGACGCGCGGTTCCTCCCCCCTGAAGAGGGGGCAGAGGTCATGGCCCACTACGCGGTGCGGCATCCACGGTTCGCCCGCCGCCTGTGCGCGTTCATGGGCCTGACCGTGGACGGCAGCGCGGCATCGTTCCAGGGGGCGGGCAGAACAATCCCGTTCGTACGACTCGACGCCGCTGGACATCACCTGCCCTGAACGGCGCGTCCGCCCTGCGCGCACATATGACCCCACGCTCCTCAAGGACTTGGCCCATTCCGACATGGGAGCCCACCCCCGGCAACCAGTCCGTGTTCAACGCCGCGTGGAACGCCATGGTCGATTCCGCGGCTGCGGAATCGACCCGCCGGACGATCGAATACCTTCTCCACGGGCCAGACGACGTTCCGCGCGAGGACCGGCTGCAGCAGGCCCTCGACGGCACGAAGTCGTTCGCCATGACAGGCTTCAACGAGGCCCTCCTCACGAGTGTTCTCTGCGTGGTGGAGCCCGAGCGGTTCCTGTCGATCCTCATACGGCATCTGAGGCGACTCGCATATCAAGCGCTGGAGGCGCCGACGGCACCACGGACGCCATCGCTGCTTGCCGCCCCCTGGGCCGGGCCATCCGAGAACCTGCGTCGGCTCCGGCAGCAATCCGCCTCCGCCATTGTCAGTGGGCGCAGTTACTGTGGCCGGCCAGGACAGCTGAGCAGCACTGGAGGCCAATGTGGTGAGACGCATGGCGGATGAGGCGTTTCGTACGGAGCAGGAGAAGGACCTGTACGCGCCGCACGTCCGTGCCGTCAACGAGATGGTCGACGAGTTGCGGGACCAGGACGGCCGTGGCTGGATGCCGTACGTCGCGCCGTGGCATGGAGGCGTGGAGGCACGCGTGCTGTGCATCCTGCGCGATCCCGGCCCCAAGACACAGAACGGCACCGGCTCAGGGTTCTTGTGTGTGGAGAACGACGACGCGACCGCCGAGCGTCAGTGCAGTGGTTTCGCGGAGGCCGGCATTGAGCCTCGCGACACCGTTCCGTGGAACGCCTACCCCTGGTACATCAACCGCGCGCCCAACGCGGAGGAGCGGCAGGCAGGGGTCACGGTGCTGGCTCGGCTCCTTGGTCTGCTGTCCCGCATCGAAGTCGTCCTCCTGCAGGGAGGGGATGCGCAGGACGGCTGGCGACGGCTGGAGAGGACACATCCCGAGCTGGTGCGGCAAGGCCAGTACGAGGTCGTCAGCACCTATCACCCCAGTCGGCAAGCGTTGTGGTCACCCGACCCGGATGTTCGTGCCGCCAGGGAACAGCATCGGCTGGATGCCTACCAGCGCGTCGGGCAGGCGCTGCAGTAGGAGCAGGTGCCGGAATACGGCGTCGTCGCCGTGCTGTGCTGTGCTGGATGAGGGGGTGGGCTGTATGCCGTTACGGCTCGGCCCTGCCCGCTCGGGCTGCATCCCATGCGCCAAGCAGGGTCTTCCGTGAACATCCTCTTCCGGGCTCCCGAGCTCAGGGAGCGTCTCGGCGACCGCGCCGCCCTCGTGTTCTTCCTCATGCTGTCGTCCACGCTGCGCTTCCCGATGCGTTCACCGAGCGGCAGTAATCTGTACAAATTGGTCGTGGGCGTGGACGACTCCGCCGTCGACCGATACTGGGCCCAGGCGAAGCTTCCTCACCGACGACGCCGCACACACCCTGGCGCCCTCCTGCGGCTTCGGGCTCAACACCAGCACCGGAAACGTCGCCGCCCTGGGAGGGAAGCTCGCCACCACGCTCAACAGCTGGGCCGGGCGCGGGCTGCTCGACAGGTACGGCACCGAGCGCAGGCCGATAGCCGTGGGCCTGAACGAGGCCAACCGCAGCCTCCAGCGCACCCTGCGCAGGCAGGTGCCGCCCGAAATCACCTGAACGGCCGGAGGGCGAGCGGGCCCGTGCGGAGATGGCACAGCGGCTGGAGAGCAGCGGCGTACAGCGGGAGTTCGATGCCTCGGAGATCCACTTCGGGCTGCGCTACCGCTCGCCGACCGTCATCGAGGACCCCGATGCGGCGATGCGCCCCGGCAAGCCGAACGCCGACTGGCGCCCGGCAGCGAGCCCGGCTACTGCGCCGCGCACGCGTGGTGGGACGCCAGCACTTCCACACTCGACCTGTTCGGCCACGGGTCCGTCCTGGATTCTCCGCAGTGCCGCCAGATCGGCGTCCTGGTTGCGTCGCGGCCGTCCGCGTCGAGGTCGGCCGGGCGGGTCACACGGCCGGCCGCAGCGTGCGGGGATCTCGGTGTGGCGACAGGTGCCGCACCGCGCCCGCTGTACGGCGCGGTCCACGCCACTTGTCCGCCTGCTCATGCCGGACTCTCCCCACAGCCAGTTGGACCGGTGTTGGCGACACCACGGCCGGACCGTGCGGACACAGAGCCTCGTAGCGTCCGCGGCGGTGGCGGCCACGGCGCTCATGGTGCCGCCGACGCCTCACATCCGAAGTCCCCGAAATGGTTGCCTACTCAACCAGCAGACACCCGGCACGGCGGCAATGGCCGGGCCGGGGTCGCAGTCAGCCGCTCCCCGCTCCTCAGAAAAGCCTCAGGTTTCCACCAAGCTCCGGTGTGGTGGCATGCCCGATGGTTGAGCGGACCCGGTCCCTCCCGCCTGTGCCCCGGCAGACCGTTCGGTTCCGGGGCCGTCGTCGCCCGCCCTCAGAACCATCGGCTGTTCTGACCGGCGCAGCGAGAACCGAGATACGGAGACGTCATGATCTTCAAGAGCAAGTACCCGGATGTCGCCCCCGTCGATCATCCCCTCCACAAGTGGGTGCTCGGCGATGCGTCGCGGCGCGGAACTCGGCCGGCCTTGGTGGACGTGGCCAGTGGACGGACGCTCACCTACGGCGAACTGGCCGCACTGGTCCGCGGGATCGCGGCGGGCCTTGCCGCCGAGGGCATCGGCAAGGGCGACGTGGTCGCGCTGCACTCGCCGAACACGGTCCTGTTCCCCGTGGTCCTCTACGCCACCACGACCGCGGGCGGGACGGTGACCACACTGTCGCCGCTGGCCACGCCGGCCGAGATCGCCAAGCAGCTGATCGACGCCGAGGCGCGACTGATGGTGAGCGTGTCGGCCCTGGTCGAGACCGCGCGGGCCGCGGTCGAGCTGGTACGGCGGCAGACCGGCCGGGACACCGAGATCCTGGTATGTGACAAGGCGGAAGGTCACCGTTCGGTGCTGGGGTTGCTGAGCGACTGCGATGTGCCGGCGTTCGAGAGCGATCCGGCCGTGGACGTCGCCGTGCTGCCCTATTCGAGCGGCACCACGGGCGTACCCAAGGGCGTGATGCTGACCCACCGCAACCTGTGCACCAATCTCGAACAGATGAACGCGCTGCATCGGGTCGACGAGAACGACCGCGTCATCGCGATCCTGCCCTTCTTCCACATCTTCGGGCTGACCGCGTTGGTCAACAACGCGCTGCGCCGTGGCGCGACCGTCTATGTGCACGCGCGGTTCGACCTCGACGCGTTCCTGACCAGTCTGGAGCGCGACCGGATCACCCACGCGTACGTCGCCCCACCGGTGATGCTGGCGCTGGCCAAGCACCCCGCGGTGGGGAAGCTGGACCTGTCGCACCTGCGGCGCGTCATCTGTGCCGCGGCCCCGCTGGACGCCGGGGTACAGACGGCGGTGGCCGAGCGGCTGGGTGTGGAGATCGGGCAGGCGTACGGCATGACCGAGCTGTCCCCCGCCTCGCATCTCCACGCCGACGGCAACCGCGACGAGCCCGTGGCGTGCGTGGGGGACTTGCTCCCGTCGACACAGGCGCGGCTGGTCGATCCGGTCACCGGGCTGGATGCGGCGGCGGGCGAGCCGGGCGAGGTGTGGATCCGGGGGCCACAGGTGATGAAGGGCTACTTCGGCCGCCCGGAGGACACCGACGCACTGGTCGACGGCGACGGCTGGCTGCACACCGGTGACATCGCACGGGTCGACGAGAACGGCAACTGGTTCATCGTCGACCGGGTCAAGGAACTGATCAAGTACAAGGGTTACCAGGTGGCGCCGGCCGAACTCGAAGCGATCCTGGTGAGCCACCCGGGTATCGCCGACGCGGCGGTGATCGGCGTCTACGACGAGGAGGGCAACGAGGTGCCCAAGGCGTTCGTGGTGCCGACACCCGGGGCGTCGCTCACCGCCGACGAGGTGATGGCGCACGTCGAGGGCCAGGTCGCCCCGTACAAGAGGATCCGCCGGGTCGAGTTCATCGAGGCGGTGCCGAAGGCGGCCTCCGGCAAGATCCTGCGACGTCGGCTGCGGGAGCGGGCCCGCCCCTGACCCGTGCCGGTCCAACTTCCGCGTCCGGTCGGTCTGTTGGAGCGGGCGCCGTGGGCGCGCCCGTCTCCCTCAGGTCCGCACGGAGGCTGTACAGTCACGGCTGTGGGCGGCGCGGTTTACCACTTCGGGCAGTACGAGTTGGATACGGCACGTCGTCGGCTCAGTCATGACGGGCGGCAGGTCCATGTCGAGCCTCAGGCCCTGGATCTGCTCTGCCATCTCGTCGAGCACCGCGATCGCGTCGTCCGCGCGGAGGAGCTTCTCGACGCGCTGGGGCAGTCGACCACGGTCAGCGAGGCCGAACTCGCCACCTGGTTGCGCGCGGCCCGCTCAGCCATCGGTGACAGCGACACACGGCAGCAGTTCATTCGTACCGTGGCTCAGCGCGGCCATCGGTTCGTCGCGCGTGCGACGGCTGTCTCCACGACACCGCCCGCCACGCCCACCGGCCCGGCCACCGGGGCAGTGTCACACGCGGACCACGAGGTCATCAGGTTCTGCCGCTCCGCCGACGGCACTCGCATCGCCTACGCCACCACGGGCGAAGGCCCGCCGCTGGTGAAGACCGCAAACTGGCTGACCCACCTCGACCTCGATCGGACCACACCGATGTGGGCGCACTGGTTCGACGGCCTCACTCGAGGCAGGCAGCTCATCCGTTACGACGAGCGGGGCTGCGGCCTCTCCGAGTGGACGGTGCCCAGCTTCACCCTCGACGACCTGATCGGCGACCTCGACTCCGTGGCCGATGCCGTCGGGCTCGCCCGCTTCCCGCTGCTCGGGGTGTCACAGGGCGGCGCGGTGGCGGTCGCCTACGCCGCGCACCGACCAGAGCGGGTCAGCCACTTGATCCTCACCTCGGCCTACGCCCGGGGACAGCTGATCCGTGCCGGCAGCGACACCGAGCGCGATGCCGCAGAGGTCGATCTGAACATCGCCCGCGCCGGATGGCGCTCCCAGGACAGCAGTTTCCTTCGTTACGTCGCCTCGCAGTACCTCGCCGACGCCACCCCCGCGGAATGGGACGCGTTCGCCGCCTACCAACGGCAGACGACCTCGCCCGCCAACGGCCTGCGTTTCCTGGAGGAGTTCGCCCGCATCGACGTCTCCGACATCGCCCACCAGGTGGCATGCCCCACGCTGATCATCCACTCCCGCGACGACGCACGAATCCCCGTCACGCAGGCCCTGGAGCTGGCCACTCTCATCCCCGACAGCCGACTGATCCTGCTCGAAGGCCGCAACCACCTGTTCACCGCCGACGACCCTGCCTGGCCCACGTTCCTCTCCCACCTGGACAACTTCCTCGCCGAGTAGCGCGTCGGGCAGGGCGCATCGGTCGACGGAAGTTTGGGCACGGGTCCCCGAACCGGCCGGTTCCGAGGCCGCCCGCGCCCACCCGCCACACGCTCCGGGCGGTCGGCGAGGCCCGGCATCAGCCGCGGCCGAGGAATCCGGCCCGCCCTGCGGAACGCGCGAAGGGCCGCCCGGCCTGCCGCCGGACAGCCCTCGCAAGATCATTGCCGCGGTTCCGGGAGTGTGCCGGAACCCGCTCCTGCTAGCCGATGACGATGTCGCAGTCGGCCCTGCCACGGGCGACGATGTCGGCGAAGTCCGCCTGGACGTTGGGGTCGTACGCCGCCGAGCTGATCGTGCGGGTCTTCTTGCCCGGCACGGCCTTCTTCCCAGTCGCGTGCGAGACGGACGCCGCGTCCCACGTCAGGTCACAGGTCCAGTGGAACGTGCGGACGAGGAGGTGCGAGTTCTTCCCGGTTCCCGTGATCTGCCAGTTGCCGGCCGCGTTCACCACGAACGAGACGTTTCCGCTGACGCCCCGGCTGCTGTCGCTGGTGGCGAACGTGATCGACTGGCCGTCCACGGCGACCTGCTTGGTGGTGTCGTTGGCCTGCGCGGGAGTCGTTGCCAGCAGCAGGGAGCCCAGCGCGGTCCCTGAGGCGATCAGCAGCGCCAGCCCCCGACGAGTCCGGATCCGACCGGACGTCCTGGTGTTGTCGAGTCGCATTGTGTTTCCTTCTCTCATGTCCTGTGTCGGTGTGCTCGATGTGAGCGCCGGGCCGGAGGAAGTCCGCTCGACAGTTCCTCTCCCGGCGCTGTTCCAGCATCGGGCTCACCGCCGTGCCGGGGCTTGACGGAGGTCTGAGGCTTTCCTGAGGGGGAGTTGAGGGCGTCGGCCCTCAGGTCGGCGAAGTGCCCGTGGAGAACCCCTGCCGCCTGCGCCGGAAGGCTTCGGTGGACAGCGGCTGTGGCGTTCTGCCTCCCCCGCCCAGTCCTGGGAGGGGCCGATGCGGGATGGCGCGTCTACGGAGGCGCCGGTAGGGCGAACAGCCGTCGACCAGCGAACAGCGTCACATGGAGCGGCTGATCAGACCCGCAGGGGCCTCCCGGTGCTGCGGTAATCCATCCGAGGCTTCGGCGCCTTCCACGTGCGGTCTGCGGCTTTGCGGGCCCGATCCCGACGGTCGTCAAGGTGGTCTATTCGCCGTGGGAGAGCGCACGGCGGACCGACTCCGCGGAGCCGCACATCAGTTGGCCCCAGCCGGTCGGGGAGGCGGTGGCCCGCCGGACGACGCGGGTTCAGAAGCTGCCGGTTCGGTTGAGGTCGCCGATGACTACGGTCGGTGCCGTCCAAGTGCCGTTGGTCGGCCGTTTGCTCCTGGGTAGGAGGCGTCACTCGGCCAGGAAGTCGTCGATGCGGGCCAGGAACTCGTCCCACGCCGGTTCGAACGCGGTGAGCAGGTGGTTGCGGCTCTTGAGCAGGACCAGTCGACTATCCGGAATGAGAGCGGCGAGCTCACCGGCCTGCGTGGCCGGTACCCGCTCGTCGTCGCGCGAGTGGAGGATCAGAGTCGGGCACTGCACCAGGTGGGCAATGCCGGACACGTCGATCCGGGCGAACTCCTCCAAGAAACGCACCCCGTTGGCCGGTGAGGTCGTCTGCCGCTGGAACGCGGTGAACCCGTCCCAGTCCGCGGGCGTGCCCTCGGGCAGGAACTGGGAGGCGAAGACCCTCAGGAACTTGGGGTCCTGGTGCAGCCACCCCACGCGAGCCAGATCCAGGTCGAGGGACGCCTCGTCGTGCTCGGTCTCGTTGCGGGCCCGGACCTGCCGCCCTCGGGCGTACGCCCCGGCAAGGATCAGCCGGCTGACCCGCTCGGGATGGCGCACGGCATAGGCCACCGCCACCGCGCCGCCCTGCGACACCCCGAGCAGGGGAAATCTGTCCAGTCCCGCGGCCTCGACCACGGTCTCCAGGTCGTCGACCCAGTCGTCGAACGTGAAGCCGGGTACCGCCCAGTCGGAGAGGCCGCAACCGCGCTCGTCGTAGCGGATCAGTCGGCGGTCACGGGCAAGACCGCCCAGCCAGTGAGACCACACCGGAGTCGTCCACTCGAGGTCGAGGTGACTCATCCAGTTGGCGGCCTTGAGCAGCGGCGGGCCCGAGCCGACCGTGGCATAGGCGATACGGGTGCCGTCGCCGGACCTGCAGAACCGAATGGTCTGACGGTCGGCGCCACTCGCTCCGTCGGCTGTCGCTGGCCTGACACCGGATTCTCGGCCGGATCCGATGGCCGGGCCGCCTCCCGTGACCGTAGTCGCAGCCACAAACTGGTAGCCCCGCCGGTGCGCCGTGCGGATCAACTGCTGCTGACTGCCGGTATCACCCACGGCCAGACGCGCGGTCCGCAGCGCCGTGGTGAGGGCCGCCTCGCTGACGAAGCGATCACCCCACACCTCGTCGAGCAGCTCGTTCTTCGGCACCACACGGTCCCGGTGCGCGACAAGGTGGCACAACAGGTCCAGGGCCCGAGGCTCGACGTGGACCGGTACGCCGGCCCGCCGGAGCTGGTGTCGAGCCGTGTCCAGCTCGTACTCCCCGAAGCGATACGTGTCCCCCTCCACCTTTGCAGCGTACAACTCCCGTCTACAGGCGTACACATGGACGATTCACACAGCGTGTCGGCACAGCATCGGCGAGGCGCAGGCATGCCCGTCGCCCTCATCCGGCCCTCGGAGTGGGCGATCGTCGGCTCCGCGTTCGCCCGGGCGCGTTCCACCTGCCCCGGGAAGTTGTCGAACCCCGTGAAGCGGGAGCGGGGAAACCTCTTGGCGAGCACGATCAGAGCGCGGCCCGCACCGCAACCCGCGTCCGCGACGTCGATGCCTCGCTCCAGCTTTTCGACGACGTGAGGGAAGGTGCTCAGCCAGTCGTCGACCATCACGCTCTCGAACCAGCTGCCTGTGAAACGGCTCATGCCGTCCCACAGGGTGTCCGGGTAGTCGCTGCGCCTTACGCCTCCCCCGTTCCGGAGCGCCTCGATCAGTCGTTCGTACGGCGCCAGGGCAGCGGGCATCATCTGGTGGACGCCGCCGAGAAACATGGGGCCCTTCTCGTCAGCCAGGGCGGGAATGTGCTCGGCGGGAAGTGCGAAGCTCCCGGGCTCCAGTTCCTCCAGATAACCCGCAGCCGTCAGACCGCGCAGTCACTCGCGTACGTAGCGCTCGTTCAGGTCCAGACGGTCCGCGAGTTCCTGGCTTCCGACAGGTCCGCCCGCCGCGAGGGCGTCGAACAGGCCCAGCCGGTCGCCCAGGTGACACAGACCGACGGCCATCATCCCGCTGATGTCCCCGAGCGCCTTCTCCATGAAGGCTTCGACTTTCACTTCGTCCGGTCCCTGCTGCGGCGCCGCCGTGGTGTCCCTCCTGACCGAGCACGATCGCGGCATTCGACGGGCCCGGCAAGCCAAACACCGGACTGCTCCCTCTCATCGCCGCCACGGCGAGCGGGGGCACTCGGGCCGATTCGCCTCACCCGGTCCGAGTAGCGAACGCGCACCCTGCGACCCACCGGACGACGCCACGTACACCTTCTGCCCGGAAGCGTACGTGCCGTACTGCAGCTGATACGAGATCCGCGTCCAGGGACCCGCCGGTCCGGGATCGGTCGTCGACGCAACCGGCGCCGTCGCGCGCGTCGGCGCGTAGTTTCTGGAGGCCCTCGGACCCGCGACCGTCACATTCTTCTTCGTCGTACTGCTGCTCCTGGCGGCAGCCATCACCGGGCCGGCGGCGGGCCATCCGGTCGCGCGCTACGCAAAACCGGCGGCCGACGCCAGCCGCTCCTCCTGACGAGCGATCGGCGAGAGTGCTTGTCACCAGGGCCTGCCGCCTGCTCCGGCTCGGCCGTCGATGCGCCCCCCGTGCCGCGAACACCCGACGAGCCGAGCCGGCGAGATGACCGAGGCGTCAGACGGCGATGGTCGTGCCGTCGAACCGGCTGAGGGTAAACACCGCGTCCTCCAGGGTGACTTCCTTCGCCTCGCGCAGCACGCCGATGGCGATCTCCTCACCAAGCCGCAGCGCCTCCGTGAAGTCGGTACGCCAGTGCACACCGGCTATGTTCCGCCCGCCGTCAGCGAGGCGGGGGAGACGGGAGGCCGGGGGTGTCGGCCTCGGCCTTGGCTGCGTCGGCGAGGGCCGCGGCAGCGGCTTCTTCCGCCTGAGCCTTGTCGTTGGCGGCCTGGGCAACCATGTCGTCCGGGGGCCTCTCGCGGGTGGCGGGCGACTGCGGCAGGACCTCGGTGAAGGCGCGGGACATGCTTTGGAGTGCGGAGGTGATCTCGCTGGGGATGACCCAGAAGTTGTTGCCCGAGCCCTGCGCGAGTAGGGGCAGCGTCTGGAGGTACTGGTAGGCGAGCAGCTTGGGGTCGGGGTCGTTGCGGTGTACGGCCTGGAAGACCTCGTCGATGGCCCGGGACTGGCCCTCGGCCTGGAGGATCGCAGCGGTACGGTTGCCCTCCGCGCGCAGGACTGCGGCCTGTTTGTCGCCTTCGGCGGTAAGGATCTGCGACTGGCGCTGCCCCTCGGCGCCGAGAATCGCGGCCCGCTTGTCCCGCTCGGCCCGCATCTGCTTCTGCATCGCGTCCTTGATGGACTGTGGAGGGTCGATGGCCTTGATCTCCACCCGGTTGACCCTCAGCCCCCACTTTCCGGTGGCCTCGTCCAGCACACCGCGGAGCTGGCTGTTGATGGTGTCCCGTGAGGTGAGCGTCTTTTCCAGGTCCATGGAGCCCACGACGTTCCGCAAGGTGGTGACGGTGAGCTGTTCGACCGCCTGAAGGAAGTTCGCGATCTCGTAGAAAGCCGCTCGTGGGTCGGTGACCTGGAAGTACAGCACGGTGTCGATCTCGACGACCAGATTGTCCTCGGTGATCACCGGCTGCGGTTTGAAGGAAACGACCTGCTCGCGCAGATCGATCACCGGGTGAACGCGGTCGATGTAAGGGATGACGAGGCTGAGGCCGGGATTCAGGGTCCGGTGGTAGCGGCCGAGCCGCTCGACATTACGAGCGCGCGCCTGGGGCACGATACGGACCGCCCGCACCACGGTGAAAACCGCGATCAGCGCGACGATCAGGCCGGCAATGAGGAACGCCGAGGTTTCCATGGCTTCAGTCCCGGGGGTAGACGACCGCGGTGGCGCCGCTGATCTCCATGATGTCGACGGTCTTTCCAGCAGGAATCACCAGCGTCTCGTCGTAGGCGCGGGCCGTCCACTCCTCACCGTCGATACGGACCCTGCCGCCCCGGCCCGTCACCTCCGAGACGACATACGCACCCTTGCCGACCAGCGCGTCTACGCCGAACCGCTCCGCTTGGGGCTGGAGGACGTGGCGCAGCGCAATGGGGCGCACGAAAAGCACGGTGACGGTAGCGACGACGGTGAACACCAAGAATTGCCACGGCAATGGCACCCCGACCGCGGCGGACCCTGCCGTGACCAACGCGCCCGCACTCAGCATTCCGAGCGCAGCGGTAAGGGTGAAGATCTCCGCCACAGCCAACACGCCTGCGATGATCAACCAGATCAGCCATGGATCCATTGCGTGCCTCTTCTGACCGGTGCGGACGCGAAGGGCCTGACTCTCTATTGGACCCCGATACGGAACAGTCGCGATACCCCTGGGAGAGGAAACCCTGCCGAACGATCGGATAGGTACTGGTGCGATGTGCGCCCCGAAAAAGCCACTCCAGACCTTTACGGCGATTTTACCCATAGGGGGAGATCCGCTAACTCCACAGCGCGGGCCATGCGGCGTGCGAGCAGGGCGCGCATCTCGTCGAGGGTGAAAGCCGAGCGGCTTCATACGGCGGATGACCACACACGGGCGACGCCGGCCTTCGGTGGAGCGGCGGAAACCGCCCCGCGCCCCTGGGCTGCCGATGCGCAGCCGGCAAGGGAAGAGGAAAATCAGGGTATGAGGCGTCGACTCGCCGACGTGAGCCGTCCCGCCCGGCTGGCCTCGCCGGGCGAGGGCTTGGGGCAGGACGAACTGGCGCTGGCCGCCCGCAATCACGGCCTGCCGCTGGAGGCCATGCGCCACGACGTCACCCCGCCCGGCCTGCACTACGTGCTGACGCACTACGACATCCCCCACGTACCGGACGAAGCCGCCTGGCGGCTGACGGTGAGCGGTCGCGTACGGCGCGCGCTCAGCCTCTCCCCCGCCCAGGTGCGCGCCTACCCCGCGGTCACTACGCGCGTGACGATGGAGTGCGCGGGCAACGGCAGGGCTCTGCTGTCGCCACGGCCGGTGAGCCAGCCGTGGCTGGTCGAGGCGGTCGGCACGGCTGAATGGACGGGAGTGCCCCTGGGTCTGCTCCTCGGCGAGGCCGGGGTCGAGTCCGGCGCGGTCGACGTCGTGTTCACCGGGGCGGACCACGGCGTGGAGCGCGGTGTCGAGCAGGACTACCAGCGCGGCCTTCCCCTCGACGTCGCCACGGGCGACGACCCGGAGGTCCTGGTGGCCTACGCGATGAACGGAGCACCTCTGCCGCCCCAACACGGCAGCCCACTGCGCCTCGTGGTGCCCGGCTGGTACGGGATGGCCCAGGTGAAGTGGCTGCGGGACATCACGGTCGTCGACACACCGTTCACCGGCTTCCAGCAATCCGTGGCCTACCGGATCAGACGGGTACCCGAGGAGGCGGGTGAGCCGGTCACCCGCATCGCTCCCAGAGCGCTGCTGATCCCGCCGGGCTTTCCCGACTTCATGTCCCGAACGCGGGTGGTGGCGCCGGGCCCGGTCCTGCTGGAGGGACGGGCCTGGTCGGGACGCGCCCCGGTGACATCGGTGGAGGTGAGCACGGACGGCGGCCTGACATGGCACAGAGCCCGACTCGAACCGGATCAGGGACACCGGTGGACCTGGCGCCGATGGTCCTCCATGTGGTCCGCCGCCCCCGGCGACCATGTCCTGAGCGCCCGTGCCCACGACGAGGCGGGGAACACCCAGCCACTGGAACAGCCCTGGAACCTGGGCGGGTTCGCCAGCAACCTTGTCCAGCGGGTGTCGGTCTTCTGCCCCGATCCCCCTGCTACGGCATGACCGCACGGCCCAGCTACGCCCCCCCCCAGCGCTCATGGGCCGCGGTCACGGTCCCCGTCAGGTTCCCGGCCTCGGCGCCCGCACGGGAGCGCAGATTCACCCCGTAGGCGAGCAGGGCCAGAAGATCGGCCACCGCCCCGCATGGTTTCGGGTTTACGCTGCCCCTTGGCCTCGGCGGCGACGAATGCCGTGCGCAGCGCCTCCCGCAGCTGCCGGTGGTGCCGATGGTGCCGATGGTGCCGGTCGAGGGCGGCCCGGACCTCGGCGGTCAATGCCTTTCGCACGCGCCCCATCCCGGCTCGCCTCCTGCCCTCCCGCTCAACGGTGCTCCGGGTTGTCCGCCCCCGGCCGGCAGCCGGCATCCCACTCCGTGCGCTGGTTGCCGTGGGCCGGAACACCTCCGGCCCGTTTGAGCATGGCCGCCAGATGCATCAGGTTCCAGGTCATGAAGCTGGTGTTGCGGTTGGTGAAGTCGTTCTCCGGGCCACCCGAACCGGGGTCCAGGTAGGAGGGGCCGGGACCCGCGGCGCCGATCCAACCGGCGTCCGCCTGCGGTGGGATGGTGTAGCCGAGGTGCTGCAGACTGTAGAGGACGTTCATCGCGCAGTGCTTGACGCCGTCCTCGTTGCCGGTGATCAGACACCCTCCGACCCGCCCGTAGTAGGCGTACTGTCCCTGAGGGTTGAGCAGGCCGGAGCAGCTGTACAGGCGCTCGATGACCTGCTTGGTGACGGAGCTGTTGTCGCCCAGCCAGATGGGCCCGGCCAGCACCAGGATGTCCGCCGCCATCACCCGCTCGTACAGCGCCGGCCAGGCGTCCGTGGCGAAGCCGTGCTCCGTCATGTCCGGGTACACGCCGGGGGCGATGTCGTGGTCGACAGCACGGATCTCGTCCGTGGTCACCCCCTGCGTGTCCATGATCGCCCGGCTTTTGTCGAGGAGCCCCTGGGTGTGGCTGAGTTGGGGGGACGGTTTGAGCGTGCAGTTGATGAAGAGCGCGCGCAGGTCGTCGAAGCGGTAACCGTCCTCCGGGGACGGGGCCGGTGGTGCTGCCATGGCGGACTCCGGGGAAGTGAGCGGACAGAGGCGAGGGGTGGTGCCTGCGGCAGCGTCTCGCGGAAATCGCGCGCTGTCCCGTTACGACGCACCGGCACAGGGTGGGGTCCAGAGGGGTGCCCGACCGCTCGTCGTGCGTCGGCCTCCCGCCTCCCGGATCCTGGAGGCACCGGCCGGGCCCCGGATCCCGGCCGGCCAGCCGAGGACAAGACGGCAGCGCCATGACGATCGATGTGTCCGCGGAGCGCGTGATCCCGCTCCCGCCCGAACGCGTGGCCGAGTACGCCATGGACTGGCGCCACGACGCCTGGGGGCACCTCCCATGCCCGTTCAGGGCCATGGGGGAGGACGCAGGGCATCCGCGTCGCGGAGCTGACCCGGGAGGCGGACGGGGGCGGCTTCGGTGTGGGCGCCGAGGTCACCCGGACGGCGTACTTCCTCGGCCGGCGCATCGACTACGTCCTTCGCGTGGCCGCGAACGAGCCGCCCCGCCTGCTGGACATGATCTCGTGGCCGGCCCGATGCCCATGCACGTCACCTACGCCTTCGAGCCAGATCCGCGTGGCTGAACCGCTCCGGGCCTGATGGAGGTGGTATACCCCGGTTCTGATGGAGTCGGGTTGCTGAACAGTTGACGATCCAGCAGTCTTCGGAGGCCATGATGCCCCGCAGCTATCCGCCCGAGTTCCGCCGTAAGGTCCTCGATCTCGTCGCATCCGGCCGGAAGGAAGGTCGTCCAACGCCTCGGCATCAGCGACCAGACGATCTATGTCCGGCGTCGCCAACACCTCATCGATATGGGGCAGTTGCCCGTCAGACTGCCGCATGCTGCCGGACTCGCGTGAGCTCGGATGCGACTGCGCTCCCCGCACCTGCGGGAATTATTCAGTCTTCGTTCTGACCTCACTGCTGTCGAACGTGTGCTCCTCGCATCCGCAGAGGGTGATCCTCACACTCCGCCGCCGCGATCGAACGGTGCCCGCCCCTGCAAGGGTGATCCCTACGAAGGCGAACAGCAGAAGCTCGCTGCCTCACGCTTCCCCTGCTTGCGGGATTGGTTCCGGGCGACGTACCAGCTATCCAGCCCGTCCAAGACGGAGGCGACACGGATGGCAGACCAAGATCCGGACCACACGTGGGCCAGCACGCCGAAGAGTCCGCTGACCCGAGCTGTTTCAGCTGGTCAGAACTGCGCGAAGCGTGTACCACCAACAGACGAAGAACTTGCTGACTCCCCCTGAAACGCCATCGCCCTCAGCGGAGCAAGACCAGGGCGCTCATCACCACGGCCAGCCGCCACTTGTCGATCTTCCACAAAACGACGGGGTGAAGCCGAACATTCTCGCCGAGGCACGGCTCAACCGCCCGCCAGGTCAGCACTCGGCCGCCGCCGTTCCGAACCAGTAGAGACCGCTGCGCGCCACGAAGCGGCGGCAACGAGAGACGGCGACACCTGACGCAGCATCAGAAAAGTTAGCATTGAGTGAGCAAGAGTCCTGCCACAGCTGCCCACACACGGCCAGACCGTGGGCTCGCCCAGCCCTCCACTGCGGGCCTGCGGCCAGCGCTGCCACCCTCCCGTAATCGGTCGAAGCGCGGGAGGTAGCACCACAGGACAGCTCACCCACCCATCACCAACATGTCAGCAATTTCCCCAGGTCAACGGGCCCTTCCCCGCGGCTTCAGAGGCGTCGCCGGCAGTTCGGGGGCCGGCAGCGGATCCCCGTTGTACCCCTTCACCTCCCCGAATCTTGCCCCTTCCATCCAGTCCCGACGGGCTTGTACGATCTCCTCCTGCGACCGTCCGATCCAGTTCCAGAACATGATCAGCTCCTCCTCGAACGGCTCGCCGCCGAGGAGCATGAGGGAGGCGTCCGAGTCGGCGCGGAGGGGGAGTTCGGTGCGGCCGCAGCCGAGGTAGAGCATGGAGCCGGGGAGGACGGGGACGCCGTCGACGTGGGCCTCGCCGGACATGGCGAGGACGGCGTATTCGAAGTCGGGTTCGAGGGGTAGGCGCAGGTCCGCGCCGGAGGCCAGGGCGAGGTCGGCGCCGACGATCGGTGTGAAGGTCGTGCCGGGGGACGTCGTGCCGTCCAGGGAGCCGAGAATCAGGGTGGCGCTCAGGCCGGCGGCCGTGACGACGGGCAGGTCGGCGTGGTGCTCGAAGCGCGGGTCGGTGTGCCGGTGGCTGTCCGGCAGGGCCACCCAGAGCTGGGCGCCGTGCAGGAGGGGGGCGTGCGACTTCGGGCTCTCCTCCGAGTGGCTGATGGCCCGCCCGGAGGTCATCAGGCCCAGCTCGCGGGGGCGGATCGTCTGGAGGCTGCCCGTGGAGTCGCGGTGCAGTACCTCGCCCTGGTGCAGCCAGCTGACCGTCTGCAGGCCCATGTGCGGGTGCGGCGGCACCTGCATGCCCGGCTCGTCGGCGATGTCGTCGGGGCCGTAGTGATCGACGAAGGCCCAGGCGCCCACCATGCGGCGGCCCAGGTTGGGCAGCAGACGCCGCACCTCGGTGGACTCGCCGAGCTTCACCCGGCGAGGGCTGAGAAGTTCACGAACCGGTTCGGCCACCACGAAGCCCCGGCCGCCGCACACCGCCGGCACCGCCTCGCGATCAAGATTGCTCATGCTGCACAACCTAGACCCGTCCGGCTCCCGCCGTCAGCCATCCTCCACCCGCCCCGGGGCACTTGACTCGGAACCGGCGCGGAGCCGGTCACCGAGGACAGGTGACACACACCCGTACGGCACACCCGTACGACCCATGCGCCTCGCGGCACCCACCCGGCCCACCTTCACCTGCCCCCGTCGCCCTATCGCTCCGCCGCTTCTTCGTTCCGTCACTCATCGCTTCCCCCCTCGTCTCGCCATCGCCTGATCTCCCGATCCGCGCGATCCCGGCGCCCCAGCAGAACAGTAGCCATGGCCATAGTAGCCATGTACCGTATCTGCATGAGTTCGGCTTTCGAGGGCGCGACGCCCGGTTTTCTCGTCTGGCGGCTGTCCATGAAGTGGCGGGTCGCGGTGGACCGCGCGGTCGCTCCGTTGGGGCTGACGCACGCGCAGTACGCGCTGGTCGCGTCGCTGTACGGCATGCACCGGGCCGGACAGCAGCCGAGTCAGCGTCAACTCGCGGACCACACCGGCCTGGAGGCCCTGTACGTCTCCAAACTGGCCCGCGCCCTGGAGACCGCCGGGCTTCTGGAACGCGCCCGCGACCCCCGTGACCCCCGCGCCGTGCGGTTGGCACTCACCGAGCAGGGGCGCGACGTGACCCGGCGGGCGATCGAAGTCGTCCAGGGGCTGCTGCGACAGCTGCTGGAACCGCTCGGCGGCCTCGACGGCGCCCGCACCGAGCAGTTCACCCGCGAGCTGACCACCTTGCTCGACGTACCGCTCACCCCTTCCACCGAGCACACACACGAGAAGGAGCAGCCATGACGACCCTCGCACCCGCGGTCGACCCCCGGGTCATCGCCCTCGCCCACTACGCCGGCCGCGCGATCCTGGAGAAAGTGCTGACCGGCTACGACCTGACGTTCCAGCAGTCGGTGACCCTGCGGGCCGTCGCGGTCGCCGACGGACCCGTCGACCGCGCCGGACTCGTGGATCAGGTCGTCGAGTCCCTCAAGGTCGAGCCGGCGGACATACGAACCGTCGTCGAGGAGTTGGTCTCCGCGGAGCTGGTGGAGCCGGACCCGGGAGCGCCGGCCCGACTCAGGATCACGGACGCCGGACGGGAGTCCTTCACCAGGTCCGCCGCCGAGACCGCGCCCGTCACCGCCCGGATCTACGCCGGGATCCCCGCCGAGGATCTGGTGGCGGCCGGTCGTGTGCTGACCCTCATCACCGAGCGGGCCAACGCGGAGCTGGCCGCCCTGAAGCCGTAGAAGCCGTAGAAGCAGAAGAAGCAGAGTGGTGGAATATTCAACAGCCAGTACGGGTTGTGGGCCGTCGAAGGAGGTCCACCAGTGGACACGACGTACTACGACCACGGAACACCCGCCGAGCGCTGGGAGCGCGCCCGGATGTTCTTCGACGCCAGGGACTACGCCGCCGCCGCGCGCGTCCTCGGACCCCTGGTCGAGGAGGTCCCGGAGCAGACCGGCCCACGGCTGCTGCTGGCCCGCGCCTACTACCACTCGGCTCAACTGCGCCGCGCCGAGGCCGAGTTGCGCGTCCTCGTCGAGCGAGACCCGGTGGAGCATTACGCCCGGCTGATGCTGGGCCGCACGCTCGAACGCCAGGCCCGGCACGACGAGGCGGAGTCCCACCTGCGGATCGCCTCGGCACTCGCGGGCGACTTCGAGCGGCTTTGACATGCTCCTCGCCCTGAAGGGCGAGGATTCCGGCCTTCCTTGACTGGTAACCGTGGCTTCCTGTGTCCTCGCGCTGTGCCGGGATCGCTCCTGGTCCTACCGGCGCTCCGCAGGCCGATACCGCCAGCCCAGCGGCCGTCGTCACGTTGATCGCGGCATTGTGGTCCCGGTCGAGGACGGTACCGCAGGCGGCACAGGTCCATTCCGGACGTTCAGCGGTTTGGGTTCGGCTTCTTCTCCGCGCGCCGCAGCAAGCGCGGAGAGTCGATCTTCGTGCCGTCGGACAGGACAGCGAAATGCGTGAGGCGCACGAGCAGGGTCCGGCTCCGCCGGAACGACACCGCGACGCTCCGCGTCGCGACCACGAGATTCGCTTCACCTCCGGCCCGAAGGCCGGAACACTACGAATGATGTCCGGTAGCGGGCGGAGCAGCGGCGAGCCTGTGGCAGGCGGAGCAGCGGCGAGAGGGGTGCGCCCCGTGGGACGCACCCCTCTCGCCGCTTCGCCTCCCTCAGGAGGCCGGCGCCACTTCCGCCCGGCCGCCGACCTACTTCGCCTCCACCCGGCCGCCGTACGACCGCTTGCCGCGTCGGTGCGCCAGCTCGCCCAGGACGACGTCCACCACGATGAACACGGCGAGCGGAATGCCGAGCAGGGGCACGAAGTAGCCGGTGACCGCGATGAGGGCCAGGGCCGGGACCAGAATCTGGGGCGGCACGTGCTGCCAGGCGCCGCGCGGGATCGGGCGACCGAAGGACGAGGCACGGCCGCGCTGCCACCACATGCGGTAGCCCCAGAGGATCAGCACGACCAGAGAGGCCGCGAGGGCCATCAGGAGGAGCTGGTTGGCCAGGCCGAAGAGGACGCCGGTGTGGCCGTCGATGCCCCAGCGGGAGAGCTTGGCGAGGATCGGGAAGTCGGCGAACCGGAGCGTGTCGGTGACCTCGGCGGTCGCCGGGTCCACGGCCACCGCGTCCTGCTTGGTGGGCCAGCTGCGCTGGACCTGCTTGACCACGTACGTGGAGGACGCGTCGGCGGGCGGCACGATCTCCACCGGGTCGCCGAGGCCCTCGGCGCGCGCGGCGGCGAGGATCTTGTCCAGGTCGCCCTCCGTGGCGGCCCCTCCGTCCGCCGAGGCGTCGTCGTGGCCCCCGTGGTCGCCCGCCGTGGCCGAGATGGCCGGGGTCGCCTGGTGGAGCTCGGTGCGCAGGACCTCGATGTTGGCGCCGGCGTACGTCGACCAGGTCAGACCCGTCGCCGAGAGGAAGAAGAACCCGGCGGCGGCCCAGACGCCGACCGTGCCGTGCAGGCCCAGAGTGCGACGGCGGCCGCTCGTGCCGCGCACCTTGCGCTGGGCGCGGCGGCGGGCGAACCAGAGCACGAGGCCGCCGCCCGAGATGACCCACAGCCAGCTCGCGGCGAGTTCGCTGTAGAGGCGGCCGGGCTCACCGAGCTGGAGGTTGGCGTGGAACTTGTCGATCCAGGTCCGCACCGGCAGCGCGCCCGTCGAGCCGTACTGCTCCAGGGCGCCGCGCACCTGAGCCGTGTACGGGTCGACGAACACCGCGAGCGTGTTGCCCTCGTCGATGCCCTCGACGCCCGTCAGCATCACCCGGGTCGTGGCGTCGTCCTCCGGCGAGGGGCGTACGGCGGAGATGGTTCCCTCGGGGTGTTTCTTGCGGGCGGCGGCCACCTGCTCGGAGATCGGCAGCTTCTCGTCGCCCACCTTGGCGACGGTCGTCTGGTCCGCGTAGACGATCTTCTCGATCGAGAACGAGGCGGCGTACAGCCCGCCGGTCAGGGCGGCGACCAGCAGGAACGGGGCGACGAGGACGCCCGCGTAGAAGTGCAGCCGCAGCACGAGCGGCCTGAGCGAGGCCCAGCCCCTCGTGGCGCCGTCGGGATTGGCGACGGGTTTCTGGGGCTCGTCCGTCTCGGTCGAGGGGGCGATGGTCATCGGCGGATGCTCCGGGATACGGGGACGTCGTGGCGGTTCAGTAGTCGGGGTGCAGGGGCTTCGAGTTCCCGACACTTCATGTGAGGTGGGTCACACCATCTGCCCATGGTCCGCTCCCTCTCGGGGGCGTGCCTCCGCGAGAGCCGTCTCGCATCGCTCGACCGCGGTTGGCATCCTGGCCCGATGGCTTCCGAACGTGACCGCACCGAGTACCAGCCCCTGAGCGACCGGGTCGAGGAGCTCCTCGCCCACGAGGGGCCGCTGCCGATCGTCGCCGCGGGCGATCCGGTCCTGCGCCGCACCGCCGAGCCCTTCGACGGCCAGCTCGCCCCCGGCCTCCTGGCCCGCTTCGTCGCCGCCCTGCGCGCCACCATGCACGCGGCTCCCGGCGTCGGCCTCGCCGCGCCCCAGGTCGGGGTGCCCCTGCGCATCGCGGTGATCGAGGACCCCGCGCCGGTCCCGGACGAGGTACGGCTCGCCCGGGGCCGGGTTCCGCAGCCGTTCCGCGTCCTGGTCAATCCGGCGTACGAGGCCGTCGGGTCGTACCGTGACGCGTTCTTCGAGGGCTGTCTGAGCGTGCCCGGCTGGCAGGCCGTGGTGGCCCGGCACGCCAAGGTGCGGCTACGGGCGCTCGACGAGCGGGGGCGGGCGGTGGACGAGGAGTTCTCGGGGTGGCCCGCCCGTATCGTCCAGCACGAGACGGACCATCTGAACGGCACGCTCTACCTCGACCACGCCGAACTGCGCTCGCTCTCCTCGAACCAGGCGATGGCCGACCGCTGGAACGATCCGACTCCGGCCAACGCCGCCCGGACGCTGGGCTTCCTGCTGCCCGACTGAGCGAGCGCCTGGCTCTGAGCCCGAGCGCCCGGACCGGCCGGTTCAGCCCCGGTACGCCTCCAGCAGCCGCAGCCACACCTCGCTGATCGTCGGGTACGAGGGCACCGCGTGCCAGAGGCGGCTGATCGGGACCTCTCCGGCGACGGCGACGGTGGCGGAGTGGATGAGTTCACCGACGGCGGGGCCGACGAAGGTGACGCCGCGGAGGATCTCGCGGTCCAGGTCGACGACCATACGGGCCCGGCCCCGGTAGCCGTCGGCGTACAGACCCGCCCCCGCGACGGAGGAGAACTCGACGTCGACCGCGCGGACCCGGTGGCCGGCCTGTTCCGCCTCGGCGAGGGAAAGGCCCACGGCGGCGGCCTCGGGGTCGGTGAAGACGACCTGGGGGACGGCGGCGTGGTCGGCGGTGGCCGCGTGGGCGCCCCAGGGATCGCTCTCCAGGAGCGGGACCCCGGCCGCGCGGGCGGCGATGGCGGCCCCCGCGATCCGGGCCTGGTACTTGCCCTGGTGGGTGAGCAGCGCCCGGTGGTTGACGTCCCCGACCGCGTACAGCCAGTCGCTGCCCGTCACCCGGAGGCTGTCGTCGACGGGCAGCCACGAGCCGGATTCCAGTCCGACGGTGTCGAGACCGAGGTCGTCGGTGCGCGGGGCGCGGCCGGTGGCGAAGAGGATCTCGTCGGCCTCCAGACGGTCGCCGCTGTCGGTGAGGGCCACCACGGTCCCGTTCTCGCGGGACACCGCCGTCACCGACGTACCGGTGCGGACGTCCACGCCCGACGCGACGAGCGCCTCGGCGATCAGTTCACCGGCGAAGGGCTCCATGCGGGGCAGCAGGCCCTTGCCCCGGACGAGGACGCTGACCTCGGAGCCGAGGGACCGCCAGGCGGTGGCCATCTCCACGGCGACGACACCGCCGCCGACGACGATCAGCCGGCCGGGGACCGCCTGCGCGCTGGTGGCCTCGCGGCTCGTCCAGGGCTTGACCTGCGCGAGTCCCGGCAGGTCGGGCAGGAGGGCGCGGCTGCCGGTGGAGACCACCACCGCGTGCCGGGCGGTGAGGACGTGACGCCCGCCGTCGGGGGCGTCCACGACCACGCGGCGGGGCCCGGCCAGGCGCGCGTGGCCGCGGTAGAGGACCGCCCCGACGCTCTCCAGCCAGCCGACCTGGCCGTCGTCCTTCCAGTGGGCGGTCTCGTAGTCGCGGTGGGCGAGCACCTCGACGGTGTGCAGCGGGCCGTCGACCAGGTGGCGCAGGCCGGGTACGCGGCGCGCGTCGGCACGGGCGATCGCGGGGCGCAGCAGGGCCTTGCTGGGCATGCACGCCCAGTACGAGCACTCGCCGCCGACCAGTTCGCTCTCCACGATCGCGGTGGACAGGCCGGCCGCACGGGTGCGGTCGGCGACGTTCTCCCCCACGGGTCCGGCACCCAGCACCACGACGTCGTACTCGGTCGGCGTCGGGTCGCCCGCGGCGCCTTCGGGGTTTTCCGTATCCGTCATGGGGTCAGTCTGGTTGGTGGCGTGCGCGGTGGCCAAACGGGTACGCGCGCGGAATACGCCACAGCGCGGCGGCGTTGTCCAGTGCGGCTCGCGCCGAGCACCGATACCGGGAAGAGGGATGCACGCCATGAGCAGCACCGTGGAGCTCACCAAGGAGAACTTCGACCAGACGGTCACCGAGAACGAGTTCGTCCTGATCGACTTCTGGGCGTCCTGGTGCGGGCCGTGCCGGCAGTTCGCCCCGGTCTACGAGAAGGCGGCGGACGACAACCCCGACCTGGTGTTCGGCAAGGTGGACACCGAGGCGCAGCCGGAGCTGGCCGCGGCCTTCGGTATCCAGTCGATTCCGACGCTGATGATCGTCCGTGACCAGGTCGCCGTGTTCGCGCAGCCGGGCGCGCTGCCCGAGGCCGCGCTGACCGACGTCATCGGGCAGGCCCGTGGGCTGGACATGGACGAGGTCCGCAAGGCCGTCGCCGAGCAGCAGGCGCAGGTCGAGCAGAACGGTCAGTGAGCCGGCCGGTTCGCCGAGCCGACGGCAGTCCCGTGCAGGGGCGGCCGGTTCGGCGGCCGTCTGCCGGGGCGCAGTGATCCGGCGCAGCCGGGCGGTCCTGAGACCGTGGCCGAAGGCGCGCTCTCCGGCCGGATGCGCGGCATCCTGGTCGTGTCGTACGAGAAGCGGGCCGGTCGCCGGACCCGGTCGAGGCACAACTCCGAGTAGCGGTCGAGGAGTTGCGCCGTTCCGCTTTCGTGCGGGTCGATGAACGCGCGGGCCGGGACGCGAACGTCGGACACCGCGTCGTGGAGGCCCTCGGCGCCTGCCGGCGGCACCATGCGGGCGGCGTCCCCGGCGAGCAGCGGCGCGCCCGTGGC
>NZ_LRTR01000876.1 GCF_001550375.1 Streptomyces europaeiscabiei | reverse complement strand
GTCGTCCCGCCAGGCGCGCAGGTCGTCCAGCCCGTGTGCACGGCCGGTGAACGGCACCGCCTCGCGGCGGGCGTTGAGCATCCGGCTGGGCAGCTCACGCAGCCACCGGGGATCCGCGCCGGGCGGCTCCCGCCAGTTCACCAGGAGGCAGAGGGGCATGCCGTTCGCGAAAACGCGGAGGTCGGCGTGCTGCACGCCGTAGCCGAAGCCGCCCTCCACCCGAACTTCCTGGTACCAGGAAGTGGGCACCTCGCTCTCGGAGTTCACTCGTCCGGACCGTTCGGTTCCGCCGGGGTCTGCTGGGCGTGGTAGTGGATCACGCCGTTCTGCGCGGCGACGACGGTGCCATGACCGCTCGCGGTGTTGAACTGCTTGTAGATCACCTGCTGTTGCTCCTCGCTGAGCAAGGGTGCGAGGTCCTCCTCCAGCACCATGCGCAGGGCGGGCGCCATCTCCTCGTGGCGGCGCAGGACCCGGCCCAACGTGCCCTGCCACTCCGCGACGAGCTCGTTCTCGGTGGCCGAGTCGCCCCGCTCGCGCGCCCTGTACACGTCGCGGTGGAGCAGTTCCAGATCCCGCCCGATTTCCTGCGCCTCCCCCGGCCGGAAGCGGCGCCACGGACTGGTCACCGCCTCCGTCGCCCGGGTCCACGAGGCAGTGGCCATCGCTCCGACGGGCGCCGTAGCCGCTGCAGCGGCCAGCACCGACAGTTCCATACCCGTACCCCCTCGGCGCCTCGCACCCCGTGCGGGGCGGGCAGCGGCGCCCTTGTCGTGAGAGGGTTTCGTCCCGGGTCGCGGAGCAGTAAACGGTATGCGTGGCGACTGCTGCCGCTGGGGTGCGGCTCCTGACTCAGAGCTGTCGGCGCCGCATGGAGCGGTGGCAGCAGGCCAGAGCAGCGGTGACCTGTCGAGCTTCTACCCCTCCCATGAGTCGTCCCAGGACACCTGAGTCGGGCCGCCGCATTCCCTAATTCCTGATCGGATTCGGCCTGTGTCTGATCGCTGGCGTCGGAGGTCTCATGCATCGGATCTTCGACTGCAGCATCATTCATGAACTCTGGGCGTGCCACTGCCAATGCATTCCGATTGGTTGAAATTTTCGGAGTGATGGTGAGATTCATCTGGGTCGCCGCATCGCTCTGCGAAATCAGGGGCTGGGTGTGTTGGCCTGCGTCCCAGGCTTGTCTGTTGACAGCCGTCCCGCGCGCGGTCGGTCACGCGTGGCCGACGGCATCCTGATCGCTGATGGTCTCGTACGCGTCCGACGTCGGTGGTGTGGTGTCGTTGGGCTTCGGGGCGGGTTGTGTGTGGCGCTGCCCGAGGAGGCGGGAGGCCAGCGGTTCGGTGTAGCGGGCGGTGAGAGGGCCGAGGAGGACGAGGATCAGGACGTAGGCGGTGGCCAGCGGGCCGAGGGACGGTTCGACGCCGGCGGCGACGGCAAGTCCGGCGATCACGATGGAGAACTCGCCACGCGCGACGAGGGCCCCGCCGGCTCGCCAGCGGCCCTTGACCGCGATGCCGCCACGCTTGGCGGCCCAGTAGCCGGTGGCGATCTTCGTGCAGGCGGTGACGGCGGCCAGGGCGAGGGCGGGCAGCAGGACGGGCGGGATGCTGGCGGGGTCGGTGTTCAAGCCGAAGAAGACGAAGAACACCGCGGCGAACAGGTCCCGCAACGGGGCCAGGAGGCTGTGCGCGCCGTCGGCGACTTCGCCCGACAGGGCGATGCCGACGAGGAAGGCACCCACGGCGGCGGACACGTTCAGCTGCTGGGCGAGCCCGGCGATCACCAGGGTCAGGCCCAGAACCACGAGGAGGAGCTTTTCTGGGTCGTCGCTGGAGACGAAGCGGGAGATGTGGCGGCCGTAGCGGACCGCGAGGAACAGGACGAGGGCGGCTGCGCCGAGGGCGACGGCGAGTGTGACGCTGCCTGCCGCCAGGCCTGTCCCGGCCAGCAGGGCGGTGAGGATGGGCAGGTAGACGGCCATGGAGAGGTCTTCGAGGACGAGGATGCTCAGGACGGTCGGGGTTTCGCGGTTACCCAGGCGGCCCAGGTCGCCGAGGACCTTGGCGATGACGCCGGAGGAGGAGACCCAGGTGACGCCGGCCAGGACGACGGCGGCGACCGGGCCCCAGCCCAGCAGCAGCGCGAGTGCCGCGCCGGGCAGTGCGTTGAGGAGGGCGTCGACGAGACCGGCGGGGTAGTGGGTCTTGAGGTTGGTGACCAGGTCGCTGGCGGTGTATTCCAGGCCCAGCATGAGCAGCAGCAGGATGACGCCGATCTCGGCGCCGATGGCGATGAACTCCTCGCTGGAGCCCAGCGGCAGCAGGCCGCCGTTGCCGAAGGCGAGTCCGGCCAGCAGGTACAGCGGAATCGGGGAGAACCGGAAGCGCCCGGCGAACCGGCCGAGCAGCCCGAGGACCAGGATGATGCAGCCGAACTCGATCAGGAAGACGGCGGAAGAGTGCATGGCGGGTTACTCCCGCCCGAGTATCGCGGCGGCGGTCTCCACGCCTTCGCGGGTGCCGATGACGATGAGGGTGTCACCGCCGGCGAGCCGGAAGTCGGGTGTGGGGGAGGGAATGGCTTCGGCCCGGCGCAGCACGGCCACGATCGAGGCGCCGGTCTCGGTGCGCATCCGAGTCTCGCCCAGCAGGCGCCCGTTCCAGCGCGACGTGGCCGTCAGCTCGATGCGCTCGGCCACGAGCCCCAGGCCGGTGGTGGACAGCAGGTTCGGGTTGTGGTGGGCGGGCATCAGCGCGTCGATGAGGGTGGCCGCCTCCTCTGCGGTCAGCCGCACGGACAGCGCGCACGCGTCGGGGTCGTCCTCACGGTAGGCGCTGATCGTGCGCGGCCCGTCGCGGTGGGCGACCACGGACAGGCGGCGGTGCTCCCGTGTCGTCAGGTCGTAGCGGACACCGATTCCCGGCAACGGTGTGCTGCTCAGGCGTGGCGCGCCCATGGCTGTCCCCCTTCTGCCGCTTCTTGTGGCTCGGGTGCGGAGGCCGCCCTGAAGAGCGCCCAAATCCGGATTGTGAGGCTCATCCTATGATCCGTGGATGCGCGTCGCCTTGGAGCGGCTGGAGCTGGTGACCATCAGTGATGGCCGATGCGGACCTGCCGCCCAGCCGTTCAATGTGCTTCCAACTCAGCACGAAGGCGCGCTGGACTGTTGAGGTTCGGGAGGCGGCCCAGCTGTCCGTCCTCAGCCACCGTCCGGGTGACGTGTTCTGGTCGGCCGGCGGTCCACCGAACGGTCTACCCCCGCCCAGCGAGCTCGCCTCGACGAGTACTTCGACAACAGTTCCGTAGTGGCGGGATCACGAGGGTGACGAGTGGCAGGTGATCAAGCCGCGTCCCACGCGGTTCCGGTCGCCTATGCAGTCCGGGCCGGTGTGCCGGTGTGCGGGAGGCGTTCGCGCAGGGTGGCCGCGAACTCTTCTGCCCTGGCCAGCTGGGTGCGCAGGTCCGCCACGCGCTGCTGTGCGGCCTCTTCGAAGCCCCGCAGCCGGTCGAGGAGTTCTTCGCGTTCCTCGGGCAACAGGTCCTCGCCGGAGTCGAGGCGGTCGGTGGCTTCCAGCAGAGCGCGCATCTCGTCGAGGGTGAAGCCGAGTGGCTTCATGCGTCGGATGACCATCAGGCGGGCGACGTCGGCCTCCGTGTAGAGGCGGAAGCCGCCCTGCGAGCGCGCCGACGGGGCCACGAGGCCGGTCTCCTCGTAGTGCCGGATGGTGCGCAGGGAAAGTTCGGTTCGCGCGGCGACCTCGCCGATCTGCATGTGTTTGCCGTCCACGTCCCCGACCTGGCCCTTCTCGTCGCCGATGGCACTGCGTCTCGACCAGCCCGCCGATCTCTACTCTAACGTTAGGGTAGAGTTCCTGAGGGTGAGGGCAGAGTGCCGCCCTTCCTCCGCGTGTGCGGTGCGGGCCTGCCGCCTCGCCGTTGCCGTGTCGGGGCCGATGCCGCCTCCGGTGAAGAATGTCGAGTCCTGCGGGAGAGATGCGTGCGCGAGTCTGTGGTGCCCGGCGCCGCCGCCTGTCCGCCGTGACCTTTCGCCCCTGACCAGAGCCACCCTTCGCCCCTGACCAGAGCCCCGATGCGCACTCGATCGCGCCCCTCGGCTCCGACCTCGACTTCCGGTCCACTGCCGGGCCGATCGTGGGATGCCGCCTGGCCTTCCGCGCCGTCTTCCGCACCACCCCGTGCTGGTTCAGGGGCGTGCACGAGTACGACAGGTAGCTTCTTCGTTGTCTTCTTCCGCACTGTCTCCCACCGCGCGGCTGCGAGGTCTCAAGCCCGAGTGGCTGCGTGATCCGAAGGTCTGGCGCACCGAGGTACTGGCCGGTCTGGTGGTCGCGCTCGCGCTGATCCCCGAGGCGATCTCCTTCTCCATCATCGCCGGGGTCGATCCGGCGATCGGCCTGTTCGCCTCCTTCACCATGGCCGTCACCATCGCCGTCGTCGGCGGGCGCCGGGCAATGATCTCCGCCGCCACCGGCGCCGTCGCCCTGGTGATCGCACCGCTGAACCGCGAGCACGGTCTGGGTTACCTCGTCGCCGCGGTCATTCTCGCCGGCGTGTTCCAGGTGATCCTCGGCGCGCTCGGCGTGGCGAAGCTGATGCGGTTCATCCCCCGCAGCGTGATGGTCGGCTTCGTCAACTCCCTCGCCATCCTGATCTTCATGGCTCAGATTCCCGAGATGACCGGCGTGCCCTGGCCGGTGTACCCGCTGATCGCGGCCGGCCTGGCGCTGATGGTGTTCTTCCCGAAGGTCACCACCGTCATCCCGGCCCCGCTGGTGTCCATCGTGATCCTGACCGTGATCACGGTCGCGGCGGGGATCGCCGTGCCGACCGTGGGCGACAAGGGCACCCTGCCGTCCTCCCTGCCCACTCCCGGCCTGCCCGACGTGCCGTTCACCCTGGACACCCTCACCACCATCGCCCCGTACGCGTTCGCGATGGCGCTGGTCGGCCTGATGGAGTCGCTCATGACGGCCAAGCTGGTCGACGACATCACCGACACCCACTCCTCCAAGACCCGCGAGTCGATCGGGCAGGGCATCGCCAACATCGTCACCGGCTTCTTCGGCGGCATGGGCGGCTGCGCGATGATCGGCCAGACGATGATCAACGTGAAGGTGTCCGGCGCCCGAACACGTCTGTCCACGTTCCTGGCCGGCGCGTTCCTGATGGTGCTGTGCGTCGTCTTCGGTCCGGTCGTCTCCGACATTCCCATGGCCGCCCTGGTCGCCGTCATGGTCATGGTGTCGTTCGCGACCTTCGACTGGCACTCCATCGCACCGAAGACCTTCAAGCGGCTGCCCGCCGGGGAGATCTCAGTCATGGTGATCACCGTCTCCTGTGTGGTCGCCACCCACAACCTTGCCATCGGTGTCGTCGTCGGCTCGGTCACCGCCATGGTCGTCTTCGCCAAGCGGGTCGCGCATCTCGCCGAGGTCACCGCCGTGACCGACCCGGACGGCAGCACGGTCGTCTACCGGGTGACGGGCGAGCTGTTCTTCGCCTCCGCCAACGATCTCGTCGGCCAGTTCAATTACGCCACCGACCCCGACCAGGTCGTCATCGATCTGTCCTCAGCCCACGTCTGGGACGCGTCGTCCGTCGCCGCCCTGGACGCCATCGAGACCAAATACGCCCAGCGCGGCAAACAGGTCGAGATCACGGGCCTGAACGAATCCAGCGCCCACCTCCACGGCAAGCTCAGCGGCGAATTGTCGGCCGGCCACTGACCGACTCGCCGGACAGCCGGACCATCCGGAGGGCAGCCAACCGGGCATGCGCCCGGCGGTTCAGACAACGAACAGGGAGAGAGCGGTCGCATTGTCCCTCCTGTACAGGGGCTTCACCGGTCGACACCTGAGACCAAACTCCCACAACCGAGACGATCGCCATGGTGGTGGATATGGGCCTGGTATCACCGAGTTGAGCACCTGGGTTGGGAGGTAGCCGTGCCCGTGATCGTCACCATTCGTCGCGATCGTGCCTGCGCCGGTGGGCTGTTGTGCATGGACGCCGGGCGGACCGGCCGGGGGGAGGAGGAGCGCGTCTGCGGGGCCATGGTCCACACCGTTCCTTGCAGGACTGTCCGGGGGCGCCGACAGCAGATAGAGTGCAAAGAACACGTCAAGAGACGTGGGGTGTGCCGGGAAGTCTGGTCGGCGTGAAGGGGCCTTGTGCCCGTCGCCGTTGCCCGGAGGTGCGCCGTCATGGCCGCTGCCCCACGATTCCGCTCACAGGCCACCAGGGTGTTTTCTCTGCCACCGGGGCAGGCGGTCGCTCACGCTCTGCGGGCAGAAACGGCCGACGGCCCGATGGATGCCAAGATGACGGACCGGCTTGACGGGATGTACGGCTGATGGCCGCGGACGCCTCGCTGCTGGCCCCGGCAATCATCATCGCCGCCCTGGTGGTCAGAACGGCACTCGGCGAACTCCGGCACCGAGGAACCGCCCGTGAGCAGTGGGCGTTTGCCACCGACCGTCGTGCTGTAGCCGCCGGAGCGACAACAGCAGGGGCCACCATCCTGCTGGGCTGGCACCCGGCAGGACCCGCGTCTGTGGCCTGGGCCCTCCTCATCGGGGCGCTCACCGCCCATCTCGTCCACCGAGACGAGGACCGATCGTGATTGATCGCCCATCAGGCACATCCGGATCGACCTGGCGGCCATGGCCGCGCTCTTGGCGTACGGCTGCAGCCCCCTCCACCCCTGCCAACGCTCCCCAGCTGGACACAGTCGAACGCCGACGCCGTCGTGGCGAGAGCTGCCCCGTATCTCCACCGGCCCACCGCATACCGCAGGAGTTCTCGCACACATGATCTGGCACTGGATCGGCCTCGTCTTCTTCTCCCTCACCCTGCTCCCGGCCGGACTGGCTCTGGTCAGCGGCCGGGTACCACACCGGCTGAGGCGCCGGCTCGCGCCCATGCGCCCGCGCGGCCTGGCCCTGCTCGCCCTCTACGCCGTCGCGCCCCTCAACACGGTGCCGCGCCTGGCCGAGGCGCCGCCCGTGATCACCCTGGTGGCTACGGCCACCGCGGCCATCGTGGCCGCAGTGGGTTGCACTTACGCAGCGCTTGCGCCACGCCGAGTAGTGAGGGCCGCCCCGTGACCAGTCGGCGGCGTGTGCGGCGCGCCGTTTCCCTCACCGTCTGGTGGGCGCTGATCGCCCTCGTCCTCCGGCTGGTGGGCCAGGCGTTCGACCAGCCCGCCACGCTCGTACAGTGCATCGCCTCGGCCGCGTTCCTCGGCGCGATCGGGGAGGCCGGCGACTGGTTGAGGCGACGCTGGAGGGCCGACCGGCTCGCCAAGCGGCGTGATCCGGCACCGGCACGGCACCAACCGCCCGAGGCGGAGACCCCGACCATGCGTCCCTGACCACCCCATCTGCCACATGCTGCTTCCCGTGAACCAAGCCGCGACCAACGCGACAGCGCATCTCCCATACGCCGCTGTCGGACGAGTTCTCCTCTGACGACCGCGCATCCTCATCAATGCGCGCACTCGGTTCGAGAGGGAAGGCGTCGGTGACCTCGATGATGCCGGTGGACTGGCAGGGCGACCTCCTTCTGCGAGGCGTCCAGGTCCAGGACTCTCTTACGAGAGTCTGACGCGATCGCCGTTCCGCGTCGTCACGCTGTTCCCTTTGGCCACGCTGTTGCTGTCCGCAATCGCGGATGAAGGGCGCACAGACGACGCAGCCCCCAGAGGAACGGGAACGAACATGCAGAGTAGTGGTCACCACCGCACAGGCCGGCCTGCCGGGACGCGCAGCGGTCACCGGGCGAAGTCCAGGACAAGGCGGATCATGATCGGTGGCGGGGCCCTCGCCGTTGCCGGCGCGGCCACGGTGGCCGTGTCCCTGGCCTCGGCCAGTCAGTACTCCGGGAGCGCTGCCGGGGCCGACCACGCGGTCTTCGTCCAGGGCAACGAGCTGGACGGCAACGCCATCCACGTGTTCGCGCGGGGTGACGACGGCAAGCTCAGTCCCTCGGGGACCTTCGCGACCGGCGGCAGGGGCGGCGATCAGGTCGATGCCCCCACGGACTCGCTCGCCTCCCAGGGCTCCCTCGTCTACGACGACACGTCAGGCATGCTGCTGGCGGTCAACGCGGGCAGCAACACGGTGACCTCGTTCCGCGTCGAAGGACGCAAGCTGACAGACCGGAAAGTCGTCG
>NZ_LRTR01000875.1 GCF_001550375.1 Streptomyces europaeiscabiei | reverse complement strand
CGGTGGCGCGGCGCATCTCCAGGCCCTGCACACGGGCCACCGGGGCGCCGGTGGCGTCGGCGGCCTCGACCGTCAGGTGCCGGCCGGTGGCGGTGTCGCGGACGCCGACCCGGACGCGCAGTTCGCCGGCGCCGGTGGCGTACAACTCGACTCCCGACCAGGAGAACGGCAGCAGTACGCCGTCCTGCCCGGCGGTGTCGTCGCCCGGCACGGCCTTCATCACGTTCAACGCGGCGTCCAGCAGCGCCGGATGCAGCCCGAACCCGTCCGTCGCGCGGTCCTGCCCGGGCAGCCGCACCGAGCCGTACGCCGACTCGCCCTGCCGCCACAGTGCCGCCGTGCCCCGGAACGCCGGGCCGTAGTCGACGCCCTGCTCCTGGAACCGCCCGTAGAAGCCGTCCATGGCGACCGGCTCCGCCCCCGGCACCGGCCACTGGCCGGCCCAGGCGAACCCGGCGGACGCGTCCACGGGCGCCGTGCTCAGCTCGCCCGTGGCGTGCAGAGTCCAGGCGTCGGTGCCGTCGGTGCCGTCGGCGTTGCGGCTGTGCACCGTCACGGTCGGCGGCCCGCTCTCGCCGCCGCCGACGACGACCTGGACGTGCACCGCCGTGTCGGCGGGCAGCACGAGCGGCGCCACCAGGGTGAGGTCGGCCACGCCCGCCGCACCCACCCGGTGCGCGGCCGTCAGGGCCAGTTCCAGAAGCCCGGTCCCCGGCAGCACCGCCCGGCCGAACACGGTGTGGTCGGCGATCCAGGGATGCTCGGCGAGCGAGAGCCGGCCGGTGAAGATGTGGCAGGAGCCGTCGGCCGACGCCGTGAGCGCGCCCAGCCACGGGTGCGCGGGGTCGGCGAGCCCCAGGGCTGCGGTGTCGAGTGAGACGGTCGACGGCTCGGGCCAGTACCGCGCCCGCTGGAAGGCGTACGTCGGCAGCTCCACCCGCTGAGCGCCCGTGCCTGCGAAGAACCGCTCCCAGTCGACGGTGGCACCGTGGGCGTGCGCGCGGGCGACCGAGCCGATCAGCGTCCCGGTCTCCGGGCGCTCCCGGTGCAGCAGCGCCACCACGCCCGTCGTGGCCTCGACACCCAGGTCCGCCAGGCAGTCCTGCACCATCGCGCCGGCGGTGCCGTCCGGGCCGAGTTCCACGAAGCGGGTCACGCCGGCGGCCGTCAGGGCACGGGTGCCGGCGGCGAACCGGACGGCCTCCCGTACGTGCCGGACCCAGTAGTCCGGGTCGCGCACCTCGTCGACGACGAGTTCGCCCGTGAGGTTTCCGACCAGACCGAGCACCGGCGCGTGATACGTCATCCGCCGCGCGACTGCGGCGAAGTCGGCGAGCATCGGGTCCATCAACGGCGAGTGGAAGGCGTGCGAGACGGTCAGCCGCCGTGTCTTGGTGCCGCGGGCGGCCAGCTCGGCGCCCACGTCCTCGATGACCTCGGCGGTCCCGGACACCACCACCGAGCCGGGACCGTTCACCGCGGCCACGCCCGCCGCGTGCGCGTGGCCGGCGAGCAGCGGCGTCACCTCCTCCTCGGGCGCCTTGACGGCGAGCATCGCGCCCCCGGCGGGCAGGGCCTG
>NZ_LRTR01000874.1 GCF_001550375.1 Streptomyces europaeiscabiei | reverse complement strand
GGCCTCCGCCCAGCGCGAGCGCCCCCGCCCGGGTCGCCGCGGCGGCGGACGCGTGCCGGGACATCACCGCGTCGAGCCCCTCAGCCTCGATGCGCTCCAGGCAGGCCTCCAGGGCGAGCATCTCCAGCTGGGCGGGCGCGTGGAGAAGCGCGCGGCGGCCGCCGTCGATCCAGCGCTCCTTCCAGTCCAGGAGGGAGAGGTACGAGCGGCGCGGGGCCTGCGGGTTGGCGGCCATCCGTGCCCACGCCCGCTCGCTCACGGAGATCGCCGACACCCCGGCCGGCCCGCCCATGGCCTTCTGCGCCCCGATGACGCACAGGTCGACACCCCACGCGTCCGGCAGCACCGGCTCGGCGCCGACGGAGGCGACCGCGTCCAGGTGGAAGAGGGCGCCGTGCTCGCGGACGATCTCGCCGATCTCCGCCACCGGGTTGGTGTTGCCGGTCGCCGCCTCCGCGTGGACCAGCGACACGAAGTCGATCGCCGGGTGCTCGGCGAAGGCGTCCCGGATCCGCGCGGCCGTGACCGCCGTGTGGAAGGGGACGGCCAGGTCGATCACGGTCGCCCCGCAGTCCCTGAGCCAGTCCCCGAAGGTCTGCCCGTACGGGCCGGTGATCACGTTCAGCGCGGTCGTGCCGGGCCCGGCGGCCCCGCGGATCGCGCCCTCCAGCGGCAGCAGCGCCTCGCCCTGGGTGATCACGACGTCCTGCGTGGTGGAGAGCAGCCGGGCCACCCGGTCCTCGATCGACGCGAAGTGCGCCGCGCTCAGCGGGGCCAGATCCAGAAACGGGTGTGTCACGGGGTGCTCTCTTCGCTCACGGGGTAGATGGTGTCGAGGGTAGGTCGAGCGTGAGCAGTGTGCTTCGGGCCCCTCCGGCCGGTGACTTCCGAGGTCGATCGGCTCGGTGACCATCGGATTGGTTTGAGAGAGTCAAACATCTCCTTATAATCGGATGTCTCTGCCCCATCTGTGCTTCATCAGTTCCCCCACCCCCCGTTCCCTCACAGGAGGTCTCCCCGTGAACTCGGTCCTCGGACGCCGGACCCGCTTGCTTGCCGCCACCACCGCGACGGCCGGGCTGCTGCTCGTCGCCGGCTGTTCCTCGGACGGCGACAGCGGCTCAGGCACCAAGACCGCGGTCGGCGGGGTCGAACTGGTGAAGGCCGGTCAGCTCACGACCTGCACCCACCTTCCGTACCCGCCGTTCCAGTCGGAGATCGACGGCAAGGAGCAGGGCTTCGACGTGTCCCTGATCGACCTCGTCGCCGAGGACCTGGGCGTGCAGCAGAAGATCATCGATACCCCGTTCGAGAACTTCAAGACGGGTGCCTTCCTGAACTCCGGCGAGTGCGACCTCGCCGCGGCCGGTATGACGATCACCGACGAGCGCAAGAAGAACGTGGACTTCTCCGACCCGTACTTCGAGGCCACCCAGGCCGTCCTCGCCGCCAAGAAGACGGACATCCGCTCCTTCGCCGACCTGAAGGGGAAGAAGGTCGGTACCCAGGCGCAGACGACCGGCGAGGACTACGCCAAGAGCCAGGGGCTCGACCCGGTCTCCTTCGAGTCCTCCGACGCCGTCCTCAACGGACTGCGCGCCGGCCAGGTCGACGCCGTCGTCATCGACTACCCGGTCGTCCAGGGCTGGCTGAAGAACGCCGATCTCGCCGACGCCTACGCGGTGGCCGAGCAGGTCAACACCGGTGAGGAGTACGGCATCACGGTGAAGAAGGGCAACACCAAGCTGCTCGCCGCCATCAACAAGGCGCTGGCGGACGCGAAGTCCGACGGCACGTACAAGAAGCTGTACGAGCAGTGGATCGGCCCGTACGACGAGAGCGCCGCCTCCGCCTCCCCGTCCGCCTCATGAGCGTGTCCGGCACGCAGGCACCGCTCCAGCCGAAGAGGAAGGGGCTGAGCCGGAGCCGGAAGCGCACCCTCTCCCGGGGCGCGCAGTACCTGGTGTTCGTCGCGGCCGTCGTCGCCTTCGCGGTGTCGGCCGACTGGGCCCGGCTGAAGAACCAGTTCGCCCAGTGGGACATCGCCGAGCAGATGTTCCCCGACGTCATCACGCTCGCGCTGAAGAACACCGTGCTGTACACGCTGTCCGGCTTCGTCTTCGGACTCGTCCTCGGCATGGTCATCGCGCTGATGCGGCTGTCGTCGGTGGGCCCGTACCGCTGGTTCGCCGGTGTGTACATCGAGATCTTCCGGGGCCTGCCCGCCCTGCTGATCTTCATCTTCATCGGCGTCGCCGTGCCGCTGGCCTTCCCCGGCACGGAGATCCCCGGCGGCACGTACGGCAAGGTGGCCCTCGCGCTCGGTCTGGTGGCCGCCGCGTACATGGCGGAGACGATTCGCGCGGGCATCCAGGCGGTCCCCAAGGGGCAGTTGGAGGCGGCCCGTTCGCTGGGCTTCTCACCCGCGCGCGCGATGGTCTCGATCATCATTCCCCAGGCGTTCCGGATCATCCTGCCGCCGCTCACCAACGAACTGGTCCTCCTCTTCAAGGACTCCTCGCTCGTCCTGTTCCTCGGCGTCACGCTGGAGGAGCGGGAACTGTCCAAGTACGGCCGCGACCTGGCCAGCACCACCGCCAACTCCACGCCGATCCTGGTCGCCGGCCTGTGCTACCTGCTGGTGACCATCCCGCTCGGCTTCGTCGTGCGCCGTATGGAGGCGAAGGCCCAGGAGGCCGTGAAATGACCCGGCCCGAGATTCAAGTACGCGCTCTGCACAAGTCGTTCGGCGACAACGAGGTCCTCAAGGGAATCGACCTGGAGATCGGCCGGGGCGAGGTCGTGTGCGTGATCGGCCCGTCGGGATCGGGCAAGTCGACCCTGCTCAGGTGTGTGAACCTCCTGGAGGAGCCCACCAGTGGCCAGGTCTTCGTCGGCGGCACCGAACTCACCGACCCCGATGTCGACATCGACGCCGTACGCCGTCGCATCGGCATGGTCTTCCAGCAGTTCAACCTCTTCCCGCACCTCACGGTGACCGAGAACCTCACGCTGCCGCAGCGCAGGGTGCTCAGGCGCGGCAAGGCGGAGGCGGCGAAGGTGGCCGCCGAGAACCTGGAGCGCGTGGGCCTGACCGAGAAGGCGAACGCCTACCCCGCCTCCCTCTCCGGCGGTCAGCAGCAGCGGGTCGCGATCGCCCGCTCGCTGTCGATGGGCCCCGAGGTGATGCTGTTCGACGAGCCGACGTCGGCGCTGGACCCGGAGTTGGTGGGGGATGTCCTGGCGGTGATGCGCATGCTCGCCCAGGAGGGCATGACGATGATGGTCGTGACGCACGAGATGACGTTCGCGAGGGAGGTCGCCGACAGGGTGGTCTTCATGGACGGCGGGGTCGTCGTCGAGGACGGCACCCCGAACCAGGTCATCACCAATCCGAGCCACGAGCGAACCCGCCACTTCCTGTCGCGTCTGCTGGACCCGGCGATGGCGAACGTCGAGGAGGACGACAGCGCCCCGTGAGGGGCGCGGGGCTGTGACATGTGCGGCTCCGCCGCGTGGGTGCGGCCGGCCACGACGGACCCGGGGTCGACATCGTGCCCCGGGGGAGCCTTATCGTGCGGTACATGAGCGATCAAGCTGTTCTGCACGTCAAGGGACGGATCCTCGTCGGCGCGGAGGACGTCCGCGACGAACTCTGGGTCGTGGACGGACGCATCTCCTACGACCGTCCGCTCGGCGCCCAGGACGTCCGTACCGTCGAGGGCTGGGTGCTGCCCGGCCTGGTCGACGCGCACTGCCACGTGGGCCTGGGTCCGCACGGGCCCGTACCGGAGGACATCGCCGAGAAGCAGGCGCTGACCGACCGCGAGGCCGGCACACTGCTGATCCGCGACGCGGGGTCCCCCTCCGACACCCGCTGGATCGACGACCGCGACGACCTCCCGAAGATCATCCGGGCCGGCCGCCACATCGCCCGCACCCGCCGCTACATCCGGAACTTCGCCCATGAGATCGAGCCGGAGGAGCTCGTCGCGTACGTCGCCCAGGAGGCCCGGCGCGGTGACGGCTGGGTGAAGCTGGTGGGGGACTGGATCGACCGGGGCGTCGGGGACCTGACCGCGTGCTGGCCCCGGGAGGCCGTCGAGGCGGCCATCGCGGAGGCACACGTGCTGGGCGCCCGCGTCACCGCCCACTGCTTCGCGGAGGACTCCCTGCGGGACCTCGTCGAGGCGGGCATCGACTGCGTCGAGCACGCGACGGGACTGACCGAGGACCTGATCCCGCTCTTCGCCGCCCGCGGGGTCGCCATCGTCCCCACACTCGTCAACATCGCCACGTTCCCGTCCATGGCGGCCGGCGGCGAGGCCAAGTTCCCGCGCTGGTCCGCGCACATGCGCCGTCTCCACGAACGCCGCTACGACACCGTCCGCAACGCCTACGACGCCGGCATCCCGGTGTACGTCGGCACCGACGCCGGCGGCTCCCTCGCCCACGGCCTGGTCGCCGCCGAGGTCGCGGAACTGGTCACCGCCGGAATCCCGCCCGTCGAGGCGCTCTCGGCCACCACCTGGGCCGCCCGCGACTGGCTGGCCCGCCCCGGCCTGACCGAGGGCGCCCCCGCCGACCTGGTGGTCTACGCACAGGACCCCCGCACGGACGTCCGCGTGCTGGCGGCCCCGTCGAGGGTGGTGCTGAACGGGCGGGTCGTCGGCTAGGCCGCCCGCGGACGGTCGAGTCCCAACTCACGTTGTGTGTCAGGACTGTTGACCGCGCACTGAAAACGTTTTAACTTCCCCTCACTCCGACTTCGAGATGTGAGGGGGACCCGTGGCCGCTGTACTACGGGAACGCGCAGGTGCAGAGGAGGTCGGGTCGGCGAGCCGTCGGACGGACGAGCCGTTACCGCGACGAAAAGGTTTTCAGAGCAAGGGCCGGATCCGGAGCTCCCGCGCACTCGTCCTGCTCATGCTCCCCGGCCTCGGCTACTTCCTGCTGTTCCACTACGGCGCCCTGGCCGGCAACCTCATCGCGTTCAAGGAGTACGTGCCGTTCGACGGCATCTGGGCCAGCCCCTGGGTCGGCACGGGCAACTTCCAGCGGATGTTCGCGGACGAGGCGTTCTGGGCGGCCGTCCTCAACACGGTCTGGATCGCCGTCCTCCAGCTCGTCTTCTACTTCCCGGTACCGCTCGCCCTCGCCCTGCTGCTGCACAGCCTCACCCGGAGCAGCATCCGCCGCTTCGTGCAGTCGGTCGCGTATCTGCCGCACTTCATCTCATGGGTGATCGTCGTCGCCCTCTTCCAGCAGGTGCTCGGCGACACCGGACTGCTCAACTCCTCGCTGGACGGCATGGGTCTGAGTACCGTCGACATCATCGGCGACCCGGACGCGTTCCGGTCGCTCACCGTCGCCCAGGTCATCTGGAAGGACGCCGGCTGGGGCACGATCATCTTCCTGGCCGCCCTCGCGCAGGTCGACGAACAGCAGTACGAGGCCGCCGCGATCGACGGGGCAGGCCCCTGGCGCCGCTTCTGGCACGTCACGCTGCCCGCCATCCGCCCGGTGGTCGTGCTGCTGCTCATCATGCGGCTCGGTGAGATCCTCTCCGTCGGCTTCGAGCAGATGCTGCTCCAGCGCGACGCGGTCGGCCCGGAGGCCGCCGAGATCATCGACACCTTCGTCTACTACCAGGGCATCGTCGGCGGCGACTACGGATTCGCCGCCGCCGCGGGCCTGTTCAAGGGCGTCATCGGCGCGCTGCTCGTCTACGCCGCCAACAAGGTCGCCCACCGCCTCGGCGAACAAGGGGTCTACAAGTGAGCGCCCGCACCAGCACCAGCACCCGGACCGCTGGTCGCGGGACCCCCCGTACCGCCGTCCGGCCCGGCTGGATGGAGAAGCCGAAGCCGGTGACCCAGGCCGCCAAGGCCGTCGCCCTCGCCGTCGTCGTCCTCCTGGTGTGCGTGCCGTTCCTGGTGATCGTGTCGACGTCCCTCGCCTCCACCGACGAGGTGGTGGCGGGCGGCGGCTGGGTACTGTGGCCGACCGAGCCCAGCCTCGACGCGTACCGCGACATCCTCGACGGCGGCATCGTCACCCACGCCCTCGGCGTCAGCGCCGGCGTCACGCTCGTCGGCACCCTGCTCAGCCTCGCCTGCACGGTCACCCTCGCCTACGCGCTCTCCCGCCCCGGCGTCTTCGGCGGCCGGCCGGTGCTGCTGCTGATCCTGTTCACCTTCCTCTTCCCGCCCGGCATGATCCCGAGCTTCCTGCTGGTCAAGGAGCTGGGTCTGCTGGACAGTTACGCCTCGCTCGTGCTGCCCGTCCTCGTGAACGTCTTCAACCTCGTGGTCCTGCGCGGCTTCTTCCAGGGCATCCCCGAGGAGCTGTACGAGGCCGCGCGGCTCGACGGGGCGGGGGACTGGCGGGTGCTGTTCTCGGTCGTCCTGCCACTGTCCAAGGCCGCGCTCGCCGTCGTCGGACTGTTCTACGCGGTGGCGTACTGGAACTCCTGGTTCTACGCCTCGCTGTACCTGGAGAGCGACCACTGGCCCCTCCAACAGGTCCTGCGCACCTACGTGGTGGCCGGCTCCGGCCTCACCGACGCGACGACCGGCGAGGGCACCGTCACCGCGCCGCAGACCGTACAGATGGCGGTGCTGGTCATCGCCACCGTACCGATCCTGCTCGTCTATCCGTTCCTGCAGAAGTACTTCACGAAGGGCGTGCTCACCGGCGCCATCAAGAGCTGACCCCAGAGCAACAGAACCGAGACCCGACACTCCATCAAGAGCCGTGCACGGAAAGGTCCTCCGCCCATGCCCAGCATGTCCCGCCGTTCGTTGCTCCGCTCCGTGGCCGTCGGTGGCGCCGCAGCCGCCGCCCCCGCCCTGCTGGCCGCCTGCTCCACGAGCTCCGGCGACAGTGACGTCTCCAACGCGGGCAAGAAGCTCGCGCCCTGGCCGACGTACACCCCCGCGCGCGGCCCGAAACCGGACCTCGCGCCCACCGAGGCCGGTGTCCAGGCCGGCTACACGGCCTACCCCGCCGAGCTGTCCAAGTCCGTCTCCCGCACCCCGGGCGACGGCTCCACGGTCCGGGTCATGTCCGTGTCGTTCGGCACGCCGCCGAAGTCCGCCTCCGCCAACCGGTTCTGGGCGGCGGTCGAGAAGGCCCTCGGGGTGAAGATCGAGTACACGATCGTCCCCCAGGCCGACTACCAGAAGAAGATGGCGACGGTGATGGCGGGTGACGCCGACACCCTGCCCGACATCATCAACGTCTTCTCCGGCTTCGTCCTGCCCCGCGAGGCCGAGTTCGTCCGGCGCCGCGCCGAGGACCTCACGCCGTACCTCTCCGGCGACGCGATCGCCGACTACCCGAACCTCGCGAACATCCCCACCCACGCCTGGCGCGACATGGGCCGCATCGGTGGCCTCCTCTACGGCATCCCGCTGGAGCGCCCCCTGCCGGGTTCCACGCTCTGGCTCAACCAGGGCATGTTCACCGACGCGGGCATGAAGGAGGGCTGGACCGCCGACGACTTCGCCGCCGTCGCCAAGCGGGCCACCGGCGGCCGCACCTACGCCCTCGGCGCGGCCACCGGCTCCCTCTTCGGCAACGCCGTCCACGCCGCCGCCCACAACTCGCCCCTGGAATGGGCCGTCACCAAGGGCGGCACCTTCGAGCCCGCCCTGGCCGACGAGCGCTTCAAGGCGGCCCTCGCCTTCCAGGCACGCCTGCGCGAGGACGGCTCGTACCACCCCGACGCCACGTCCGTCTCGCAGATCGACCTGACCACGCTCTACTACAACGGCACGGTCGGCTCCATGCAGGACGGCTTCGGCGCGTACCTCCCCAAGTACCGGGAGACCAAGGGCAAGTTGACCCCGGCGGCGGCCCTTCCGTACAGCGTCGGCGGTGAGCCCGGCGGAGTCGTCGCCGCCCGCCGCTCCTTCGGCTACACCGTCCTCAAGAAGGCGAAGAAGGAACGGATCGAGCTGCTGCTGCGCATCCTCGACCTGCTCGCCGCCCCCTTCGGCAGCGAGGAGTGGGAACTCGTCCACTACGGCGTCGAAGGCACCCACTTCACGCGTGCCGCGGACGGCTCCCCGCAGGTCACCAAGCTCGGTGAGGTCGAGAACAACACCAACCTGCCGCTGAAGTACCTCGCCGAGGGCCCGCAGGTGCTGTTCGTACCGGGCATGCCGGACGCCGTACGGGCCCTGCACACCTGGCAGCGGAAGGTCGTGCCGCACGCCATCCGCAACGCCTCCTTCGGCCTCCAGTCCGCCACGAAGAACTCCCAGGGGACCACCCTCAAGGCCCTCGTCGAGGACACGATCACCGGCATCGTCGCCGGTCGCCTGCCGATGTCCGAATGGGACGCGACCGTGAAGAAGTGGCGGCAGCGGGGCGGCGACAGAATGGCCGAGGAGTTCGCGAAGGACCACGCGGCCAATACGTGAACAGCGGCCGGCGGCCGGCAGCGGCGGAACAGGAGACGCGGGGGATGGGGAACGACATGGCACCCAAGCAGACGGAGCCCACGGAGCCGATGCCCGAGGGGCTGGTGCTCGGGTCGTCGGTGCCGGGGACACCCGTGCCCGACCCGCTGATGCCCGACCCGCTGATGCCCAGGACGCCGGTGCCCGGGGCGCCGGCGTCGGGGGAGTCGGTGTCGGAGGATCCGGTCTCCAGGGAACCGGTCTCCAGGGCACCGGCCGCCAAGGACCCGGTGTCCAAGGGGCGGATCACGATCCGGGAGGTCGCCGAACGGGCCGGGGTGTCGACGGCCACCACCTCCCGCGCACTCAGCGGCAACCATCCCGTGCCTGCCGCCGCCCGGGCCCGCGTCCTGCGCGCGGCCCGCGAGCTCGACTACGTCGCCAACGCGCACGCCCGCGCCCTGGTCGGCGGCGGCCGCAAGATGGCCGCCGTCGTCGTCCGCCAGGTCACCAGCCCCTTCTACGCCCAGGTCGCCGAGGGCGTGGAGGCGGAGGCCGCCGACCGGGGCTGGCTGTGCGTGGTCGGTGCGACCGGGGGAGACCCGCAGCGCGAGATGGAGTTCGTGCGGCTCATGCGGGAGGAGGGGGCGCGGCTGGTGATCCTGGTGGGCGGGGTCGTCGAGGACGACGCGTACCGCTCGCGCGTGGCCCAGTACGCGCAGGCACTGGACTCCTCCGGGGCCCGGCTCGTGCTGTGCGGGCGGCCGGCCCCCGATCCCGGGATCCCGGCGCTGGTCGTCGAGTTCGACAACGAGGCGGGGGCGCGGGCGATCACCGGGCATCTGCTGTCGGCCGGGCACCGCCGGATCGCCTTCCTCGGCGGACTGCCCGGGAACACGGCGCTCGACGCCCGCGTCGCGGGGTACCGGGCCGCGCTGGCGGAGCACGGGCTGCCGCCCGAGGCCGCGCGGGTCGTGGACTGCGGACTCGGGCGCCCTGCCGGACTGCGTGCGATGACCGAACTGCTCAAGGAGACACGCGAGTTCACGGCCGTGTTCGCGGGGGACGACATGGTCGCCGCAGGGGTGCTCCGCGCGATCGCCGACAGGGGGCTGAGCGTTCCCGATGACATCTCGGTGGTCGGGTACAACGACATTCCGCTGGCCGAGGACTTCAATCCGCCGCTCACCACGGTGCGTACCCCCGCGGAGGAGTTGGGGCGGGCGGCTGTGCGGATCGCTCTGCGGGATCCGGAGCGGGGGGCTGGGAGCCATCACCTCCTGGGCACGCACATCGTCCTGCGGCGCAGTGTCGCTGCTCCGCGGCGGCCGTCGTGATGGTGCGGGTCGTGTGTGGCTGGTCGCGCAGTTCCCCGCGCCCCTGAGGGGGCGCGCCGCACCCGCTCCTGATGGGCGCGCCACCCCTGCCCCTGTCCACAACTCACGGAGGATTCACCCCCGAATGACCGCGCCGCACGTGTCGCCCGCCGATCACTCGACGCTCCCGCCCACCGATCTCCTCCTCTCCCCCCTCACCGGCTGGACCCGCGCCCACTGGGAAACCGTCGCCGATCGGCTGCTCGACGGGCTGGTGCCGTACGCGTCGCCGGGGCTGGCCCAGTACCGGCTGCCTGGGCGGGCCAGCCACTCCGGGCCCCTGTCCGACGGACTGGAGGGGTTCGCCCGCTCCTTCCTGCTGGCGGCCTTCCGGATCGCGGGCTCGGGCGGACGGGTCGCCCCGGCCCTGATCGAGCGGTACGCGGCCGGGCTCGCCGCCGGGACCGATCCGCGCGGCGGCGCCGAGCGGTGGCCGGCGATCACCGACCGGGCTCAGCCCATGGTGGAGGCCGCGTCGATGGCGATCGCCCTGCACGAGACCCGCCCGTGGCTGTGGGACCACCTCGATGACGCCGTACGCGGGCGGATCGTCGACTGGCTGGGCGGGTTCGTCGGAGCCGACGTCAACGACTCCAACTGGCGGCTCTTCCAGGTGATCACCGAGGAGTTCCTCGCCTCGGTCGGCGCCCCGCACAGCCGCGCCGAGATCGACGCAGGGCTCGCCCGGCTGGAGGACTGGTACCGGGGCGACGGCTGGTACACGGACGGGGACGGACGGAAGTTCGACTACTACAACGGCTGGGCGCTGCACCTGTATCCGGTGCTGTGGGCGCGGATCGCGGGCCCCCGGGCGGACGCGGGGCTGGTGGCCCGGCATCGCGGGCGGCTGCGTGAGTTCCTCGCCGCCCACCAGCACTTCTTCGGCGCCGACGGGGCACCCGTACACCAGGGCCGCTCACTCACCTACCGTTTCGCGACCGCCGCCCCGCTGTGGGCGGGCGCCCTCGCCGACGCCACGCCCCTGCCGCCCGGCCGCACCCGCAGGCTCGCCTCCGGTGCCCTGAAGCACTTCGCGGAGCGGGGCGTGCCCGACGAGCGGGGCCTGCTCACGCTCGGCTGGTACCGGCCCTTCCTCCCCGTCACCCAGCGCTACTCGGGCCCCGCCTCCCCGTACTGGGCGAGCAAGGCCTTCCTCGGGCTCCTCCTGCCCGAGAGCCACCCCGTGTGGAGCGCGCCGGAGGAGCCCGCACCCATCGACACGGCCGACACCACGCTCGCCCTGCCCGGCCCCGGCTGGCTGCTGCACTCCACCGCCGCCGACGGGCTCGTACGCCTCGTCAACCACGGCAGCGACCGGCTGCCGCCCCCGCCCGCCACCGCCGACGACAGCCCGCACTACGCCCGGCTCGCCTACTCCAGCGCCACGGCACCGGAGACCCCGAACACCCCACAGGCCGGCCCCGACAACCACCTCGCCCTGCTCGCCCGCGACGGCACGCCCTCCCCCCGAGGCCGCATCCACCCCTTGGGCGCCGAGGGCCGCCGCGCCGCGTCCCGGTACGGCGACGCCATCGAAACGGTCAGTGTGGTGCACGGCCCCTGGGAGGTGAGGGTGCACCGCGTCGAGACCCCGGTCGGCACGCCCGTACGGGAAGGGGGCTGGGCCGTGGCCGACGACACCACGCCGCCCACGGGGGAGTCGGGGCCGGGCTGGGCGCTGGCCCGCCGCGCGGACGGTCTGACCAGCGCCATCGTGGGTCTGTACGGCTGGGGCGACGGGCCCGGAGCCGTCGTACGGGCCGTCGGCGCGAACGCGTACGGGCACCACTCGGCGACACCCGTACTCGAAGCACCGCAAGGGGCCGGCCGGAGCGGAACGGTCCTGGTGACCCTCGTCCTGCTCAGCGGTGACCCGCGCGCCCCGCACACCGGGGCGAGCGCGACGGTCGACGCCGACGGAGACGTGAACATCCGCTTCCCGGACGGCACCCGGGAACGGGTCTGCCGGAGCGAACTGCCGTACGGGATTCGGTCGCTGCCGCTCCCTCAGGGGCAGGGGCCGAAGTGACCATCGCGGCGCACCTCCGCAGGCCGGCCGTCGAGCCCTTTGCTCAGTGGTCCGCCAGCGTCATCGCCCGGTCCAGCGCCTGGAGGAAACCGTTGACCGTGACCCGGTCGCGGACCGCCAGACGCAGCCAGTCCTCGTCCAGCCCCGGGAAGGTGTCACCGCGGCGTACGGCGAAGCCGAGGCTGCGCAGATGGCGTCGTACGGCGGTCGCGCGGGGCAGCCGGACCAGGACGAACGGGCCCTCGGCGGGCTCGGCCACGACGAGGCCGTCGGGGGCGAACTCCTGCAGCCCGGCGACCAGATGGGCCCGGTCTGCGGTGATCCGGCCGGCCGCTTCGGCCGCCTCCGCCAGCGCCCGGTCCGACACACACGCCTCGGCCGCCGCGAGGGCGGGCGTCGACACCGGCCACAGGGGCTGGGCGCGCTCCAGTTCGGTGATCGTCCCCGGGTCGGCGAGGACGTAGCCGATCCGCAGGCCGGCCAGCCCCCAGGTCTTGGTGAGGCTGCGCAGGACGACGAGGCCGGGCACGTCCGTCCGGCCGGCCAGCGCCTCACGCTCACCGGGCACCGCGTCCATGAACGCCTCGTCGACCACCAACGTCCGCCCCGGCCGGGCCAGTCGGGCGATGGACGCCGCCGGGTGCAGCACCGACGTCGGGTTGGTCGGGTTGCCGATGACGACCAGGTCCGCGTCCCGAGGCACGGCCGCCGGGTCCAGCCGGAAGCCGTCCGACTCCCGCAGCAGCACCCGGTCCACGGTGTGCCCGGCGTCCCGCAGCGCGGCCTCCGGTTCCGTGAACTGCGGGTGCACGACCACGGGGTGCCGGACCTTCAGGGCACGGGCCAGCAGCACGAAGGCCTCGGCGGCTCCCGCAGTGAGCAGCACCCGGTCCGTCGGCAGCCCGTGCCGGGCCGCCACCGCCTCCCGGGCGGCCCGCCCGTCGGGGTAGGAGGCCAGCCCGGCCAGCGACCCGGCTATCCGCTCCCGCAGCCAGGCGGGCGGGGTGCCGGCCCGGACGTTCACGGCGAGATCGATGAGCCTGGCCCCGTCGTCCCGTACCTCGGCGTCGCCGTGATGCCGCAGGTCGTGACCCGTGTGCCGCAGGTCGTGCCCGCTCCCGGAGTCGGATTCAGTGTGCATGGGAGTGCGCGTGTCCCCAGTGGTGGTGATCGTGGCCCTGGTGCCCGTCGTCGTCCGGATGGACGCGCGGCTGTCGTGGCAGTCCGGTGGCGTTCTCGACGCCGGGCGGGGTGCCGCCGTGGGGGGAGGAGTCGTGCGAGACGCGGTTCATGTGCGGATCGCCCTCCAGCGCCTCCCGGTACCGCTCCACGACCAGATCGAGCAGCTCCGGCTCCGGTCCGATGACATCGGCCGACCGTACCCCGATCTCCGGACGAGCGGCAGCCCAGCCCTCGGTCTGCTGCCGCACCCGGTCCGCCGGCCCGCCCGGGAGCGGGAAGTACGGCAGCACGACGATCCGCCGCGCGCCCAGCTTCACGCACCGGTCGAGACCGCTCGGCACGTCCGGCGCCGCCAGCGACACGAACGCCGTCTCCACGCCCGCGTACCCGCGCCCCTCCCACAGCAGCCGGGCCGCCCGGTGCACCTCGGCGTTGGCCCCGGGGTCGGTGGACCCGTGCCCGACGAGCAGCACCGTCACATCGGCCCGGTCGCCCGGCATGCGCGGCGAGGACGCCCCCAGGGCCTCCTCCGTCCGCCGCTCCAGGAGGTTCAGCAGCGCAGGGTGCGGGCCCGGCGGACGGCCGCGGGTGTACGAGATCCCCGGGTGCCGCTCCCGCGCGAGGGCCAGCGCCGCCGTCACGTCCCTCTCGGCCCGACCGGTGGGCTCCGACGTCAGCGGGACCACGGCGAACCGCCGTACCCCCCGCTCCGTCAGCTCGTCCACGGCCTTGCCCAGCGACGGCCGGGACGGTTCGACGAAGCCTCCCGCGACGGGCAGCCCGGGGTGCCGGCGCCCCAGCTCGTGCAGTAAGTCACGGAACGCCTCGGCTCCGGCCTCGTCCTGGGTGCCATGACCGGCGACGAGCAGGGCGGGCGGCGGGGTGGTCACGATGTCTCCTCGGAAGCGGAAGCGGAAGCTGGGTGCGGATGCGGAAGGGGGGTGGATCGCGGGTGGTGCGGGGTCGTGGTCACGCCCGATCGGTGGCAGCCACCGTCGTCGTGTCTCTCGGGGCCACCGCCAAGGTCACGGTCACCGTCACGACGATCATCATGCCGACCGGCGCCGGATCCGGCGACGGCAGGGTTCGTCGGCCGGCTCGACCCGTGCGGCAGCGAGGCGTCCCGCACCGCACCGGCCGACGCGACGGCACAGGTCACCCTCGCCGGCCGCCCGTCCGCCGGCTCCGACTTCCGCTTGGGGACGAGGAGTTCGCCCCCGCTCACGAGCGCGGCGGCCTCCGCGACGGACGGGGTGCCGATGGCGGCGAGGGGCGCGTCGGAGGGGTTCGGCACCTGCACCGTGGCCAACTCCTCTGCGGAGTAGGCCACCAGGGGAACGCCGAGACGTTCGGCGGCGTGGACGATGCCGGATTCATCGGCCTTGGTGTCGACGGTGGCGAGCGCTGCGACCGACTCGCGCGCGAGACCGGCGTCCCGCAGGGCGCCCTCGATCAGACGGAGGATCTCCCCCACGGACGCGCCCCTGGAGGCGCCCACACCCACGACGAGCGAGCCGAGCACATGGTCAGCCACGGCCGCGCCCCGGCAGGGGCGCGGGGCTGTGACACGGGCGGCTCCGCCGCGTGCGCGTGAGCGGCCACGACCGACCCGCGGCCGAAACCCGGCCCTCCCGCTGCGCACCCGCCCGGGGCGCCGCAGCCGAGAGGCCCGGCTCTTCCGGTAGCAAAGACGCATGGCGGTCTTCGTGGCACTCGGCGCGTTCCTGATGACGCTGGTCGGCGGCTGGACGGCACAACGGGTGACGGACCGCCGTCACCTGGTGCTGGGCCTGGCCGGCGGCCTGATGCTGGGCGTGGTCGGCCTCGACCTGCTCCCCGAGGCACTTCGGGCAGCCGGCGACGAGGTCTTCGGCGTACCGGCCGCGCTGCTGCTGTTCGTCGCCGGATTTCTCCTGGCCCACCTGGTGGAACGCCTGCTGGCCGTACGCCAGGCGGCGCACGGGGCGAAGGAGCACAACGGCCGTACACCCCAGGTGGGCCTGACGGCCGCCGCCGCGATGGTCGGGCACAGCGCCATGGACGGCGTCGCGATCGGCGCGGCCTTCCAGATCGGCGACGGCATGGGCATCGCGGTCGCGCTCGCGGTGATCGCCCACGACTTCGCGGACGGCTTCAACACGTACACGCTGACGAGCCTGTACGGCAACGCCCGCCGCCGCGCGCTCGCGATGCTGCTCGCGGACGCGGCGGCCCCGGTGGTGGGAGCCGCCTCCACCCTGCTGTTCACGATCCCGGAGGGCCCCCTCGGCTGCTACCTCGGCTTCTTCGGCGGCGCGCTGCTCTACCTCGCCGCCGCCGAGATCCTCCCCGAGGCCCACCACGAACACCCGGCCCGCTCCACCGTGCTGTGCACGATCGCCGGGGCGGCCTTCATCTGGCTGGTGGTGGGTGTCGCGGAGTGAACGGGAGGGCTCGAAGCCGGGCGCTGCTCCGGCCGGGCCGCCGCTCATGAGGTCCGGCATCTCTCCACGAACCGCCGGGCGACACCGGGCTCGGCCGCCCAGTGCGTGTGCAGATAACTCGCGTGCACCCCTTGCTGCACGAACCCCTCGACCCGGGGCCGAGGACTCCGTACTCCCCAGGCGGGAGCCGGCCCGGCCCCGGGCTCGACGACCGTCCGGTGGAATTCGTGCGCCCGCATCCGGGTACCGGCCGGCGCGAGCACGCTGTCGCCGACGGCCACGGCGTCCCGGTATCCGAGGGTCAGCCGCTCGTCCATCCGCGCCGTGGCGTCGAGCACCCCGCACATGGGCCGCCCGTCCAGCTCCCGGCACAGATAGAGCAGACCGGCGCACTCGGCGGCCACCGGAGCCCCGCCGAACGCCAGCTCGGCGACCGCCTTCCGCAGCGGCTCGTTGGCGGACAGCTCGGCGGCGTACATCTCGGGGAACCCGCCGCCGATCACCAACCCGCTCGCCCCGTGGGGCAGTTGCTCGTCGTGCAGGGGGTCGAAGACGACGACCTCGGCGCCGGCGGCGGTCAGCAGCTCGGCGTGCTCGGCATAGGAGAAGGTGAACGCGGGCCCGCCCGCCACGGCGACCACCTCCCGCCTCCCCGTGACGGCGGCGACGGGCGGCTCCCAGGCCGCACCCGACAACGGCCCCGCGCTCCGGGCGAGCGCGACCAGCGCCTCCAGATCGCACCCCGCCCGCACCTGCGCGGCCATCGCCGCCACGGCCTCCACCGCCGCGGCCTGCCGCTCGGCGACCGGGACCAGCCCCAGATGCCGGGACGGCGTGTCCACCTGGGGTGCCCGCCGCAGCACGCCCAGCACGGGCACACCGGTCGACTCCAGGGCGTCCCGCAGCAACTCCTCGTGCCGGTCCGAGGCGACCTTGTTGAGGATCACGCCCCCCATCCGCACCTCGGGATCCCAGGAGGCGAAACCGTGCACCAGCGCCGCCACCGACCGCGACTGCGACGACGCGTCCACGACCAGCACGACCGGCGCCCGCAGCAGCTTCGCCACATGCGCGGTGGACGCCAGTTCCCCCTGCCCCGAGGCCCCGTCGTACATCCCCATCACACCCTCGACGACGGCGATGTCGCACCCGCGCGCCCCGTGCGCGAAGAGCGGCGCGACCAGCTCGGGGCCGCACAGGTACGCGTCGAGGTTGCGCCCCACCCGCCCGCTCGCGAGCGCGTGGTACCCGGGGTCGATGTAGTCCGGCCCCACCTTGTGCGGGGACACGGCGAACCCACGCTCGGTGAGCGCGGCCATCAGCCCGGTGGCCACGGTGGTCTTGCCGCTGCGCGAGGAGGGCGCGCCGACGACCAGCCGGGGGACGGAGGGCAGGGGAGTGGAGGGCGAGAAGGTCACGGCGTCACCACTCGATGCCCCGCTGGCCCTTCTGGCCCGCGTCCATGGGGTGCTTGACCTTCGACATGTCGGTCACGAGGTCCGCGAAGTCGACGAGCTTCTCCGGCGCGTTCCGCCCGGTGATCACGACATGCTGGGTCCCCGGCCGGTCGCGCAGCACGTCGATCACCTCATCGGTGTCGATCCACCCCCAGTGCAGGGGGTACGCGAACTCGTCCAGCACATACAGCTTGTACGTCTCGGCCGCCAGGTCCCGCTTGACCTGCTCCCAGCCCTCCCGGGCCTTGTCCTCGTTGTCCATCTGCCCGTCGCGCTGCACCCACGACCAGCCCTCGCCCATCTTGTGCCAGTCGACGGACCCGCCCTCACCGGACGCCCCGAGCACACGCAGCGCGTTCTCCTCGCCGACCTTCCACTTCGCCGACTTGACGAACTGGAACACCCCGATCGGCCATCCCTGGTTCCAGGCGCGCAGCGCGAGCCCGAACGCGGCGGTGGACTTGCCCTTGCCCACGCCCGTGTGCACGAAGACCAGTGGACGATTCCGGCGCTGACGAGTCGTCAGTCCGTCGTCGGGTACGACACTCGGCTGTCCCTGCGGCATCTACGCGGCCCTCCTCGAAGTTCCCTGCGGTCCCTGCGTTCCCTGCACGTGGCGTACCAGCCCGGCGATGGAGTCGGCCCGCAGCTCGTCCAACGTCACCGCCGTACCACCCAGTTCACCCGCGAGCTGCCCGGCGAGCCCCAGCCGGACAAGGCCCGACTCGCAGTCGACGACCACGCAGGCGGTGCCCTCGGCCGCGAACAGCCGTGCCGCCCGCCCGGCGAGCGCGACGGGTTCCGGTCCGCCGGTCGCCCGGCCGTCGGTCACCA
>NZ_LRTR01000873.1 GCF_001550375.1 Streptomyces europaeiscabiei | reverse complement strand
GACGGCCGCCGCCGGCGCGCCCGCGGCGGCCCCGGCCGCGGGCAGCGGGTAGAGGAACGCCCGCTCCACCGCACTCCACGTCGTACTGGTGACCACGTACAACGCGGCCGCCAGCGGCACCACCGCCACGCTGACCAGCGTGAAGAAGGACATGAACGGCATGAACTTGCTGACGGCCCCCATGCTCGCCGCCATCCCGGGCACCTGCTCGTCCGACACGGTCGGCATCCCGGCCGTACCCGCCGCCATCATCCGCTTCGTACGCCGGAAGTTGAACGCCGCGACCCCCGTGACGATCACGAACAGCCCCACATAGACGAGCCCCTGCGGCCCGAACACACCGCCGTCCCCCAGCGCGTCGTGCCAGCGGTCGCCGAGCGGGGCCGCGAAGAGCTTGTGGGTGAGGAGAGCGTTGGCCTCGCCGCCGATGGTCCGGTTGGAGAACAGGTGGTAGAGGAGGAAGAAGGCCGGCAGCTGGCAGAGGCTGGGCAGGCAGCCGGACAGCGGCGACACCTTCTCCTTCGTGTGCAGCTCCAGCATGGCCTTCTGCAGCTTCTCCGGGTTCTTCGCGTGCTTCTTCCGCAGCTCCGCGATCTGCGGCTGCAACGCGACCCGCGCCCGCTGCCCCCGCGCCGCCGCCCGGGACAGGGGGTGCACAAGCAGTCGTACGAGTGCCGTGAACAGGACGATCGCGACGGCCGTCGCGGAGGCGTGGAACAGTGGCTGGAGCAGGTCGGCGAGATGCGCGACAAGGTCGGCGAAAACGGACATGAGTGGGAGCCCTCCAGGGGTCTCGTCGTGCCAGGAAGTCGTCATCCGGAGACAAGACGCCGTTCGATGACGTCGTTCGGTGATGTCGTCCGGTGACCGGGGCATGGCGCGACGGCCCGCGAGAAGGGGCACGTGCAGTCAGGTGGCTGGGAGCGTGCCCTACGCGGTGGCCGTCAGGAGGGCACGTCCGGGCGCCCGGGGCCGCGTACGGCCGCGTGCGTCGGGATCGCGTTGGGACAGGAACGCCGTACGGCGCTCACGGTCCCGTATGGCTGTCCGTACGCGCGTACGGGGTACGACGGGCGCGCAGCGCGAGGCGATCACCGCGCAGGCGGCGAACGCGGAGCCGGCGGCGGCGGTCGCGGCGAAGGCGACGGCCGCGCAGAGCGTGCCGCTGTCGAGGACGGCGACCTCGAAGAGGAGCAGCAGAAGGATCGCGGCGGGACGTGCACCGACCCAGTCACGGATCACGGCTCTCCCCCTCTCCATTCGGTCGCGGCTCACCCGGACTCATGGGCTCACTCGGGCGTACTCGCACACATGCTCTCATCTCAGCCGCACCGAGCGCAGCTTCCCCCAGACTACGAGGCGGTACGTGGAGGTGTACTCGGGAGTGCAGGTGGTGAGCGTGAGGTAGTGGCCGCGCTCGCCGTACCCGTACGACGGCCGCACGTCGCTGCGCGGGACGGACCGCAGGACCCCGCCGTCGCCGGGCGCGGTCTGCGGGAGCGTCCGGTCGACGACGTACGTGTGGACGGCGTCCCGGGTCTCGACGCGGACCTCGTCGCCGGGTTCGAGCCGGTCGAGGTGGCGCAAGGGCTCGCCGTGGGTGTTGCGGTGCCCGGCGAGCGCGAAGTTCCCGGGCCGGCCGGGCTGCGCGGTCCCCGGGTAGTGCCCGACGTACCCCTTGTCGAGGACGTCCGCCCGGCCGACCCCCTCGGCGACGGGCACGCGGAGGCTGAGGCGGGGGACGACGAGGACGGCATAGGCCTCGGCGGGGCGGGGCGACGCGGACGGACTGGCGAGCGGGGCCGGGGCGGCGAGCGGTACCGGCCCCGGCCCCTCGTCGCTCTCTCCCGTGGCCGACCGCTCCCTCCCCCGATCCCTCCCCCAATCCCTCTCCAGCGCGGCCACCTCCCGGGCCGCCCCCTCCTGGGCCTGCCTGTTGGTCCACCACAGCTGATGGGCGACGAAGAGCAGGAGGACGAGTCCGAGGGTGACGGCGCCCTCGGCGGCGATCCAGAGCGCGCGGGGGTGGGCGACTTTCATCTCCCCTTCTCACAACCCTTGAAAGAAATAGGAGAAAGCGCTGTCACACCTCTCGACAACCTCACCTTTCACCCCTGACTCTTCCGATGTCGCTACTAGCAGTTGTCCCCACTGAGCAGTTGTTCGCACTGAGTAGTTGTCTGCACTGAAGTAACTGAAGTAGTTGTCTGCACTGAGCAGTTCGGAAGGTGGCCGGCCCCCCAACCCCACCTTTCCCTCCCCTCGGCACCCGCATCCCCCGGAGCTGACATGACTGCATCCCCCGACCCCAAGGACGACCAGGCGAGACCGGCCACACAGACCCCGGCGGCCGAAGGCCCCCCGACGGCCTTCGGCCGCAGAGCCCTCCTGGCCGCGGCAGGCGGCGCGGTGGTGGGCACCGCCCTCGGCACAGGCACGGCACACGCGGACGCGACCATCGCGATCAACCCGGCCACGAAGTACGGCACCTGGGAGGGCTGGGGCACCTCGCTCGCCTGGTGGGCCAACGTCTTCGGCGCCCGGGACGACTTCGCCGACCTGTGGTTCACCACCAAGACGACGACGTACAACGGCACGGCCCTGCCCGGCCTGGGCATGAACATCGCCCGCTACAACCTCGGCGCGTGCAGCTCGAACTCGATCGCCGGCGAGTCGATGGTCAAGTCCGCCAACATCCCCGCCTTCAAGCAGATCGAGGGCTTCTGGCAGGACTACACCAACGAGAACCCGACCTCCTCGGCCTGGAAATGGACGGCGGACACCAACCAGCGCGCGGCCCTGACGAAGGCGGTGGCGCGCGGAGCGACGACCGAACTCTTCGCCAACTCCCCCATGTGGTGGATGTGCTCGAACCACAACCCCTCGGGCGCCTCCGGCGGCGGCAACAACCTCCAGACCTGGAACTACCGCCAGCACGCCTCCCACCTGGCGGCGACGGCCCTGTACGCGAAGAACAACTGGGGCGTGAACTTCGCGACGGTCGACCCCTTCAACGAGCCGGCGGCCTCCTGGTGGACGGCGACCGGCACCCAGGAGGGCTGCCACATGGACCCGGCGGTCCAGGCCGCCGTACTCCCGTACATGCGCAGCGAGTTGGACGCCCGCGGCCTGACGTCGGTCCGCATCTCGGCCTCCGACGAGACGAACTACGACACGGCCCGCTCGACATGGAACTCCTTCGGCGCTTCCACGAAGGCCCTGGTCAGCCAGGTGAACGTACACGGCTACCAGGGCGCGAACGGCCGCCGCGACCTCCTCTACACGGACGTGGTCACCACCGCCGGCAAGAAACTCTGGAACTCGGAGACGGGCGACAGCGACGGCACGGGCTGGACCCTCGCCCGCAACCTCTGTTACGACTTCCGCTGGCTGCACCCCACGGCCTGGGTCTACTGGCAGGTGATGGACCCGACGGCGGGCTGGGCGATGATCGCGTACGACGCGAACACACTCCAGCCGACGACAGTCCAGACCAAGTACTACGTCATGGCACAGTTCAGCCGCCACATCCGCCCGGGAATGACCATCCTGGACGCGGGCTCCAGCTACACCGCGGCGGCGTACGACGCGGCGGCGAAGCGCCTGGTGATCGTGGCGATCAACACCGCGTCGTCTGCCCAGACCTTCACCTTCAACCTCTCGGGCTTCACGACGGTGACCGGCGGCACGAACGGCCTGGTCCCCCGCTGGAACACCCACACCTCGGGCGGCAGCGACCGCTACCGCGCGTACTCGGACACCCACCTGAGCGGCAAGTCGGTGGCGGTGCCGTTCGCGGCGGGGGCGGTGCAGACGCTGCAGATCGACGGGGTGACGATCTAAGGAGCCGACCGGAGTCGAACGCGGGCGCGCGGGCCGGGGTCACCCCCGGCCCGCGCCCCAGCTCGGGGCGGCCCGGCGCGGAGGGCGCTCTTGCTTCCCGCGCCGCCTGGCCTGCTCCACGCACCCCTGTCTCTACCTCAACCCGTCCCTCACCTCCGCCCCCCATCGGGCAGTACCGTGTCGTCCATGCGCCCCGACACGCCTGCCGAGAACGTCGACCACAACGCCGAAGCGGCACGCCTGGAGCGGACCGCCGACCTCTACCCGGAGGACGCCGAGCACCTGCTCCTGCAGGCCGCCGCCCACCGGGAACTCTCCGGCGACCGCCCCACCGCGACAGCCCTCTACGACCGCCTACTGTCGTCGTCCGTCCCTCTCGACAACCCCCACCTCGTACGAGCGCTGAAAGCCTCCAACCTCTGGGAGTACGGCCACGAGGCGGAGGCCCGCGCGATCATCGCCGGAGTCCGCGCAGCCGCCCCCCGGGACCCGGCCCCCTGGGTGATCGTCGCCGAGGCCCTGGAATCCCATGACGAGCTGGAAGCGGCCCAGGACACCTTCACGGCAGCCGCGACCCTCCTCCTGACAGACGTCCCGGAGCCCCCCTACGCCACCCGCGCCCTGCTCTTCGGCCGCCACCGGGTGCGCCGCATGCTCGGCTCGCCCCACGACGAGTGGGACGCCCTGGCGGACACCCTCCACTCGTCCTCGGTCTCCCTGGACGAGCTGCACGACCCCAAGCGCGTCTGGTCCCTTGGCTCGGACAACCCGGCGGAGTTGCAGGCCGAAATCTCCCGTCTCCGGGCAGAGTTGGGCGCGTACCGCGAGGCCCTGTCCCGCCCCTTCCCGGTAGCGGTCCTGCACTGGCCGGCGAACGAACTGAGCGAACTGGTCACGGCGTACCCGGGCCTGACCACCGAATACCCGTCCCACGAGGAGCACTTGGCGACCATAGAGTCCTCCCTACGAGAGCTCTCCTCCTCAGGCACCCCGAACCTGGGCATCGTGACGGGCACGGTCCCGTCGTACGAGGCCTTCGCAGCATCGGAGGGCTCGTCGCCGGCCGACGCGACGCTGCTACCGCAGTACGCGACGACGCTGGCGGCGCGGGGGTTGGCGGTGGAGTGGCCGCCGCAGAGGGGCGCGGCTTGTTGGTGTGGGGTGGTGCAGGTTTATGGGGAGTGCCACGGAGCGGACGGATGGCCGCCACGGTGAACAACCCACCGGGCTCCTTATCCAGAATTCCGACATGCCAGCTGCACGCTCACTGAATTTAATGTGCACTCATGCCGCGCTCACGAAGTTGTCGTTACGGCAAGCTCAGAACTAGTCGAGGTCTCACTTGCTTCCCATAGATGTAATTGCAGCGAATAGCATCGCCCTCGACGAAGCCGTGCGTCGCGACGCCGAACTCATAACCGTCCGCGATCGCCTGTTGCAGCTTGATCCAGATGGCCGACGGTTCGCCGCTGTCCTCCGCAACACGATCGATCAACTCCTCAACGGTGAAGCAACCGGTCGCTACGACTGGAACACGCTCTTCAAGACAGAGAAGACCCACGCGGGGACCCTTGTGGAGATCAATCTCCAACGAGAGTTCACGTTCGAGGATGGGGACGCCACGGACTACCGGATCGCCGGTATCGAAGTGGACTGCAAATACTCACAACGGTTTGGCATGTGGATGATCCCACCAGAGGCTCTCGGTCACCTCTGCCTGCTCGTGTGGGCTGACGACCACTTGAGTCAATGGAGCGCCGGCCTGCTGCGCATAGAGCGTGAATGGCTCAATGGCGGGACCAATAGAGACATGAAGTTCACGGTCAAATCCAGGCACCGCGACAAGATTTGCTGGCTCTGGAAAGATGCAGAACTCCCAGAGAATGTCCTGCTCCACCTCAATGAGGAAATTCGGGCACGCATCCTGATCCCAGGCAAGAACAAGGGGCAGGCCCGCGTCCGCGAACTTTTCCGCTCCGTACACGGCAAACGAATCGGCCGTGGTGTTGTGCGTACTGCCGCTCAGCAACTTGACTACATGGCTCGGGTGCGCGAGGGAGACAAGGGGCGGGCACGTCCAGCTCTGCGCCCGGAGGGAATAATCATCCTCGGCGACTACCAGTCCCACCAAGCAGTGGCCCGAGCCCTAGGGGGCCCGGTGCCAAGCGAAGGTGAGTTCGTAGCCCATCGAGTAGCACGTGCCCGGCCTGAACACCACGACCGCCCTCAAGCCTCTATCGACGGGGGCTACTGGGTCATCGCAAGGCCTGGCGAAGCTGCGGATCCGGCACCTCGGCTCCCAGAGGCCCAGGAGAGCCGGGTCCGGCAGCCAGCACCTGAGCACTCAGCTTCCGCGCAAGGCGAACCGCGTCACAGGGAGCTGCAGATCCCTCAAGAGATGGGACCTATTTAGTGGCGGCGCCACACCAAACGCGGGATCATCAGATTCGTACCTCCATTAGCAGAAAGAGGAGATGAACAGTGGTCGGCCCGGAGAACGACTACCCGTTGATCAGGCAGTACCGGGATTGGATTCAGAGCGGTCCGTCCGAGGACAGCCCCGACCGGCGGCAGTTCTTCACCCATGGGACTGTTGTACTCGATACGAACGTACTGCTCAGCCTCTACGAGTACACTCCTGCCGCCCGCACGCAGGTCCTAGAAGCCCTCCAAAGCGTGCAACAGAGACTGTGGCTCCCGCATCAGGTTGGGCTTGAGTTCGTCCAAAATCGCCATCGCATCATCATCGGCAGAAAGAAAGCCCTGGAAGCCGCGTCTAAAAATCTTCAAAGCAAGATCGGAGAGGCGCGAACAGCCATTTTGGATGCCCGAAAGCTCGTCCAGGATTTGCTTCTCAAGTATGCGCAAGACACCAAAGCTAAAGAAGCTCTTGAATCTGATATATCAGATCAGGCCGTTAGGGCACTGCTCAGCGAGTGGACCAAGGCACTCGGCGATCACATTCAGCGGCTCAAAGAGTACGATCTCGCCATTTCGTCAGTAGAAAAGGGCGACCCCGTACTGTCTCAGGTAGCCGCACTATTCGGCGATAAGATCGCGGAGCCTCCAGATCCGACCGAAATTCGGCGGCGCGTGGATGAAGCAGCGACATATAGATTCCCTAACCAAATCCCGCCTGGATTTGCGGACGCAGGAAAGGGTACCCCCCTGTCTTCATCGGGGGACTTCCTGCTCTGGGAGGAGACGATCGAGCACATGGCAGCTTCGACAGAGCGCTCGCAGCTGCTGTTCGTCTCCAATGACACGAAGGACGACTGGTACCAGCCAGCGGGTAACGGAAGAGGTTCGCGCCCCTGGCCTTCCCTGGCAAGTGAGTTGAGGGCGCGCACCGGCGCTGAGCTACGAATCGAGACACCAGGCGAGTTCTATCGAGGCGTGAACCGCTTCCTGGACGCGGAGATCGCCGAAGCAACCTACGCCGAGATCGATCGCGCGGCTGAGAACCTCATCGAGGTCGTGATCACAGAGCAGGAAGCCGTCCATGCTCAGCCGCGACCGGATCTCATTGCAGCTTCATTCGAAGCAGCTGGACTGGATGAGTCCTTGCTAGACAGCATCAGCGACGCCGCTTCCCGACTGCTGTTCACTTGGTGGCTGATCGGCATCACGGCACAACTCGAGCGGCGTCGGCGCTTCGAAGAGGAACCAGACGTGTCGGTCCTGCCTGCGACTCGCTCGGAGACACAGCCAGACCCCGGATGGCTGCCCGGCCGCCGTCTCCATCTAGGCGAATGGCCCTACCGGAGTTCGTCGTGGATCGCACCTTGGTTCGTCCAGGCCGTGAACTGCGCATCGCGCCATGACAGGCAGATTATGCAGCAACTCGCCGCCCGGCAACTGGACGTCGAGAGGGCGGAATAAGGAAAGGCGGAGTCAAACACACCCCGCATCGGAAGGATGAAGCTAATCTCATGGTCAACCATCAGTCTCCGCAGGACCAGTGGCAGCAGCTTAAGCCAGATGCTAAGCACGCCCTGAGTAATCTCCTCTCAGAGATCTCATCCCATAGCGACCCTCAGTCGCTGTTCGAGGCATACACGTACGCCAAGGACATCGCTGCCCGCGCTATGCAGGCCCGCATGTTGATGCATTTGCCGTCTGAGAACCTCCAGTTCAGAACGTTGCACTCGAAGGTCGAGCAGCAAATACACTCCCGCTACAAAGAGACAGTCCCGGAACGACTCCTAAGCGCTCCCTACGGCGGCAGGACTCACGAACGCCTCTTCTCTCTGCTTCACGAAACCCTATCCCGGCCAGTACCAGCGGCGATGCTACGTATCGTGACCGGCGACGACGTACACACCGAGCGCAGGACACGGGAGCTACGTGAGCTTGGATTCGACGTCGACTGGCACGAAGTGGAAGGAATCAACGTCTATGAACTCCGGTCACTCGACCTGGATTTCGACATGATTCCAGCTATAGTGCGAAATAAAGTGCGGCAAACAAAATCGCTCAGCAAAGACGAGAAGCTACGTGTGCTCAAGAATGCAGGAATTCCCGAGGATGGATAGCGACAACAACTGGGAGCCACCGGAAGGGTCTTGGGCCTCATCGGCCGCCCGACGCCGGAACATGCAGGCGATTCGGAGCCGGGACACAAAGCCGGAGCTGCTAGTGCGGCGGCTTCTGCACGCGCAGGGGCTGCGATATCGGGTAGCAGCCAAGCCCCTACCCGGGCTTCGCCGGACGGCAGACATCATCTTCCGTCCGGCGAAGCTGGCCGTGTTCATCGACGGCTGCTACTGGCATGGCTGCCCAGAGCACTACGCCCCGCCGAAGACCAACCCTGGCTACTGGTCAGACAAGGTCACGCGAAACGTGACCCGCGACCGGGACACCGATGAGCGTCTCCGTGAAGCCGGGTGGACCGTGCTTCGGTTCTGGGAACACGAATCACCCGACGACTGCGTCCTCAAGATCGCCGCTACGGTCAGCCGGCTCCGGGATGGCCACGGCTGAGAGATCAGCCACGCTGAATAGCTCTCCGCTGTCGCGCCCCTCGCTGGCCTCAGCCCGCTTCTGCCGCACCTGGGCCACCACGCCGGCCTTCTGCGCAGCCTCAAGTGCTTTCCTGATCTGCTCCCCCACCGCCTGCGCGACTGGCGGCGGGAACGCATTTCCTACTTGCCGGTATGCAGCGGTCTTCTTACCAGTGAACTTCCAGTCCTCAGGAAATCCCTGGATGATCGCCGCTTGAGTCACCGTGAGTTTAGGTCCGGCTTTAGCGAAGAGATCACGATCTTTGCTCTTCAAGCGGTGCATTTCCTTCGGCGTGTTCGCGACGCCCAGTCCGCATACCCCCAACACTTCCCACGCCTTCTTCGCACGGGTCGGGCCGAGGTCAGCGCCCCCGTGTTTCTTAGAACCGCCGACGAGTGTGGGCGCAACGCCCTTCGATGCCTTGCCGAACCACTCCTTGAACCTGTCGTCGGCCTGCGGATCGTTGGCGTCGTTGAAACGATCACGCATGGAGTCCTCCAGTGCCTCCGCCACTGTCACCAGAGGCAGTGCCTCCGGCTTCTTCTTGGAGAAGAACGGGACATATTCCCTCTTCAACGCCACCAAGATCGCGCGCGGGCGGAGCTGCGGGACCCCGTAGTCCTTGGCCTCCAGGACTTTCCAGTAGCACTTCTCATAGCCCATGTCCGCGAGTTCTCCCAGGATCCAGTTACGGTACTCCCGGAACTTCGCGTCGGGCTCAAGCAAACCCCGCACATTCTCGATCATCACGGCCTTGGGCTCAAACTCGTCCACAAGCCTGAGCATGTCCGGGAACAGGTCCCTGTCGTCATCCCGCCCCAGCTGCTTACCCGCGACCGAGAACGGCGGGCATGGGACTCCGCCGGCAAGAAGATCCAGGTCGCCCGCTTCCAGCCCCAGTTCTAGCCTCAACTCCAGCGGTTCGAGTTTTGTCAGGTCAGCCTGCTTGACCCTGCACCCGTCCCACTCTTCGTTGCCCACTACATTCGCCTCAAGCGTGGCGATCGCGTTCGAATCAATCTCGATCAGCGCAAGATGCCTGAAGAGCGCCCTGTGGAGGCCTAGCGCCTGACCACCCGCCCCAGCGCAGATCTCAACAGAGGTGAGCTTCCTCTCGGTGCTGGTCATGCACCCTCCTTCCAGACATGCCCGACCGGCGCCGATTGCCACCAGTCATTACAGAGGGTGACAGACCCCACTGACAACGCGACCGCCTCCAAGTGTGCGTCACACATCATTGCGCTCCGACCGACCCGCACGTGACAGCGAACACTCATACGATATTGCCCATGCCGACAAGCCCTGCATGGACCCGTGACGAGTTGCTGCTGGCCTGCGCTCTCGTCGTCGAGAACGGATGGAAGAGTCTCAACCACGGAGATCCCCGTATAGCAGAGCTCTCCGACCTGCTCCGGTCGTTGCCCATTCACGACGGCGCAGCCCAGGCCAACCCCAAGTTCCGGTCCACAGGCAGCGTCCGCTTCAAATCCTCGAACCTGGCGACACTGCACAGCGAGTACACGGGCGTCTCCACCAAGGGAGGGCATCTGGACCAGGAGACTGTCACCGCGTTCAGGGACCGTCCCGCAGAGATGCTTGAGGCTGCTGCAGCGCTGCGCGAAGGGATCAGCAGCGGGGAACTGCACAAGCTTCCCGAAGATCCCGACGAAGTCGACGACCAAGGGAACTACGCCATCGAAGGCCGGCTCCTCGCCCGCTGGGCGCTCTATCGGGAGCGCGACCGCGGCCTCCGGGACCTCAAGATCGCGCAGGCCGAGAAGCACGGCCAGCCTCTGCAATGCGAAGTCTGCGCCTTCGACTTCGGCCGCTTCTACGGGTCCCTCGGCAAGGGCTACATCGAGGTTCACCACGTACTGCCTCTCCACATATCTGGCCCCCGCGAGACCACGTTGGACGATCTGGCATTCCTGTGCGCCAACTGCCACCGGATGTGCCACAAGAGCCGCTCCGGAGAATCCTGGCGCACACCTGCCACCCTGCGGGCCGAGATGACACAGCCCGAGTGGACCCCTTGAGCGAACGATGCTCCAGGCTGGGAGATCACGCGACAGTGTCAACTTCGGCCTCGTAGTGCCTCTGCGCACGGTCAAGGACCTCGTCGGGATCGCAGCCCTGGGCCGCCAGCCAATGAAGCAGATCTCCGATCAGCTTGGTCGCTGCTTCCCCCTGAGCCTGCGGACAGCTGAGCAGCGGAAGGGCCGATTCTCCAGCCAGCTCCCGGTACTCGCCAACGACCCTATTGGCCCGCTGAATGCTGGCGCATGCGCTGTCCGCCGTGAGCACCAGCTCGCACCAGACTGCCTTCCCGGAACCTGTCACAACGGTGCCCCAGTCACGCGCCATCTCGGCCAGCAGATGGAGCCCTCGCCCGCACTCTGATGCGCACCCCGCCTCAGTGGGGGCTGGCACCTTGTAGCTCGTGTCGTGAACCTCCACGCGGACACCGACGGTGCACAGTTCAATGACAAGCGTCGCGGCACTTCCCGCACCGACGTGCTTGAAGACATTCGTCGCGAGTTCGGTCACAACGAGCTCGGCCTCATCAGCAAGGCCAGACAGGCCCCAAGACCGCAGCTCCGCCCTCACGTTCCGCCGGAGGCCTCCGAGAACTTCAGGGGACGCTCTGAACGGAAGCATGTATCGGTGCGGAGTCTGATTGGTGTCACGACTGGTCATGTCGCTGCTCCCTCACTTGCCACTCCAGTGCTGCGCCTGCCGTATCCGTACGACTGCACTACGTAGCGCTTCGATGCGAGTATGGCAGCGAGAAGTCCCGCTGTGTAACTTCTCACGTGCATCGATCGAGTGAATCTGGTAGTGCGTCAACTCGCGTACGACCTAGCCTCATTGGGACCTCCGGGCAGCATTCCGGAGCGACTGAAAGGGAATCCGCATGTCAGCGAGGGCGACAACCCGCCGACGCCATCTCGGTGCGACGATGCGCAAGCTACGTGCCCGCAAGGGGATGACCTTGGAGGAAGCCGGTCATCTCGTCGGGGTGTCCAAGGCCACGGTCAGCCGGTACGAGACCACCGAGGGGCCCGTCAAGTGGCTAGTCATTGAAGCCCTTTGCCGTGAGTACGGAGCAAGTGATGCTGAGCGCAAGGCCGTTGTTGCGCTGGCCAGAGACGCGAAGCAGCAGGGCTGGTGGGCCTCATTCGCCGACCACATCCCCGAAACCATGAACCTGATGCTCACACTCGAAGACGAGGCCGTACGCGAGGACCACTTCTCCTGCGTATACGTTCCGGGTCTGCTCCAGACCCGGAACTACACCACTGCGCTCCAACAAGCCAACGAGATGCGCCGCTCGCCCGAAGAGATTCAACGTCTCGTGGATATCCGCATGCGGCGCCAGGAGATCCTCAGTCGCCCCAAGGCCCCACATCTGTGGGCCATCCTTGACGAATCCGTCATCCGCCGTGTGATGGGCTCCCCCGAGATCATGCGCGAGCAGCTCAGTCATCTGCTAGCCGCCAGCGAGTCGGGGAACATCACGCTTCAGGTTCTGCCCTTCTCTCGGGGCGCGCACTGCGCAGCGCTCGGCAGCTTCGTCATCCTCGGTGGCGCCGAACCCTCCCTGGACGTGGTGTACGTCGACCTTCATGTCGGCTCCGTCTTCATGGAGAAGGAGGCGGAACTCGATCGCTACCGGCTTGCGTTCGAATACCTGCGCGCCCAAGCGTTGGACATCGAAGCATCACGGGAGCTGATCAGCCATGCCAAGGAGGACCTGAAGGATGCTGAGAACAAACATTGAGGTTCCTGCCCCCGCCTGGTTCAAGTCGTCGTACAGCGGCGGCAACGAGACTGAGTGTGTAGAGACGGCGTTCATCGCCAACAGCACGGTCATACGCGATAGCAAGCAACCACACAGGGGCCGACTCCTGGTGCACTCCACAGCCTGGACCGGCTTTGTCAACGCCCTGCGGAGCAAGCAGCTCAGCTGAGCTGCCAAGCGAAATTGCCCTGCCGTAACCCGAGTTGCGGCAGGGCACCTGGCTTCGGTCAGCTACCGGTTCAAGAAGTTGTCCAGTTGGACAGTAACCCGGGACGGTACGCGATCCAGAACGAAGTCATCGACGAAGACGACCTCCTCCACGTCCCATCCCTGCTGAGCAATCTCGTCGCCGACCTTGGTGAGCCGCTCGCTCTCCAAATCCTTCCCCACCGTCTCAAAGGGACTCTTCACTGCGACTACGACTGTTTCATCGAAGATCACCACGGGGTGGCTGGCCAGCTCCACCACTGACCCTGCATCTGCTGTATCAGCAGCCCAGTTCTCCAGAAGAGTGCGCGCGTTCTCTCGGTCTACGTCCAGCTTCCTACCTTGCATGATCCCCAGCAGGTCGGCTGCCAGCCGCCAGTCCAGGAGCGGGTGATAGGCCATGTTCGTGTAGTCACGCAGGCACTCGTAACAGGAACCCCTGCACTCGAGCCCGTGGCTGCCCTCCCGGAACTTCACCAGCATGGCGTCCATCGCCTTCATCAGTTTGCCGAAGATTTCTGGCTCCGCCAGGTGCGTGCAGTAACCAGCACCATTGTCGAGGGTGTCGGAGAGAAAGGCGAAAACCCTGGCGCCAACGTCCTTCGTCACCGCGCCGTGAATACCGGCGGCGATCTCGGACGGCTGGATGTCGAGCAAAGACCCGGCGGACTTCCGCAGCAGCGCTGCCAGGGAGTACCAAGCTGCCTTGCGGCCCGTACGGTCATCGGGGAAGCCGTTGACATGCGGCACGGGTGCGAGATCAAGCCGGTATCCGTATTCACGGAGGACGGGCTCACGTGGGCCGAAGAGGAAGAGGTCCGTCTGCTGGATGGCGCCGAGGGCCACGCTGACTGTCTGCTCCGACTGAACCTTGAACCACGGCGCCTGGTCGATTGCGGCAACTTCAGCGAAGGCGCCCGCCCACCGGTCGCTGGGCTGTAGCGGGGCGAACTGGAACAAGTTGCCACCATTGTCATTCACAGCGTATCTGCGGCCCTTGCCCGCGTGGACAGCGATACTGTCCGGGCCAACCTCACGTTCCTTCGCTTCGGTCTCTAGGTTCGCACCGGTCCGGGGTGCGAGCGAGCGAGCCCTCCACGAGAAGTTCCCATCAAAGTCTCGCTTGAAGGGCCGGACCGGGGGCGCGAAGAAGCCCTCGGGCTCTCGCAGCTCGATGTGCCTGTACATGCCGTCGGCGACCTTGCAAGCTGGGCACGTCGGCAAGGCGTCGCTCTCCGCTGAAGCCTCCTTCGCGATCACCTCCTCCACGTGAGAACACGCACGGCAGAGGCCGATGTGCCGCGTCGGCCCCAACGGATCGGCAACAGCCTGTGCATAGGTTCCCGCGGGCCGGAAGTTCGTGACGCCCACCGCCGTGTAGACCGCCCCATCCTTCACGGTCTCCGCGCCCGGGGCGAACTGCGAGATCGCGATGGGCAATTCACGGTCGACCACGCCAGCTGGAGGCCAGGGGTAGGCCTTCTCAGGCTTGCGCGTGTAGAGGTAGCGCACGCTCGTAGGGAAGCCGAACATCGGCAGCAAGCCCTCTTCGGCCAGCCGCTGGCTGAGGTCCCCGTGACCGTGCGCGACGTCGGTGATCTCATCAATCTTGCTAATGAGACGGTTCTGGACCCAGCGGACCGCATCCTTCGCCTGTCCCGGCTCACGTGTATGAGCGGCAAGAGCCGCTGCGATTCCCTCAATCTCCCGCGCCTGTCCATTGACCCAGTCACTGATGGACTGCCGTACCCGCACCCAGTCAGCAACGGTGCCGTACTGCCCATGCACATTGCGCGTCGGATCTAGCTCGTCACCGTCGGCTGCGAAACCGCCGACCGCCGCAAACGCACGGCGGAGAACCTCGGCCGCTAGAACGCGCTGATAGATGTCGCGCATATCCGTTGAAAGGTACGGCTCGGGCGTCTCGTCATTAGTGATCCGCTCCGGCTCCTGGAAGTAGTGCTCATCGTGGCTGCGGCCCCGGCAAACGGTCAGTGCAAGTGCTACTGGCGCGCTACGGCGTCCAGCGCGGCCCACGCGCTGCTGGTAATTGAATCGAGTGGGCGGCATGTTGGCCATGAACACAACCGCTAGTGAGCCGATGTCCACTCCCGCTTCCATCGTGGTGGTCACCGAAAGGACATCAACGCTGTCTGGCCCCTCAACCTCCCTGCCCTCACCCTCAAGGAAGATTTCTTGGAAGCGTGCCTGCCGCGCCTGAGCATCCAAGCGGTCAGTCTGACCCGTCAGTTCCGCGCAGTTGAGGCGGAACTTCCCCTTCTTCTCTGCCGCCTGCCACGCGTAATAGTCGTTTTCCGCTCGCGTGACCTGGCCAGATGTGGCCGGAAGCGGCCGACCGCACTTAGGTTTGGTGCAGATACCGGCGCCACGGTGGAGATGCCTGCGCTTGCACTTCCCGCAGATCCACATGTATGGCCCAGCAGGCCGAAGGCAGACCTTCTCAGGGTTAATAACGTACTCGGGCGCGGCATCGCCCCACGCTCGCTCGACCCTGCCACGCACGTCCTCCAGATCCTGACCGGTGTGTGAGGCAACGGCCTGCCAGAAGGTCCGCAAGGGCGCGGGGGGATCAGTCGTTCCGGTTCGCAGGCCCGTGAAGCGACGCAGGTGGCCAAGCACACGCAGGCTAGACCGCACAAGCGCCATGTCAGACGTCGGATCGACGTCGATGGGTGACGCGTCCGTGGAAAGGGCCAGCCAACCTAGCCCCAGCGACTCAAAGTCCCTTCCAGCACTTCCAAAAAGTCCATCCAGCATCTCTCGGCGCAGCGACTCCCGAATGCTCTCGTGCAGTGCTTGCTGGCGCTCCTCGATCCCCACCTTTGGCTCAACCGGTTGCCTGCCCCAGTCATAGATGGACGCCCAGTTCAGGTCTGGAGCTCCCTTCTGCCGCTGTACCTGCTTCAGGCTGTCCTTGGGGCCACCAGGGTTGACGCCAAGACCAAGGAGCGCCTCCTCCATTTCTGCGGCATGTGCCCTCAAGTGCGGGAATCTTCCTAGATGGAAGGTGAGTTCCTCCTCCCGGCCCGGTTCCGGCTCATCGTCCAGTGGGCCCGGCTGCCAGATCCTCTCAAGCTCCTTAGCCAGCTTCGGGTCACGTGCGCACATCCGACCCAGCGCTGCCTTGGCGACTTCCTTGTCACTCTGATCCTCGCCGGTGAGGAACTTCCTCACTACATCTACGTCTTCGGCAGGGTTCCCCTGACCGGTTACTTGCTCAGCGAGCAGCAGCCGGAGAAGGTCCTGGTAGTGGCGGAGGCCCAGGCCGGCTGCGATCTTGGCGGCGTCCTGGCGGCTGTCCGAGAAGACGACCGCCTTCTTCTGGTCCAGCGCCGAGAGCACGCTGGTAGTGAGGACCTGATTGATCTTTTCGAAGCCGGTGCGCATAGGCCGTACCGGCGTCCTCATCCGCCGCCGGTCAGCCAAGCTCAATACTCCGGACGGGATCCTTGGCATCTCCCAGTCGTCACCACAGGCGGGACACTGGGTCGGGCCAGCAGGCAATTGCTCCAAGCTGAGGGCTTTCCTTGTCCGCGACTGGGGCACCCTCGTGTGGAACGACCAGCCCGTTGCCTCCCTCGGGTCACGGGTATTGGTCAGATGGCCCGTGCGTGGGCTGAGCCTGCTGCGCTTGAACTTGAACTCAGCGCTCCGCACTCCCCCATCCGTCGACCTCGTCCACGAGAAGTCAGTTGCGTCGATCACGGGCTCTTGCGTCCGCGGCCAGTACACGATGTAGTTCGCCGCGCTCGCCCCTAGCGACGCCCCCTCGGCCTGCGCCTCAAGGTCCGGCAGGTCATGCAGCAGGTCGGCGTCAAAGCTCTTCTCAGTGACTGCTTTGGTTGGGGCGTAGCCGCCTAGCATCACATCGCCGCAGTTCTGGCAGTAGAGGAGCTCAAGGACGCGGGACATGCAGCTGCTGCACCGGGAGGTGGGACGGGCGAAGAGCTTGCCTACCCGCCGTTCGTCGCTCTCGAACCGTTCCTCCACGCCAGAACACTCTGGATCTGAACAGGCCCAAATTCCCGGGATGTTCCGGAAGAAGAGGTGTCCGCGAAGCTTGGGAAGTGGACCCGTCACATTTTCATCTGCGGTTCGCAGGACCGTTAGGAGGGCTCGAAATGCCACCATCCTTTTTTCCTCTTCCTCATTGGGGAAGAGAATCTCAGCAGCATCCGTGTCCAGTCTCGCGATGAGACTCTGACCATCGTGGAGAGCTCTTACAAGCGCCCGGTGCGCTCCTGTTTCGGATAGTACCTGCGCAGACTCCGCAGCAGAGGGGGATTTCCCTACACTACTCAACGTTCCCGCGTAATCTGAGATATCAGCAGTGTCCGCCATCGGCAAATCGAGCTCACCACCCAGCGCCTCAAACCGATCTTGCGGAATTCCGAAAAACTCCTCTAGAAATTGGCCATCCCTCTGTGGGTCGAGAGAGGCGGATGCCGCAAGAACTCTGAACTGTTCCGGACGTTGATCAAGCCCCAGCCGACTGCGGAGGTTGCGCAGAAGGTAGGCAACCTCGGTTCCCGCTGTGCCTCGGTACATATGCAGCTCGTCGATAATCAGCGTGAACTTCGCTGCGGGATCGGATTTCAACCACTGCCGGGTCTGCTCGAAGATCGCGCTCTCTTCAGGGCGCTGAAGCATAATGTTCAACATGGAGTAGTTAGTGATCATAATGTCCGGTGGGGAATCGATCATGTCCCACCGCGACCTCATCTCAGCGCCATCTACGCGTGGAACGAAGTACTGGCCATCGCCGCCCGCAACCTCCCTGGCTCGGTTCGACCGCTTCTCAGTCTCTCTTAGCAGGGTGCGAAGCTTCGTTACCGCCTGCCGGTTATTCCGATCCCCTGTTACCGGGGTAGCCCCTGTGTACCGACCGAAGTAGAAGCGGTGCCCGTTGCGGTGCTTGTCAGCCCACTGTCGCGCCGCGTCACTGTCGAGTGCCTTGCGCAGCCGCATCATCTGGTCGTCGACCAGCGCGTTCATGGGATAAAGCACCAGCGCGCGCACCGCTGCCCGGTGCCCGGTTTCGCCACGCCGCTGCGGGACGTACGCGCCGTCCTGTCCGGACCACCACTTCCCTGGATTCGCCGGCCTTCCCCGCATCCAGTCCTCGGACTCCCGCACCAGCTCGGCCAAGACAGGAGCCATAAACGATTCAGTCTTGCCGGAGCCGGTTCCAGCAGTGATAACAACATCCTTGCCGTCCCGGACTGCCGCCACTAGAGACCGGTGCTGATGGGAGTGCATCTCCTCAATGCCTTCCATCAGCCCAGCGCTAATCAACTCTGCTAGCTCTGCAGACGCCCCTGCTTCTGCCACTGACCCCGCGATATCCACTCCGCAGGATTTGTATCGCGGGCGGATCTCAATCAGCGGCCTTCGCCAGGCTCCTCCGTCCACGTCAAGGAGTTCGCGGCGCTCTTTCATGAGCTTCTGGTCCGCCAACCCGAAGGGCGTGTCATAGTAACGAAACAGCGCTTCACGCAACTGCTCAAACGACCCGTCAATATCAAGAGAATTACTGTCTCCGGACACCCGTAAGACCTTCCTCAGTCGTTCCTGTCACCGAGCTCTTGCTTAAGTGACCTAGCAATGCGCTCGGCGACAGCACGAGGAACATTGCGATAGGTGATCGTCCTGTACTTTGCCCCGAACTCGGGAGGCAGGGCTGTGCACATGACGGCAATGCGCCGCTGGAGATCTGGAAGAGGTTTCCCCCAGTCAACAATCAGTCGGCCGAAGCGCTCCCGTCCCCTCCCTTCTTCCACAAACCAGCGAAGATTCTTCCGAGGTTCAACCCCAAGCCGATCCAGTTCCAGATAAATCCCGCGTTCCTGAGATACGGAATACCAGGATCCTTCTCGAAATATCTGGCACACCAGACGATGGTCGGCGCGCCGGAATCGATAGAGCCCGTCCCCTTCCCAGCGCTTGACCGGCACGAACACCGGCTGCTCTAGGTTCAGGTCGTACATCTCCACAGCGCTATCAGAAACCGGAGCCGCTGCCAGCGAACCGGGCGCGAGCGGGGGAAGCCAAGCGGCTGCCTGGATCGCAAAGCAGTCGCAGTGTTCAACTCCCAGCCCCGCCGCGGTCTTTGCGAGCTCCATCGAGTCTTCGTACCGCACCAACCAAGTGTCCGGCACCGGGATGTCTGCCTCAGGGAGTGAGCTGGGCACCCTAATGAGTGCGATGTCCTCCGACTCTGCCTGCATCACACGTTCTTCGAGCCGGGTCGTGCGGCTCCCGACGAGCGCGGCGAGGCCATCTGCAGACGGCAGCCTGGTGAGTACGCCGGGTGCCACGCTCCAGCGGCCAGAACGCCAGTCCACATCAAGGTGGCCCAGCGACTGGCAGTCCCTGACCCATCGGCCCGCCGCGCCATGTGAAACAGGAAGATTCTCGCTACGTGCCAGCCAGGCGGCGCCGCGCTTCAGATCAGTGATGTGTCCCGACCCCAGCTCACTTGCCCAACGCAGCAACAGCCCACCAACGGCAGTCTTCGGCCGGGTCACTTCAGCACCTGCCTCGCTGCTGCGACATACGCATCCCACAAGGACCCGGCTCCGGCTGTGGCGGCAGACAACACCGCTTCCGCCCATTCCTTATCGTGCGCCGTCGGAGCTGGATTCGACGCTTGTCCATCGCTCTCTACGCATTTCACCGTCGTCCGGCGCTGCGAGCGCTGAATCGCCCAGACGTAGCCCTCAGGCACTGCCACCTCTGCCTGGTAGCCGTATGCCTCACCCGGAAGTCGATCACTCATCCAGTCTGGAACATCAGGCAGATCCAACAGCAATAGCTGCCCCGTCGCACCGATGAGGATGAACTCCTTGACGCGTCGCGGAACCATCACAGTCCTTGGCAGCGTCAGCTTCGCGGGTACCTTCGCGCCCAGGATGGCCGATGCCTTGGGACCCACCAGCATGGCCTCGCTCTCTGCAACTCCGTGACAATGATGGCCGATGCTTCCGGCACTGGGAGCCTGCCGCTCCCACATCGCCGACGAAACGGTAAAAGTCTCCTTCCCTTGGTCTGTCGTGCTCAGTTGGTATGTCCCGTCAGACAAAGACATGAGTCGCGCCGGAAAGGGCCTGAGTACCTTCTGTAGCGGGAAATCGTGCACATGACTACCGTCGTCGCCACTCAGCGTGGCTCGCAGAATGGCCTCTCCCTGGGATACGTCACAAGGAAGCAACCAGTCCGGGACGCCGCCCTGGAGATAATGGTGACGGCCGAGATCGCTGCCGATCCGGAGACCGCCAATGAACCGGATGCCGCGACGAGTCGAGGGGACGAAGTGCGCAGTGTACGCCTCACCGCCTTTGAGTAGAACTGCCGGGGTGACCGCGACCTTCAAATCGACGTTCTTGATCAGCGTCCAGCCTTCAAGAGGAGCCTTGCGCTCTACGACCCTAGATTTATCAGCAATCTCGCTAAGCGCGGAGCGAACTCCACAGAGTTCACTATTCGGCACGAGAAGAATATGCGGCTCTCCAGGATTGAAGGCACCAACGCTAACGAAATCGCTGCTGTATTCGTCTTCAGCAAAGAAGATAATTGACTGAGGAAGCCATTCCAGATGGATATCGCCTCCCTCCAGCACAAGCCCGTATTTCAACTGATGCGCCGTAACATCGAGTTCTTCCAATCCCCGATAGAGACCCCCGTAAGGATCCACGAGCTCGTAGCGCACACCCAACGCCTCGTGGTGAACCATCGTTGCCGAGGCGTTCTGCGCCGCCTCAGCAGCCCAGTGCAGCCGACGGGCCCGCCCGGAAAGGACGAGCCGCAAGGCTGATGCTCGCCGCGCCCGCGGAGCGTCCTCATACAGCGTGCCGTCCCAGTGTTCGACCAGGCGTTCCAGCAACTTAGATAGAACGGCACGCTTATCAGTAGCCTCGGCTCCAGTGTCGGTTGTACGCAACACCTTAAGCAACGGACGGGACAGGCCATGCGAATTCGCCGCAGTCCACAACCGCAGTCGCCGGATAATCTCCTGCCCTGGGTACCCTTCAGGGCTACGGGGCCTGACGCCGGTGGCGGCAAAAAAGGTGGTGAGGATACGCCGATCCTGTTCCCTCAGAAGGGCTTGGGATATCGGGTAGCCGATACGCGTCCGATGACTGTCGCCAGAGATTGTGCTGTGGCCATGCTCGCCGCCTTGCAACTCAAGCCACGCATCCAGCCCTTTCCACATTTCAGCCACAGAACTGAAATGGTCACGCAGGGTCTCTCGTTCATGCTCACCAACATTGAATACATCAGCTAGCCGCCGGTAGTAGTTGGAGGATGAGATAGCTTCGTCTGACGCCATCTTCGAGGCAGCTAGTACACTTGCCGCAAGCAAGGGCAAGCTCGGCGGGGCATTATTTCTGTCTCCATAAGCCCATTGACGGCAGCGCCACTCCAAACGGGTGAACACCGCAGCGGGCCGGGCCCAATACAACTCGGCGCTCACAGCCTCTGTCAGCCCTATCGGCAGGCCATTGCGGCGCTTCAGCGAACTCTCCACCTGAACATCTACATAGAAGACCGTCGCATGGCCGGACATATGCCGCCCAAAGAACTCTTGCTCAAGTACGCTCTGCCACTGGTCGTATGCCGACCCGCCGGACACTCTGACTCCCCTCGCCAAGGTCGCCTCCATGCGGAGGGACGCCTCCATGAACCACGGCAGGCCCTCACCGCAGGGCTCGCAGACCTGCGCGCAGGCACGTCTGCCCATCATCGGCGATATGATCCGAGCTGGGGAGTCAAGTCATCACTTTCCCCGCAGGCAAGGGCATTCACGATACGAACGGACGTCGCGGTGCATCCGCGCATGCCCCCGCTGAGCCTCCGAAGACGCAAGACCGACCCAAGAAGCTCAGCCGCGCGGGGAACGTCCGGCGCCACCACCTGTTGCAGTCAAGACTGCGCTGAGTGCGTTCCACGCAAGCCGTGCACTGGACACAGGCTGGGCTCGCTAACCTCGGGCTTTCACGAACTGGGCGGTCCGCGACTTGATCACAGCTGGGAGAAGTACTCCTGACCAGCGGCATCGGAACTTG
>NZ_LRTR01000872.1 GCF_001550375.1 Streptomyces europaeiscabiei | reverse complement strand
GGGGCGGCTGGGGCCCGGTGGGCACCCCCGCCCTGCTCGCCAGCGGCCGCATGGAGCCCCGTAAGGTCATCGGCTCGATCGACACGAGCGAGTTCCTCGTCGCGGTCTCCGCGAGCCTGGGCTTCCTCTTCTCCCTCGGCTCCCAGGGCCTCGACTGGACCTGGGTGGCCGCGTTCCTGCTGGGTGGGATGGTGGCCGCGCCCATCGCCGCGTGGCTGGTCCGCCTGGTCCCGCCGAGGGTGCTGGGCTCGGCGGTGGGCGGAGTCATCATCGCGACGAACGTCCGCACGCTCCTGAAGAGCGACTGGATCGCGGCGTCGAGCGCCCTGAGCACCACGGTGTATGTCGCCGTGTACGCGCTCTGGGCGGCGGCCCTGACGTACTCGATCCGAGAACACCTGAAAGAAAAGGCCGCCACCCCCGCGTCCCAAAGGAGCGCGGGGAACAGCGCGACCAGCCACGACGAGCCGGTGCCAACCCACAATGGTTAGGACTTGTCCGGGCGATCACGCACACGGACCAGTCGCATGATCGGCCGACCGAATTCCAGGGCCTGCACAGGTCCCGCTTTGCGATGCTTGTCGCCGGGTCCGGGGCCGGCTGCCGAATGTTGTTCACGTTCACGAGGGCATCGCCTTTGTCCCCAGACGTGTACGTGTACTCGACCATGAGGGAGAACGGTATGGAGCCATTCGAACTCCGCCGCGCAGTTGAGGCAGGACGGGCGACCGCTGCGGAGTTGGGCCTTCAGGTCGACGACGCGATCGTCATTCACAACTCGGACCGCCTCGCGCTGCGCCTGGCCCCTTGCGGTGTTCTGGCTCGGGTCGCGCCTTCGGCACACCTGGCTGATTCCGAGTTCGAGGTAGAGGTCGCTCGCCGTCTCGCCGACGTCGACGCTCCGGTGGCTGAACTCGACCCTCGGGTCGAGCCCCGAGTCCATGTGCGTGACGCCTTCGCCATCTCGCTCTGGACCTACTACGAACCTGTGCGGTCGGAGATCGCGCCGGCCGACTACGCAGACGCGTTCCTGCGGCACCATGCCGCCCTGCGTCAGATCGATCTGGACGCGCCGCATTTCACCGATCGAGTCGCCGTGGCACTGAGAGCGGTGAACGACCGGGAGCAGTCCCCCGAACTGCCCGATTCCGACCGGGAACTCCTCAGCGACACACTCGGTGGACTGAGCGCCGCGATCAGCATCGACAAAGCGGGCGAGCAGCTGTTGCACGGCGAGCCTCATCCGGGCAACCTCCTGAACACGAGGAGAGGACCGCTTTTCGTGGACCTCGCCACGTGCTGCCGTGGCCCGATCGAGTTCGACCTCGCCCATGCGCCCGAAGAAGTGGGACAGCACTATGCGGGGGCCGACCACGGCCTGATTCACCGGTGCCGCGCCCTGAACTGGGCCATGTTCTCGGCCTGGCGCTGGCGCCGAGACGACCAGATGCCTGACCGGGGCCACTGGAGAGTGGAGGGGCTCAACCAGGTCCGTGCCGCACTCGATCGCTGCGGACTGGGCTGAGCTGGAGACACAGAGGCTGCCGGTTCCCGATCCGCCGCTCCGCGTGCGGCACCCCGACACGGAGCAGCGGACGAACACAGCCGGCGTGCGAGGAGATCTCATCCCTCGCCCTGCGCCCACAGCACCTACCCGGACACGGATCGGTCACCTGATCGGCCGGGCAGGTCCTGGACGGCTAGACGCTGTCCACCCCCACGGTGATCGTCGCCTTGTATCCGTCGGAGACACCGCTGCCCAACGCGGTCAGCGTCAGGAGCCCGCTCGACGCACCCGCGTCGTCATAGATGCTGTCGTTGGACAGCGTCGTCTCCGGCGTCGTGTTGTCCGAGTACGGGGAGGTCGCCTGGATCTCCTCGTTGATGTCCTCGTCGAAGAAGAGCTGGCCGGTGTGGATAACCTCGCCGCCGGTGTACGAGTCTTCGGTGAGGGTGACGTCCGTGTGCACTCGCATATGCACATGGACCGCGCGGGAGATGTAGTGACCGGGCCAGATGGACGTGATGGTGCACTGTCCGTTCTCGTCGGTCATCCGGCCGCCGCGCAGGAACGTGCCGTTGTCCTCGTAGTCGTGCCCGTTCCCGCCGACGAACCCGGAGTACTCCCCGAGATGGTCGCAGTGCCAGATCTCCAGCAGGGCTTCGGCGAGAGGCGCGCAGTCGTTCGCCACATCGACGACGGTGAAGGTGTACCGGACCTCGAAGCCCTCGGTCTCCTCCCGGATGTCCTCACGGACCAGGGCCCCTTCGAGGGAGTACGGCCCCTCGGTGACCTCGGCGTTCAACACACAGACGCTGCTGGTCGAGGCGGAGCCTGTGGTGCCGCTCTCGGCGGTGCCGGCCTCCGTGCTGCTGCTCTCCGTGGTGGTGTTCGCGGCCGCGAGCCCGGCCGCCGCGAGGCCACCCGCCGCCGCGACCGAGGCCCCGCCGATGAGCACCCGCCGCCGCCGAACACTCTTGTCCCGCCGGTGTTTCCCTCCCGCGTCCCGCGTCGGGTCCTGGTGTGCGCGCTGGGGGTTCGTGTTCTCCGTCATGCCCACGAAGCTAGAAGCACACCTGAAGAAATCCTTGATGTGCGCCTGTGAATGCCCTGGGAATGCAAGTCCCAACTGACGCTGTTTCACTGCGAGTTGGGGCACGCTCGGCCCAACCCGCAGTGGCAGGCGGCCACGAGACCCACCCGCGAGGCCCGGCCTCGGTCCGTGGCGTCACCGTCCGAGGCGAGCAGCCAGGAACACGGCCGCCACCGAGGGGCGGACCGCGTACGTCGCGCCCGCACCCCCCTTGGGCGCCTCCCACCAGGAAAACGGATAGCGACGCGCACTGTTTCCATGTGCCTTGCTCATCCCGGACAGCACGCCTGCCGTGCGGCGTGCCGGATCGACGTCGTTCGACCCGCCCAGCGTCTCGTCCATCAGCTCCGTGCAGTGGAACTCTCGGCCGGGGTTACGCAGGAGGTGCTCGAACACTCGCAGGGCCTGTGGTGCCAGTTCAGCCAGGAACACAGCGGCGCGCTCCAGGTCCTCAGGCCCCCATTCCGGGCCGTCATGGCCCTCTTCGCCGGAGTGCTCAGCCCAGCGCGGGTCAGCCTCAGTCAGGTACACCGTCACGTCCGCCCCCGTACAACGTCCTTGAGCGCCCTATTGTGCCCCGCTGCCCGACAGCCACGTAACCGTTCGGTTCACCTCAGAGACGGGCCTCGGACCTGGCGGCCAGGTCGTCGAGGTCCGGTGTCGGGCGTACGAGTGGGGTCCCGCTTGATTCGGTCGTAGGGGCAGCCTGCTCACTCGTCCGGTCTTCGTGGGCCAGGAGTGGGCTGATCGCGTCCACGACACGTCGGAGGGGCCCGTCCCCGACGAAGAGTGGCGGATTCACGCGTGACCGAGGGACTGTGACACCCCCTCCCCACTAGTCCGCGGAGCCTCCCGCCGCTCACCCCAACCGCACAGCCAGCGTCACCTCCGCCCCCGCCCCCGTCAGGTCCGTCGTGACCGTGAGGCGGTCCGTGACCAGGTGGGCGAGCCAGAGACCGCGGCCGGGGCAGGTGTCGGTGAGGCCGGGGAGGAGTTCGGGGATGGCGGGGGTGAAGCCGGGTCCGTCGTCGGTGATGCGGCACTCCAGTTCGTGGGGGAGGCGGCGGAGTTCGAGACGGCCCCGGCCGCCGGCGTGTTCCACGGCGTTGGCGGCGATCTCGCTGACCGCGAGGGTGAACTCGCCGAGTCGGACGCCACCGAGCCCTGCGGCCGCGGCCGTGTCCTCCACCTGGGCGCGTACCTGGGGGAGGTTCTCGCCCGTGAAGTGGCGTGTCAGCAAAAGCGTTTCGGCGGCGAGGCCGGGGGTGTCGCCTCCCGGGCCGCCGATCGTTCCTGCTCCGCCGTCCGTCTCCCCGCCCGGCATCACGGCCGCCTCCTCTCGATGGGTGTCGATGGGTACGAGCACGGGGTGCTGGGCGTCAAAGGTGAACTGCCGCACCTCGCCCACGCTAACCGCGCTCGCCGGATGAGTACCCAGGAGATCGAGAGGACATCATGCCTGGTCGGAACCGTGTGAATTCGACCGAGTCGTGATGGATTTCGCTCGACTCGGGCTGATCGGTTTGCGTTCACCGATCAGTCGGGGCCGACTGCCCCGGTCCGCGAGAACGGCACCGACACCCTCCCGCACGGTCTGGGGCGGAGCCGGTGCCGTCGTGCGCGGCGTACCGGACGGGTTACCTCAGCTGGACTCCACCCCCACCGTCAGCGACCCCGCGTACCCGGCCGTCGGCGAGCTGCCCAGGGCCGTCAGGGTGAGGAGGCCGGAGGCGGCGCCTCCCTCGTCGTAGATGGAGTCCTGGGCGAGTGTGGTGCGGGGGACCGTGTTCGCCGAGTAGGGGGAGAGCGCGCCGACACGTGTGGTGACGGTCTCGTCGAAGAAGAGCTGCCCGGTGTGGAGTTCCTGGCCGCCCGTGAACGAGCCGTCGGAGGTGAGCGTGACGTTCGTGTGCACCTTGAGGTGGATGTGGATGCACCGGCCCCGGTACCAGCCGGGGTAGACGGTCGTGATCCTCGCGACGCCGCTGGAGTTCGACAGCACGGCGCCGCGCAGGAACGTGCCGTTGTCGGGTTCGTCGTGGCCGTTGTTGCCGACGAACCCGGAGTACTCCCCGAGCGCGTCGCAGTGCCAGATCTCCACCAGCGCGCCCGCGAGCGGCGCGCAGGTGTCGTCGTCCACGACGGTGAGGGTGAGCACCAGCGGGAAGCCGGTCTTGCCCTCGCGTATGTCGGCGCGGACGAGCTGTCCGTCGAGGTAGTAGGGGCCTTCGGTCATCTCCTTGGTGAGGGTGCAGACGGCCGCGGCGGCCACGGGGGCGGTGTCCCCCGTGTCGGCCGTCCCGGTTGTGGGGGCTTCAGGCGTGGCGGCGGCGCCCACGGCCAGGGTGGCGGCCGTGGCGCCGGTGGCGATCAGTACGGTGCGGCGCCCAATCGACGTCGCCCCCGTCGCGTCCGCCGCCGTGGCCGTCCGTGTCGCCTTTGCTGCCTCTGAGGGCACTGAAGTGTCTGTCATGGACACGGCATCCTAGGAGCGGAGCCTGTCGGTCAGCTGTCAGTTCGGCAAAGTGAACAGTCGTCAAGGTTCTTGTGAGACAGGTGGGTTGCGGTGACGTCCTCCGCGCGTTCGCGGGGACTACTTCGCCGCCCTGGCGATCGACTCCAGGACCTCCCGCGGGTTCCCCTCCTCGGTCACCGCCCTGCCGATCTGCTTGCGGATCGCCGCGGCGACCTCGGACCAGTTGGTCTCGGCGACGGGGTAGAGGCGAAGGTTCTGGAGCGTGTCGAGGCCGCTCCACAGCGACCGGTGGGCCTTGTCGGCGCGCATCGCGTCGGCGGCGGACGTGGTGACGGGGAGCAGTTCGTACTGGGCGGCCTGCTCGGTCACGTACTTGTCGGTGTAGAGGAAGTCGAGGAACTGCCCGATGGCGGTGCGGTGGTCGTCGTTCCTGAAGGCGATGACCCAGTCCGCGGTGCCCATGGTGGGCGTCTGCTTGCCGTCGCGGCTCGGCAGCGGCACGGCGCCGTAGGGCACGGAGTCGGAGGAGTCCTCGATCTGGCGGACCAGCGACAGCGGGCCGTTGACCATGGCCGCGTCACCGGTGAGGAAGGCGTCGACGGCATCGCCCCGGTTCAGCTCGCCGGGTGCGACCGGGCCGGTGAGACCCTCGCCGACCAGGTTCTTCTTCAGCCAGGTCAGTGTCGCCACGTTGGTGGAGGAGGCGATGTCGTAGCGGTTCGTGGAGTCGGTGTAGCCGCCGTCGCCGGCCAGCAGCCACATCAGCGTCTCGGCCTCCGCCTCCTCCGGGCCGAGCGGCACGGCGATCGGGTACTTCACCCCCTGGGCCTTCAACGCCCGCGCCGCCGAGAGGAGTTCGTCCCAGGTCTTCGGCGGCTCCAGGCCCGCCCGCTCGAACAGGTCCTTGTTGTAGTAGAGCAGCCGGGTGCTCGCGGTGAACGGCAGGCCGTACTGCGCCCGGTCCATCTCCCCGGCCTTGACGAGACTCTGGACGAACGAGGCCTGGACCGGGACCGACAGCACCTCGTCCGCGCTGTAGAGCAGGTCTTGTGCGGCGTACTCGGAGTAGCTGTCCGTCTGCACGATGTCGGGTGCCTCGCCCCGCTCGACCAGCGCGGCGACCTTCTCGTCGACCTCGTCCGGGTCGTAGACCTTCACGTCCACGTCGATGCCCGGGTGCTCGGCGCCGAACGCCAGGGCGACCCGGTCCCAGTAACCCTCGGAGTTCTTGTGGACGTTGTCGCCGTAGTTGGTCGCGACGACCGTCAGGGAGACCGTTCCCGACTCGGCGTCCGCGCTGCCGCCGCAGCCGGACAGCCCGGCGGCGAGTCCCAGCGCGGCCGCGGCCGCCACGATCGTCCGGGCGTTGTGGCGCACGGTCCACCCACTTCCAGCTTCCAGCCGAACCTGAGACGTGTGAGTACAGGAGTAGAGATTGGGCTTGATCGTATGGCGCCCACCGGTGCGTACGGGGCCGCAGGTGTTGCGTTTTGATTCCGACGGCGTGACGGACGTGACGGGCACGACGGGTGCGACGGGCATGACGGGCGTGACGGGTGTGACCGAGATGCCCGACCCACGAAAGGAAGTACGGAATGGGCGCGCCTGTCGTTCACTCCGGCGCGGGAGCCCGGAACGGACGCCGCCCCCGCCGACAAGGCGACGCCCCCGACAGCGGCCCGTGCGGGGCTTGTCGGAGGCGTCGCCCCATGGGGTCCGTCAGGGAGGGTCCGGGCTCATCCCACCTGGTTGTACACCGCCCCCGCCGCGGGCCACCCCTGGGGCTCCTCCAGGGGCTCCGGCTGGGTGCGGCCGCGCACCTGGGCGGCGGTGAGGCCCTGGGCGGCGCCC
>NZ_LRTR01000871.1 GCF_001550375.1 Streptomyces europaeiscabiei | reverse complement strand
CTTCCAGCCGACCGTGCTGCTGTTCGTGCCGCTGCTGTGGTTCACCGGCCGCCGCCGGGCCGCCGCGAGCACCGGGATCACCTTCGCCACCGCCACCGCGCTCGCCTGGGCGGTGATGCCGCACGACTCGTACGCCTACTGGGTGCGCCATCTGGCGGGCGCGGGCCTCGGCGGCCGGGCGGACGACCTCGCCAACCAGTCCCTGCACGGCGCGCTGCTGCGACTCGGCCTCCAAGGCCCCCTGGAGATCACGGTCTTCTTCACGCTGGCCGCCGCCGTCGCCGTGCTCGGCATGCGCCGCGCCATCCGCTACGCGCGCGACGGACAACTGCTGCTCGCCGTCGCGATCACCGGCTGCGTCGTGGTCGCCGTCTCGCCCACGTCCTGGAAGCACCAGCTGCTGTGGGTGCTGCTCGCGGTGGTCGGCCGGGTCGGCAAGAAGGCGTCCTCGCGCTATGTGTGGCCGGTCGCCGTCGTCCTGGTGATGACGCTGCCCGCGAAGATGATGGTGCCGAACGTCGGCGTCCTGTACCCGCTGCGTGACAACGTCGTCCTGCTGGCCGCGCTCGCCTCGGCCCTCGTGGTGCCGTTTTTGACCCGCGCCTCGGAGTACTACCGGACCCCGCTTCCCACCGAGTACGCCCCGAAGGCGCAGACCCGCCTCAGCTGGGCGCCGCTGCTGCGCCGGGCCGCCAGCCGCCCGAACCTGCTGCTCGAACTGCTGCTGATCCGCGTCACCTACGCCGCCTACCAGCGCACCCGGCTGGAGGCGGCCGGCAGCCGGGCCGTCGCCGAGGAGCACGCCCGCGAGATCCTCGCGGTCGAGAAGGCCCTGTTCATCGACATCGAGCACTGGTTCAACCACACGGTGGTCGGGATCGGCTGGCTGCGGG
>NZ_LRTR01000870.1 GCF_001550375.1 Streptomyces europaeiscabiei | reverse complement strand
GACCAGCAGCTGCCAGTAGTCCTCGGGGGTGCCGATACCGCCGGGCAGGCGGCAGGCCATCGACACCACCGCGATCGGCTCGTCCGCTCCGGCGCGGCGGGTGCGACGCGAGACGGCCGTCCGCTGGGGGACGTTCGTCAGGTCGAGCTTGTCGAGGAGGAGCCCGGCGATGGCGGTGGGGGTGGGGTAGTCGAAGGCGAGAGTCGCGGGCAGGGCGGTGTCCGTCTCGGCCGACAGGCGACGGCGCAGTTCGACCGCCATCACCGAGTCGATGCCCAGGTCCTTCAGGACCTGGTCCGGACCGAGACCCGCCGCGTCGGAGACACCGAGGACGATCGCCGCCTCGTCGCACACCAGTCGCGTCAGATCCCTGCGCCGCTCTACGTCGGACAGGGCGGCCAGACGGTCCCGCAGTGCCGACGGCCGCGCCGCGGCCCGGCCCGCCTGCCGCAGCCGCGGCCGCACCAGCCCCCGGAACCTCGGCGCAACCTCGCCGCCCCGGTCCGCGGCCCGCTGCAACTCCGCCAACTCCAGCTTCACCGGGGCGAGATGCGCATACGGCTGGGTGAGCGCGGCGTGGAGCAGTCGCATGCCCTCCGCCTCCGACAGCGAACCGATGCCCTGCCGGCGGATTCCGGCGAGTTCGGCGTCGCCGAGGTGGGCGGTCATGCCGATGCCGGCCTGCTGCCACAGGCCCCAGGAGAGGCTGGTGGCGAC
>NZ_LRTR01000869.1 GCF_001550375.1 Streptomyces europaeiscabiei | reverse complement strand
GATCTCACCGGTGCTCGCAGGGCGCCGCCCGCGCCCACCCGTCCTGCCGCGGCGGCCCGACCGCCCGCAGCCGGGGCGCGGCGGATGTGAGGCTCAGTGGGCCTCCGGGTGCAGGCGTTCCGGACCGGCGGCCGTTTCTGCTCTCAGCTTGGCGCGGAGTTTCTGCTGGGGTTGGGAGAGGGGGCCGGGGGCCGCTCTCGGGGGGATGCCGTGGATCGGGGCGCCGGGGGGGACCGGCGGTTCGTAGTGGTCGGGGGCGGTGTGGAGGGTGAGGGCGGTGGTGGTGAGGAGGAGGGTGGTGAAGGCGATGGCGGCGTGGATCCAGCGGCGGGCGCGCAGGTCGGCTCGCTCGCGGAGGGCGAGCGGTCTGGTGGGGCCCGGGCGGATGTCCGAAGGGAGCGCGGCCAGGAGACGGCTGAGGTCGTCGGCCGAGACCGGCTCCGGGAGGCGCTTCGTGACGGTCGCGCGGGCGTGGAGCAGCCGGCCGGCCGCGGCGGGTGTGCTGGACTCCGTCTCGGCGGCCGTGTCGGGCAGGTCGAGGCCGACGCCGTCGTAGAGGACCAGAGTGCGGCGGTACGGGGGCGGCAGTTCGAGCAGCGCGGTCAGCAGGGCGCGGCCGGTGGGGTCGGCCGGCGGCGGTTCGTGGTGCCGGCGGGGGACGGGGCGCAGTCGGTGCCAGGGGGAGAGGGCGTACTCGTGGGCCGCCGCCCGCACCCAGCCCGCCGGGTCGCGGTCGACGGCCACCTCCGGCCAGCGGTGCCAGGCGAGCTGGAAGGCGCGCTCCACCGCCTCGCGCGCGAGGTGGCGCCGCCCGGTGAGCAGATAGGTCTGTTGTACGAGGGAGGGGGCGCAGTACGCGTAGAGGGCGTCGAAGGCCTGGCCGGGTGTCAGGGGTGGTGGGGTCGTATCCGGATCGGCGGCGGCGGTGTCGTCGCCCTCGCCGAGCGGTTGCTGATACGACTCGGTCCCGCTCCGGACGGGCAGCTCGCCGGACGTCTTGACTCCGGCCCCGGCCCCGTGTCCAGTCTCTGCCCCGGCCCCGGCCCCGGCCCCGGCCCCGGCCCCGTCTCCAGTCCCGGTCACCGGATCGCCTCTCGCAGCAGCGACCTCCGTTGGACCAACCTTCGTACGAAAAAGCACATAAGCACATATTGGGCGACACGTGCATGAATCCTTCGTTACGCCGGTAAAGCGCGTGTCGTTGGGAGCATGGCCGACGTGACACACGCGACCGACCCGAACGACCCGACCGCGGGGCCGGGCCACCACCCCGCCGACCACGGCCGGTCGGCATCCCCCACGGCACCCGGGGCGTCCATGAGGCCCCTGCCGCCCATGCCGTCCTTCTCCTCGTCGCCGCGGTCGCCGCTGCTCAGGCGGGTGCGGCGGAGGTCTCCCAAGCTCGTCGCCGGCGTACTGGGCGGGGCGCTGGCGGCGGGGCTCGGACTCGGGGCGTTCGTCGCCCTCGTGACGGTGCTGTGGATCAGTTCGCCGTACCCGGACAGTGGGCCCGACGGGGCGTTGCACGTGGCGGCGGCGCTGTGGCTGCTCTCCCACGGCGTGGAACTCGTCCGCACCGACACGCTCTCCGGCGACGCCGCCCCGGTCGGCCTCGTCCCACTCCTTCTGCTCGCCCTGCCGGTGGTCCTGCTGCACCGATCGGCCCGCGACCATGCGGGCGACGGTTCCGGTACGAGCGCCCGTACGACGTGGGCCGGGCTCGTCATCGGATACGCGACCGTCGGCGCGGCGGTCACGTTGTACGCCTCGGGCGGGGTGCTGCGGCCGTCGTGGTTGTGGGCCGCGCTGTGCGTGCCGCTGCTGGCGGCGCTCGCGGCGGGCACGGGGGTGTGGGCGGCGCGC
>NZ_LRTR01000087.1 GCF_001550375.1 Streptomyces europaeiscabiei | reverse complement strand
CGTCTCGACCGGGCAGGTCGTCGCCGACGAACACCCCGCGTACGGGCGCTCCTACCAGACGCCGTTCGCGGACCGGATCCGGCACGAGGCGGGGGTGCCGGTGATCGCCGTCGGCGCCATCTCCTCCTGGGACGACGTCAACTCCCTCATCCTGGCGGGCCGCGCGGACCTGTGCGCCCTCGGCCGCCCCCACCTCTACGACCCCCACTGGACCCTCCACGCGGCGGCCGAACAGGGCTACTCGGGCCCAGGCGTCAGCTGGCCCGCTCCCTACCGAGCAGGCAGCCGCCGCCCCAACACGGGCCGTACGGACGCCCCGAAACCCCGACTGAGCCTGTCCTAGCCGCGGGCATGCCGCCCGGCTTGTCCTACTCAACTGCGGGCAATCGTGCGGCTGGGGCGGCACGATTGCCCGCAGCCATGGCGGCGGGCGTCGGCGTCGGTGCTAGGACAGGTCCACCATCCCCGCCGTCAGAGTCGCCCCGTCCGCCGGGTCGACCAGGATGAACGCCCCCGTCCGACGAACGGCCGTGTAGTCGTCCAGGGCCAGTGGCTCGGCCGTGCGCAGGGCGATCCGGCCCAGGTCGTTCGTGGTCAGTTCGGGGTGGCCGCCGAGGTCCTTGACGATGGCCTTGACGGTGCGGGTGGTGTGCCGGAGCAGTACGCGGTCGCCCACCCGGAGCGGCCGTTCCGCCAGGTGACAGACGGCCGCACGGACGTCCCGCGTCAGTGTCGGCGCGTCCGCCCCGCCCGTCGTGATCATGTCGCCACGGGAGACGTCCCGCTGGTCCGCCAGCCGCAGGCTGATCGACTGCGGCGCGTGCGCGGCACGTGTCGCCTCGCCCAGCACGTCGATCCCCGTGATCTCGGACGTCCCACCGGAGGGATGGACGGTCACCCGGTCACCCACCCGCAGGGCGCCCGACACCAACTGCCCGGCGTAGTACCGGACTTCGTCGTGCCGGATCACGTACTGCACGGGGAAGCGCGCCGGAGCGTCCGCCGCCTGCACGCCCACCGGAACGGTCTCCAGGAATTCGAGGAGCGCCGGACCGCGGTACCAGTCCATGTGTCCGGACCGCTCGACGACGTTGTCACCGACCAGCGCCGAGACCGGGATCGAGGTGAAGGCGGGCAGCCCCAGGTCGTCGGCGTGCCGCGTGAAGTCCTCGACGATCCGGCGGAACTCCTCCTCCTCGTACCCGACGAGGTCCATCTTGTTGACGGCCAGCACCACGTGCGGGACGCGCAGCAGCGCCGCCACGGCCGTGTGCCGCAGCGTCTGCTCGACCACCCCGTTGCGCGCGTCGACGAGGACGATCGCCAGCTCGGCGGTGGACGCGCCGGTCACCATGTTGCGGGTGTACTGCACATGGCCGGGGGTGTCGGCGAGGATGAACCGGCGGCGTGCCGTGGCGAAGTAGCGGTACGCCACGTCGATGGTGATGCCCTGTTCCCGCTCGGCCCGCAACCCGTCGGTCAGCAGTGCCAGGTCCGGTGCCCCCTGCCCACGGCTCGCGGACACCCGCTCCACCGCCTCCAACTGGTCCGTCAGAACCGACTTGGAGTCGTGCAGCAGCCGCCCGACGAGCGTGGACTTGCCGTCGTCGACCGATCCGGCGGTCGCGAAGCGCAGTGTGTCGACGGTGGCCGAGGGCTTCTCGGCCGTGATCGTGTGCTTGGTCGTGCTCATGGGCGTACTCATGGTCGTACTCATGCCTAGAAGTACCCCTCGCGCTTACGGTCCTCCATCGCGGCCTCGGACATCCTGTCGTCCGCGCGCGTCGCACCCCGCTCGGTCAGCCGGGAGGCCGCGATCTCGGCGATGACCTGCTCCAATGTCACCGCGTCCGAGTCCACCGCACCCGTGCAGGACATGTCACCCACGGTCCGGTACCGCACCTGCCGCTTCTCGATGGTCTCGCCGTCCTTGGGGCCGCCCCACTCGCCGGCGGTCAGCCACATCCCGGCCCGCTGGAACACCTCACGCTCGTGCGCGAAGTAGATCTGGGGGAGTTCGATGCCCTCGCGGGCGATGTACTGCCAGACGTCCAGCTCGGTCCAGTTGGACAGCGGGAACACGCGGACGTGCTCGCCGGGCGCGTGGCGGCCGTTGTACAGGTTCCACAGCTCGGGCCGCTGGCGGCGTGGGTCCCACTGGGAGAACTCGTCCCGCAGCGAGAAGACCCGCTCCTTGGCGCGTGCCTTCTCCTCGTCGCGTCGTCCGCCGCCGAAGACGGCGTCGAACTTCTCCGCCTGGATCTTCTCCGTCAGCGGCACGGTCTGGAGCGGATTACGGGTGCCGTCGGGGCGTTCCTTCAGCACTCCCCGGTCGATGTAGTCCTGTACGGAGGCGACGTGCAGTCGCAGTCCGTGCTCGGCGACCGTGCGGTCGCGGTACTCCAGGACCTCGGGGAAGTTGTGTCCGGTGTCGACGTGCAGCAGCGTGAAGGGGACGGCCGCCGGGGCGAAGGCCTTCAGTGCCAGGTGCAGCATGACGATGGAGTCCTTGCCGCCGGAGAACAGGATCACCGGCCGCTCGAACTCACCCGCCACCTCACGGAAGATGTGGACGGCCTCGGACTCCAGCGCGTCCAGGTGGGACAGCGTGTACGGGGTGCCGGTCTCCCCGGGGACGGCCGCGACGGTCGTCGTCATGCCAGACCCCTCTCGGTGAGCAGCTCGTGGACCAGCGCCGCGGACTCCTGGACCGTCTGGTCCTGCGACTCGATGCGCAGATCCGGGGTCTCGGGGGCCTCGTAGGGGTCGTCGACACCGGTCAGCCCGGAGATCTCCCCGGCCGCCTGCTTGGCGTACAGACCCTTCACATCGCGTTCGGAGCACACCTCGACCGGCGTAGCCACATGCACCTCGACGTACGCGGCACCGCTCGCCGCGTGACGCTTGCGGACCGCCTCGCGGCTGTCGGCGTACGGCGCGATGACCGGCACGAGCGCATGGACGCCGTTACGGGCGAGCAGGTCGGCGAGGAAGCCGATGCGCTGCACGTTGGTGTGGCGGTCGGCGCGGCTGAAGCCCAGGTCCGCGGTGAGGAACTCGCGGATCTCGTCGCCGTCGAGGACCTCCACGAGGTGGCCGTCCTCACGCAGC
>NZ_LRTR01000868.1 GCF_001550375.1 Streptomyces europaeiscabiei | reverse complement strand
GCAGAGCCCGCCGCGCACCGCACGCCGTGGACCGGTCGGCGCCCGCACCGTCGCATGACGCCCGCACGGGCCGCCGGCCGCCCCCTCCCCCGAACCGCACGACACCCACAACACGCACGACACGCACAGCCCGCACAACACGCACAGCCGTATCTCCGCGCGACGCACCCGGCGCGTACGTCCGCGCGACGCGCATGCGTCCGCATCGTGGCCCGCGTCCCGCTCGCTCCCATCCGCCCGCGTACCAGAACGAAGGAAGTGCATTGCCAACTCTGCGATGGCTCACCGCCGGCGAGTCGCACGGGCCGGCCCTGACCGCCGTGCTCGAGGGACTGCCCGCGGGTGTGCGGACCTCCACCGACGAGGTCGCCGACGCACTCGCCCGCCGACGCCTGGGACACGGGCGCGGCGCCCGTATGAAGTTCGAACGCGACGAGGTCGCCTTCGTCGGCGGGGTACGCCACGGCCGCACCCTCGGCAGCCCGGTCGCGGTCCGCGTGGGCAACACCGAATGGCCCAAGTGGCAGACGGTGATGGCCGCCGACCCGGTGAGCGCCGACGCCCTCGCCCGCCAGGCCCGCGGCGCCCCCCTCACCCGTCCCCGTCCCGGCCACGCCGATCTGGCCGGTATGCAGAAGTACGGGTTCGACGACGCCCGGCCGGTGCTGGAGCGGGCCAGCGCCCGCGAGACGGCCGCCCGCGTGGCGCTGGGCGCCCTCGCCCAGGCCTTCCTGGGGCAGGCCTACGGAGTCGAACTCGTCAGCCATGTCGTGGCGCTCGGCGGCCGGCACTCGCCCTCACCGGTACTGCCCGGCCCGCAGGACACCGACCGGCTCGACGCCGACCCCGTGCGCTGCTTCGACTCCGCGGCATCGGCCGCCATGGTCGCCGAGGTGGACCGGGCGCACCGGGCCGGGGACACGCTCGGCGGCATCGTCGAGGTCCTGGTGTTCGGGCTTCCGCCGGGCCTGGGATCGCATGTGCACTGGGACCGCCGGCTGGACGCGCGGCTGGCCGGTGCCCTCATGGGCATCCCGGCCATCAAGGGCGTCGAACTCGGTGAGGGCTTCGCGCTCGCCGGTGTCCCGGGCTCGCGCGCGCACGACGAGATCGTGCCCGGCGAGGACGGCCTGCGCCGGGCCAGCGCCCGTTCCGGCGGCGTCGAGGGCGGTATCTCGACGGGCGAGCCGCTGCGGGTGCGCGCCGCCATGAAACCCATCGCCACCGTGCCCAGGGCGCTGGCCACCGTGGACGTGGCCACCGGTGACAGCGCCGTGGCCCACCACCAGCGTTCCGACGTCTGCGCGGTACCGGCCGCCGCCGTGGTCGCGCAGGCGGTGACCGCGCTGGTCGTCGCGGACGCCGCGCTGGAGAAGTTCGGCGGCGACAGCGTGGCGGAGACCTCCCGCAACCACCGCACCTACCTGAGCCACCTGGCGATCAAGTGAGGCAGACCGTGACTTTCTCCATGCATCCGGACACCGCCCCGACGACCCTGCAGGCGACCGGCGGGGCACCGTACCCCGTCGTCGTCGGCACCGGCCTGCACGAGCACGTCGGGCCGCTGCTCGACGACACCGCGACACGGGTGGCGCTCATCCATCCGCCGGCGCTGGCCGCCGCCGCCCGGCGCATCGCCGGCGACCTCGAACGGCACGGCCGTCAGGTGCTGGAGCTGGTGGTGCCGCCCGGCGAGTCCGCCAAGGACGCCGGTGTGCTGGTGTATCTGTGGTCCCGGCTCGCCGAAGTGGGCTTCACCCGCGGCGACGCGGTCGTGGCCGTCGGCGGCGGCGCCACCACCGACCTCGCCGGTTTCCTCGCCGCCACCTGGCAGCAGGGGCTGCGCCTGGTGCTGGTGCCCTCCACCCTGCTGGGCATGGTCGGTGCCTCGGTCGCAGGCAGGGGCTCCCTCAACGTCCCCCAGGGCAAGAACCTGGTCGGCGCCCTGCACCGGCCGGCCGGCGTCGTGTGCGACCTGGACCTGCTCGCCACGCTGCCGCTGCCCGAGTACGTCGGCGGCCTCGCCGAGGTGGTCAAGGCGGGGCTGATCGCCGATCCCGCGCTCCTGGACCTGATCGAGGCGGACCCGCGGGCGGCGGCCGATCCCGCGGGCGGGCGCACCGCGGAGCTGGTCGAGGGCGCCGTGCGGGCCAAGAGCGCCCTGCTGGGCACCGACCCGCTCGCCGAGGGCCCGCGGGAGTTCCTCGACTACGGCCACACCCTGGGCCACGCCGTCGAGCACGCGGAGGGCTACCGCATCAGGCACGGCCACGCGGTGTCCATCGGCATGGTCTACGCCGCCGAACTCGCCCACGCGGCGGGACGGCTGAGCGCACCGCACGTGCTGCGCCACCGCACCGTCCTTGAGTCGCTGGGACTGCCCACCTCCTACCCGCGCCATGCCTGGGAGCGGCTGCGTGCCTCGCTCGGAGCGGACGACACCGTCCGCGGCGGAAGGCTCAGGTTCGTCGTCCTGGACGCGCCGGGCCGTCCCGGGCTGCTGCAGGGCCCCGATCCCGAACTGCTGCAGGCGGCGTGGGCCCGGGTGGGCGGATGAGCGCTCCCGCCGCGCGGAGCACCCTGACGGCGCCCCCGCTGCCGGCGGGGGCCCCCGGCATCGCCGCCCCGGGCACCGTCATG
>NZ_LRTR01000867.1 GCF_001550375.1 Streptomyces europaeiscabiei | reverse complement strand
GAAGAAGCCTCCAATCTGAACCGCACTTGAGGTCAAGCCCTGTCCCGGCCCTGCGAGGTCAGACCATAAAGAACAAGCTGAAGGCGGCCCGGCTCAGGCCCGGCACTGACGCCGACGGCGGCTTCGGGGTTCGGCCCCGGCTCTCGCTCCCGCCTCGGCCCCGGTCGAGGTCAGGGCATACGGCCCCGCTCGCTCGGGCCCGGCACCATGTGTCGGCGCGCGTTGGACGTCGGCCTGTGCTCAACCCCGTACGCAGGTCGCCCCCGTCGGGCAGAGGGACGTGACCACGGTGGTGACCGGTTCGCGGAGTTCGTCGAGTGGGGTGGACTCGGGGGCGCTGAGGCGGACTCCGTAGATCTTGTCGCCGGGCGTGCGGAAGCGGTGGTCGATGACCTGGCGGGGGCCCAGATCGCCTTCGCCGTCGAAGCGGTAGACGACCTCGGAGTAGCTGTCGTCGTCGGCGGCCGAGCGGTCGAGGGCGCGATAGCCGGGGAGGCGGGCGAAGCCGTAGTTCTCGTTCTCCACCAGGTCCATGGACTCGGCGGGGCTGCCCTCGCTGACCAGGAAGAGCTGGAGGATCCGGCTGCCGTCCGGAGAGTCGTAGGTCACGACGGTGGGTTTGTCCGGGTGTGAGTAGTTGGCGTACAGGAAGTGCCGCTGAGATTGATCTTGCTGGGGTTGGCCTACTTCGTTGGCGTTTCGAGCTGCTGCGGCACGGTCCCGGCGCGCAGTTCACGCAGGTCCGGGATGTGGTTGTAGAGGGTGCCCGGCGAGACGCCCAGGAGCTTGGCGATCGAGGTGATTGAGCGGCCGGGGTCGGGCAGCAGATCGCGGGCGGCGCGGATGACTTCCTCGGTGGCGACGCTGGGGCGCCCGCCGACGCGGCCGCGTTCGCGGGCTGCGGCCAGGCCCTCGTTGGTGCCGATGACGATGAGTTCGCGGATGAACTCGGCGAGCGCGGCGAAGACGTGGAAGACGAGCCGGCCGCCGGGGGTGGTGGTGTCGAGGTTCTCGTGCAGCGAGGTGAAGCCGATCCGGCGCTCGCGCAGTTCGGCGACCATGTTGATGAGGTCTTGGAGGCTGCGGCCGTAGCGGTCCAGGCTCGGGACGACGAGGGTGTCGCCGGGGTCGAGGAAGGCGTGGCACGCCTTCAGTTCGGGGCGGAGCGCGTTCTTGCCGGACTTCTTGTCCGCGAAGATCTTCCGGCACCCGGCGGCGTTGAGTGCGTCGAGCTGCCGCTCCAGCTTCTGCCCGCTGGTCGAGACTCGCGCGTACCCGATCTTGATCTCGGTGCGGACGAGCGGTTCGGCGACGAGGAGGTCCGGGCGGTCGGCCGGTTCGAGGGCGGTCATGGCCCCGGATCATGTCAGAAAACGGTGGTCTTGGGTTGTTGAATGACCTCGGTTTTTGAAGGGTTTTTTGAAGGCTCTGTGGAGTTCGGGCGGGCCTCGGGCGGGCCTGTGGAGCGATCTTCAGAAAACGAAGGTTTGTTGAAGGTCGGGGTGTGTCCGGTGACGCGGAACGAAGGTGCCCGGAGCTGTCAATCCTGACGATCGTCAAGGTCCGATGTTGCCGTTCGGCTCGGGTTCCCAACTGTTCCCCCTTCTACGTTCGGGCCTCATGGAACGAGAACCGCGAATGAAAGTCCGAGCCGGTCGGCTGCTCGGTGCGTTGGCCGTCCTGGGCGTGGGAGCAGGAGTTGTCACTTGGCTGTCCCCCGGTGGGCTGGGCGAAGCTGGTGCTGTCGAGGTCACGGGTGGGGCTTCGGCATCCGCGTACCGGTCGGTGGCCGGGGCGGTGGCGGATGCACCGTCGTGGCTGGGCCCGCTCCTGGAAGCGGCTACCGAGGGCACTTTGGTGATCCTCGGAATGCTGCTGGTCTGGATGTGGTGGACGGCAATCCGCCGCAAAGACACACGGGAGGTCGCCGGATCCGTGCTGACCGGTCTCGGCACCGTCGCGGCCTATGCGGTGAGCGAAGCGGTGAAGCTCGTCGTGGACGAGGAGCGTCCTTGCCGTGCGTTACGCGCAGGCGCCGAATCTGTCGCGGAGTGCCCCGGAGCGGGGGACTGGTCGTTCCCGAGCAACCACGCCACCCTGGCCGCCGGCCTGGCCGTCGGTCTCGCCGTGCTGCGGCCCCGCCTCGCCGCGATCACGCTGCCGCTGGCCGGGGCTGCCGCGCTGCTGCGTGTGCTGGTGGGGGTTCACTACCCGCACGATGTGCTCGCCGGCGCGACGCTCGGCGGCGCTGTCGTGGCGGCGGTGCTGCTCGCGTTCATGCCCCTTGCCCAGGGGACGGCATCACGGCTGGGGAGGTTGAGGCGGAATGATCCCGGCCTCGTGGGCCACCACCGCGGCAGCGGCCCGGTTGTCGACGCCCAGCCTCGCCAGGATGGAACTCACGTGGGCTTTGACCGTTCCCTCCACCACATGGAGCCGCCGGGCGATCTGCCCGTTGGACAGGCCGCTTCCGAGAAAGGCCAATACCTCTCTTTCCCGAGCGGTGAGGGCGTTGACCTGGTCGCGGGCGGCGGAGCGCCGACCGGCCAGGGCGCCCGCGCCCGTAGCAGCGAGGTGCGCGATGACCCGGGCCGCGACCTTCGGTGACAGGTAGGCGGCGCCTTCGGCCACCGCACGGACTCCGGTGATCAGTTCCTCTGGCTCGCCCGACTTGATCAGGAAGCCTGCTGCACCACCGCCGAGCGCCTTGAGGATGTAGTCGTCCTCACCGAAGGTCGTCAGCATGATGATGCTCGTGGCCGGCACTGTGTTGCGGATTTCCGCGGCGGCGTCGATGCCGTTGATTCCCGGCATGCGGATATCGAGTACCGCCACCGCGGGACGATGGCGCTGGACCAGTTCCACGGCATCGTGCCCGTCGACGGCCTCGGCGACGACTTCGATGTCCGGATCCGTGGCAAGAACGGCGCGTACTCCTGCGCGGATCATCGGCTCGTCGTCGGCGATCAGCACCCGGATCATCGAACGCTCACGGGGTGATCGTGTCCAGGGACACCAGGGTGCCCTTCCGGAAGCAGAGCTGATAGGCGTCGCCGGACCGGTCGTCGAACCGGTCGGCCGTCATCGAGTAGTACTCGCACGTTGTGCCGTCTCCCGTCGGCTCGGCAGTCAGCGGTCGGTAGTTCGTCTGCCGGTCCGGCAGGAGACGCTCCACCTCGGAACGATCTTGCCCTACATGTAGGCGGGCATAGTCGCGTGGGTCCAGGACCGACTGTGACGCCGACATCATCTCCCAGCCCATGAGGGCTCCGCTCAGCAAAGCTCCCGTCACGAGGGGCACCATGACCGCGGCGACCAGAGCCCGGCCGACCCGGCGCCGAGCGCGGCGATGTTCCTGCGGCAGCTCGTAACCGCGGGAGGCTGAGTGTGCGAGCGGCGGCGAGGGTGTGTGCGGGATACGCGCGACGACTGCGTAGCCTCCGTCGCGCGGGCCGTGGTCGAAGGAACCGCCGGTCAACCGCATACGTTCTTGGAGGCCGATAAGGCCACGCCCTCCGCTCCGAGGCCGGGGCCGCTGGTTGGCCGCAGACGATGGCGGGCCGTTCTCCACGACGACCTTTGTTTCTGTTGCCGTATGCGTCACGTGGACAGTCACGGTCGCGCCGGACGCGTGCTTGGCAACGTTGGTCAGAGCTTCCCGCACGACCCGGTGAGCTGCACGTTTGACCACGGGCGGCACGTCGTCCGCCTCGCCGCCGGTGCGCAACTCCACTGTGAGGCCGGCCGCGGAAGCCTCGGAGGTCAGACTCGTGAGGCTGGAGTTGGTGGGGTCCATGGGCGTTGCGTCGGTCTCCTCACGCAGGACACCGATCACCTCGCCGAGACGCTCCACCGCGGCCGCGGCTCTGGCTCGGATGTCCCCTGCGGCCTTTTGGTGGTGCTCTTCAAGGTCCGGCGCGAGTTTGAGTGCGCCAGCCGACAGGGCGATCAGGCTGAGGTCATGGCCGAGTACGTCATGCATGTCCTGAGCGATACGTGCCCGCTCGCGCAGCCGGGCTTGATCAGCGATCAGTTGCTGCTCGCGTTGCAGCTGATCGGCAAGCTCCCAACCGGCCCGGACAAGCTGCCGATACTGGCACCAGAACCGGCCCGCGAACCAGGGCAGCATCATGGCGGCAACCACCACTGTCACAAAGCGGCTGGCCAGGGGGAGCCAAGCAGGAACGACGGACAGGGCCACCACGCCGGCCGCGAGAATCGCGACCAGGGCGAGCGCTGTCGACCCCGTCCGTCCAGGACGTCGTCCTGCCAGGAACGCGGCGACGGCAGTCGGGACGGCCCACCACAGGTTCATCACGCTCAGACCGGCGGCCACCGCGGTAGCCGCCGCGAGAATGGTCCCAGGATCAAGTGCCCGCCGTAGAACAGTGGTTCCGGTCGCAGTCCCACCGTTGATCATTGTGCTGTCCACGGAGGTGACGGTACGGACATCGGGCGCCCTCCGACCATTGCCGAAAGTCCAATCTACGTCGGTGACCGGCGGGCACTGAGCGCCGAAACATCCCGCTTCGTGCAGGACTTACCGGCTCAACGATCGCCCAGGAACGCGGATTTGGCGGGTGTCTGCGCGGGACCGTGCTCCCGTTCTGGTCTTACTCCTCGTCGTCCGCGTCTTCGGTCGCGTCCGGATCGCGCAGTGGGCGCAGGCCACTGTGTGGCCCGCTGGCCGCGATGTTGAACTGATAGCGGCCCAGAAAGTTGATGTGCTGGTCCTTGAGCGGAGAGAGCCGGGCCACGTCTTCATCCTTGAGATCGTGGCCCTCAGCGCGGAGCTGTGCGACGGCGGCGTCCAGGTAGCGGGTGTTCCAGAGGACCACGGCGTTGAGGACCAGGCCGAGGGCGGCGAGCTGGTCCTCCTGGCCCTCGCGGTACGCCTGGCGGATCTGGCCCCGGCCGCCGTGGCAGATCGCGCGGGCCAGACGGTGGCGGGACTCCTGGACGGTGAGCTGCCGGTTTATCAGGCGGCGGTAGGTGTCGTCCATCGGGTCGACCAGGGCGAGCAGGTGCATCGTCTTGTCGAGGCGTCCGTACTCGGCGAACGCGGCGCCCAGCCGGGTGGGGTGGCCTTCGCGGCCGAACATCCGGAGCAGGTCGTAGGCGCGGACCTGGTTGGTGATGAGTGATCCGGCGACCCGGAGCATGTCCGGCCAGTGCGTGGCGATCCTTTTGCACTTTCTGTACGGCAAGTACTCACACCCGGTGGACCGTCTCGCGGAGCTGATCAGCCGGGTGGCCATCAGGATCTCGAACAGGTCCAGCGCGTCGTCGATCGCCTTCGCCTCCAGGTGGCGCATCACCGCGGTGAGCATCGCCGTGCGCTTGGGCTCCGGGGTCCGCTCCAGCTTCGGCGCCTTGGTGCCCAGCCCGTACCGGGCCAGCGCGGACAGCCGGTTCGGCGGAACCTGCTCCAGCCTGAGGCAGCCCAGCTGGAAAGCGGCGATGTCCTCGACCCGCTGCAACGCGGCCTTCATCGCGGTGCCGGTGGTCCGCGTCGGCGGCCGGCGCATCCGCTCCAGCTCCGAATGCCGCTTGCCCTCCGGCGTCTTCACGCCGCGATCACGCCGAGATGAACGGCTCCGTCAGATGCGGCGTCGCCAGGTGCAGCGTGGTGGGCGAGTCCGGTCACCTCTGCCGGAAGGAAGGCGGAGAAGCGAGCGACCATGCGCACTCCCGCGCGTACGGTGCCGGCGTTGATGCCGCCGGACAGTCTCCAGCGTGCCCAGCGCTTGGCCAGATCCCGCAGCCAAGGCTGGGCGATCTTCTCGAAGGTGATCGTCGACGTTTGCGGGTGGACGATGCCGAGATTGCGCAGCCGCCAGGCGATGCGGGGGTATTCCGCTTCCCAGCCGCGGCCGTAGGCCAGTTCCTCGGCGCGTCGGCGGGCGCCGAGAAGGAAAGTGCCCCAGCCCGTGGCCCAGTTGCCGGTCGGACCACGGAAGGTCTTCCAGAACTCTTCCGGCTCGTCGAGAAGAGACCTGACCTGGGCGTCGGCGAGGGCGTTGACCAGGCGCTGGGCCCATGCGGTGGCCTGACCTTCTTGGTGGCTTCGTCATGGCGGCACTGCAGTGCGTACTGCATCTCCAGCCGTAGCTGCACGGACAGTCGGTGCAGGTCGATGTGCTTGGCCCCGCCGGGTCCGCTCTCCTCGTAGGAGGCGGTGAAGTCCTCGATGTCGGGGCGTCCGCGCGCTTTCCAGCGGCCGTCGTGTCCCGCGCAGAACACCGAGGTTCCCCTCACCCACAGGGCGCAGTAGCTGATCCGGCAGACCTCGGGCAGCGGTGACGGAACCGGCAGCGGCGCCGTGGAGGTCTGCCATGCCGTCATCGGCGGGCTCCCGCACCTCTTCCACTGCCGCCAGTGGCGTTGACACATGCCATGGCTGTGGAGTCCGTAGCGGCAGCCCTCGACCGCGCAAGCCTCCAGGGGCCGGTGCCCGACCCAGCCTGCGGGCGTGGTCACGAGGAACGACTCGAGGTCGGGCCTGCCGTCGTGGGCCCAGCGCACCGAGTGTCCCCAGCACATGCGGTTGCTGCGGGCCGGTCGGTCGCACCCCTCGACGGCGCAGGCCGGGCCGCCGAAGACCGGGTGGCGGGGGTCGAAGGCCAGGTCGTCTTGCCGGAACTCGGGGCGGATCGCGGACCCGTACGGCCGCACGCGATGCCGACGCGGACGGCTGCCTGGCCATCGGCGGCGGCTCCACCATCGGTCTGGGCAAGGCGATCGCCCTGAGCTCCGGCCTGCCCGTGCTCAGTGTGCCGACAAGCTACGCCGGCTCGGAGATGACCACCGTATGGGGACTCACCGAGGACGGACGCAAGCGCACCGGCCGCGACCGGGCCGTCCTGCCCCGCAGCGTGGTCTACGACCCCGAGCTCACCCTCGGCCTCCCCGTCGGCATGTCGGTGACCAGCGCTTTCAACGCCATCGCCCATGCCGTGGAAGCCCTGTACGCGCCGGACGCCTCGCCGATCGTGTTCCTGATGGCCGAGGAAGGGACGCGCTCGCTGGTCGCGGCCCTGCCGGTCGTCGCCGCCGCCCCTGGTGACATGAGGGCCCGCACCGACGCGCTGCGTGGAGCGTGGCTGCGCGGGGCGCCCCTGGGGGCCACGACCATGTCGCTCCACCACAAGCTGTCTCACATCCTGGGCGGCACCTTCGACTTCCCCACGCCGCCACCCACACCGTCCTGCTCCCGTTCGTCGCCGCCTTCAACCTCCTCGCGGCACCGGCCGCCGACCAGACCCTGCGCCGCGCGCTGGCCACGGACGACGTACCGAAGCACCTCGCGCGAGCATCCGCCGAACTCGGCGCCCCGTGCTCCCTCGCCGAACTGGGCGTCACCGAGCGCGACTTCGACGAGATCACCGCCCAGGCACAGGCTCAGCCCTACGCCAATCCACGACCGGTCACCGACGAAGCCCTGCGCACGCTCCTCGCAGACGCCCTCAACGGAGCCCTCGCACCCTGACCGGGCCTTCACAGAAACCTGTCCGAACCCACGGGATGTCGCACAGCCCGGGAGCGACCGGAGTTACAGGACGGGGACAACTCGGTGCAACCGTGCACCACCTGCCCGCGTCTCCGACCGTGCCCAGCGGGATGCGGGGCCATGGAGCACGGGGAGTGACGAGTGAACCGATTGAGCAGACGCGCGAGACGGGTGTCCCAGATGGTTGCCGCGGGGCTGATCGCGGGGCTGGTCGTGGCCTGTGGGCCGAAGGACCTGGCTCCGGGAGAGGCGGCCGGGAGCGGGAAACCGGGCAAGGCATCCGAGCCCGCGACCGCCACACCCGCGAAGACACCCGCCAGTCCGGCGAAGACGCCAGGCACTCCCACCAAGACCCCGACCCCGAAGCCCAGCGACACGGCAGCCGAGGGCGCCGAGGCCCTGACCTGCGAGCAGTTGCAGAGCGCGTCCCTGGAAGGCGGAGGGCTGGAGGGGTACGGCGTTTCGGAAGCCGCTCTCAGCGGAGGACGCTGGGAGGGAGCCGACGGTGTGGTGATCGAACTGCAGCCGCAGTGCGCCATCGGTGACGTCACCGGGGACAGCGCGCCGGACGCGGTGGGCGCGCTGAAGATCTCGACCGGGGGCACCGGGCGGTTCTACTCGCTGGTGACGTGGCGCAACGACGACGGCACAGCCGTTCCCGCGGCGGTCGCCGAGCTCGGCGACCGCACACCCGTGGTCTCCATCGACATCCCGTCCGCCGGGGGACTGCGACAGGTGACCGTTGTCCACCTGACACGTGGCGAGGACGATCCGGCAGCCGTCGTCACCCTCACCCGTACCGCGGTGTACGAGGTCCACGAGCCCGCCATGGTCGAACTGCACCACAGCGACGCCCCGTACTCGCCATAGGGAGACGCGCGAGAGGGACGATGCCCTACACGGACGATGCCCTACACGGACGACGCTCTGCGGCCGGACCGTGAGGACCTGGACGGCTGGAAGCTCCACCGCCCGCCACAGGGCTCTCACCCACGACGCCTAGGACGGCACCTCCTCCCCGATCTTGTCGGCCCGCTCCCGGCACGGCCGCGTCCGGCCCCTGGAGCGGGCATGCACGGTCCGGTGGCGAGGCGGTCGCCCGGCACGTTGCCCAGCCGCAACGCCGGGCACCCCTGGCCGCTGCGCTTGCGGAACGGACAGCTGCAGGAGATCACGCCGAAGGTCGATACGCCGTTCGGCTTCCCTGCCCCTCACACCTACCGAGTCCGGTCGCCGGCCCTGCGGCCGGGCGACCGGTCGGTCATGCTGACCGACGGCATGCCGGAGCGCAACCTCCTCAGCGTCGATCTGTCCGACCTGATCGGATGCACCCGCGATCTGCATCCCCGCGAGGCCACCCGCACCCTCACGCGGCGATCGTCGACGCCGACGACGGCCACCCGCAGGACGACGCGACCGCCATGTGCCTGGACTGGCACGGCACCAGCCACTCCGGGCGGGACGCCGCCACCGGCGCCGACCTCACCGACGCCTCCGCACGGTCACGGACGGCGGCGCCTCACCGACGCCTCCGCCACGGTCAGGGACGGGACACACCACTCCACATACGGTGCGGTGCACGACTGAGGTTGCCAGTACGGTCCTGGCGGGTTCGGCTGTTGGGTGATCACCGCATGGCTGTGCGGTCGGAGACCAGGCCGACGATCGCCGGATCGGTGCTGCGTTCGTCTGCGGGCGGCCGCCTGATCGGGGGAGATGCGTACCGGTCGGCAGCCAGGCGGAGAGGGTCCCGCGATGCCAGGTTGCGGCGCTCCACTTCTCGCGACTGAATGCCGCCGGTCCCGGTACGAATCGCCTTCTACGTCTGATCGCGCGCTGTCGGCGCTGTCCTGCTCCCGAGTCCTGGCCCGGTGGGATGCGGTCCGCCCCACCCTGCGGCGATCACCGCACGGCAGCTACCACGTGACCCGACTCGGTCGCGGCTCCCTCTCCCACCACGTCGCAAGACTGGGCCGCCTGCTCAGCCACGACCGCCTGTGAGCGGATGACATCGATCGCCTCGATCAGTCGCTCACGCAGCAGCTGGCGGCCGGACCCTGTCACCGGAGCCCAGCCCCTTCCCTCGGAACCGCTCATGACCACCTCGATCGCGCGCCCGGCACCAGGCCGCCCCGGACACGGACGCCGGTGCCGGAGCGGAGATGACCGTCACCGTGAACGGACGGCCATCCGGCACAACGCACGGTCCCATCCATGACAACGGCGGGGCCCGCCGCATCACACGATCGGCCCAGTCCGTGCCCATGAGCGCCCTCCAGCGACAGGGGCGTTGGCTGTGTTCGCGTGGCTTCGTGGCGTCCCCTCACGTCGGACGGTGGAGCCATGGCTGCGTGCTGGGAGTGTCATCCACCGTCAAGGCGGTGGTCCAGGACCGCCGAGGTGACCTCGTCGGCCTTGGCGGCGTCGGCGACGGCCTCGGCCGCGGCTTCAGCGGCCTGCACGGCGTCGGTGGCGGCCTTGGAGGCCGTATCGTCCGAGGGCTGTTCGCGGGTGGCCGGTGACTGGGGAAGCGACTCGGTGAAGGCGCGGGAAACGCCTTGGAGCGCGGAGGTGACCTCGCTGGGGATCACCCAGAAGGTGCTGCCCTGGCCTTGCGCGAGTTGGGGCAGCATCTGGAGATACTGATAGGCCAGCAGCTTGGGATCGGGGTCGTTGCGGTGCACGGCCTGGAACACCTCGTCGATGGCTCGGGATTGACCCTCGGCCTGGAGAATCGCAGCGCTGCGGTTGCCCTCCGCGCGGAGAACGGCAGCCTGCTTGTCGCCTTCAGCCGTGAGAATCTGCGATTGACGCTGGCCTTCGGCCCCGAGAATCGCGGCCCGCTTGTCCCGCTCGGCTCGCATCTGCTTCTGCATCGCGTCCTTGATGGACTGCGGAGGGTCGATGGCCTTGATCTCCACCCGGTTCACCCGTAGCCCCCACTTACCGGTGGCCTCGTCCAGCACGCCGCGGAGCTGGCTGTTAATGGTGTCACGTGAGGTGAGCGTCTTTTCCAGATCCATGGATCCCACGACATTGCGCAACGTCGTGACGGTGAGCTGCTCGACCGCCTGAAGGAAATTCGCGATCTCGTAGAACGCCGCTCGTGGGTCGGTGACCTGGAAGTACAGGACCGTGTCGATCTCGACAACCAGATTGTCCTCAGTGATGACCGGTTGCGGCTTGAACGAGACGACCTGTTCCCGCAGGTCGATCACCGGATGGACGCGGTCGATGTAAGGGATGACCAGATTCAGGCCCGGATTCAGTGTCCGGTGGTAGCGACCGAGCCGTTCGACGTTGCGAGCGCGGGCTTGGGGCACGATACGGACCGCCCGCACCACGGTGAATACCGCGATGAGCGCGATGATCAGGCCGGCGATGAGGAACGCGTCCATGGTTTCAGCCCCGGGGGTAGACGAGTGCGGTGGTGCCACTGATCTCGATGACGTCGACGGCCGTTCCGGGAGGGATCACCAGGGTCTCGTCGTAGGCGCGCGCCGTCCATTCCTCGCCGTCGATGCGGACCCTGCCACCCAGACCCGTCACTTCCGAGACGGCATAGGCAACCCTGCCGACCAGCGCATCGATACCGAACCGCACCGCTGGGGGGCGCCGCAGGTGTCGCAGTGCAATGGGGCGCAGGAACACCACCCCGGCTACGGCGACGACGGTGAACACCAGGAACTGGAGAGGTGGTGGAAGTCCGACCGCCGCGAATCCCGCCGTGACCAACGCGGCCGCACTCAGCATTCCGAGAGCGGCAGTGAGGGTGAAGATCTCCGCCACTGCCAGCACAGCCGCGATGATCAACCAGATCAGCCATTGATCCATTGCGTGCCTCTTCACCGGTGCGGTTGTGTGACCAGCAGGATGATCACCCCATGAGCGCCGATGCGAAGCAGTCGCGCATCTCGTCGAACGAGTCGCTCTGCCGGCACACCGCGCACCGGGGTGGACTTATTGCCCCTTTAGGGTGATTTTACCCGTCTTGGAGATCGGATGGGTGAGTCATGCAGGGATGTGCATGCTCCCTGTCCTGGCAGGAGGCCGCCGAGGTACGGCCACGCTCCTGCCGGCAGTGGGCGGTTCCCGGCCGCTTCAAGGCAGGCTCGGCCGAAGCCACCAATGCGCCTGGCGGTAACGGCTGACAAGCACGGCGCAAGGCATCGTCCCGGTGAGGGGGAGGCCCTCACCCCGGCCGCTTTTCCCGCTCTGCCCTCGAAAGGGTTGCGGGTCTGGTGGCGAGCCATCCATTCCGGCTGGAAAAGCCGGTCGCGACGACGGATGTGGGCCGCTGTGGAGGCTGCTTCCCGGTGACGGGATGTGGCACCACTCTCTCGCTCGGGTCGAGAACACTTCGGTTGCCCGTAGTCGATGTCTGTGTCTCTGGCGCCTGAGGATTTTCGGGAGGGCCACCGAGGTGGGCGCGGGGCGAGCAGGCGCTGTACGAGTCCTGCGACGGCGTCAGCCGGCCAGCCGGGCTTTCCAGATCTCCTCGCTGGGCCATCGCCGGGCCCAGTCGGCGGAGACTTCCGAGTAGTTCCGGTGCGCGGGATGGGGCGCCTGGATCTCCACCAGGTCTTCGACGACGAATCCGCAGGACCGCAACAGGCGGAGCATCTCACCATGCGGCAGCACGAACTGCACGTGATTTCCTCTGTGCAGCCGAGCCAGTCCGAATTGCTCACGGGACAGGGTGGTGGACACAGACCCCGCGGACGACAGGCACAGCGCGAACAGCGGTGAGTAACGCACAAACACCAGTCGACCTCCGGGAACGAGCAGCCGGGCCGCCTCCGGAATCCACCGGTACGGGTCGCACCACAACGAGGCACCGTATTCGCTGATCGCCAGGCCGAACGTGTTGTCCTCGTAGGGCACCTCTTCCGCATTGCCCAGGACCAGCGGGAAGTCGATGCCGAACTCCGCCTGCATCGCGCGGGCGGTGGCGAGCTGCTTCTCCGAGAGGTCGATCCCGACCGGGTGGGCCCCTGCTCTGGCCAGCCAGGCGGAAACGTAGGCAGTGCCGCAGCCCAGCTCAATGCTTCGCATCCCGTCGATGCCGTCGGGAAGCACCGACACTCGCGACTCAGGGGTGGCCCACAGCCCCCAGGTAGGTTCCGCCTGGGCCCAGTGATCACGGGCGAGCGGCCCGTGCCACGCAGAGGCTTCGTCATCCCAGAAGCGCCGATTCCGCTCCAGATGGTCCGCAGAGCCGTCATACGTCATGGACGCATTCCATCGAAGACGCTGGTGCTCCCGCAACGGGATTGCGTGGCGCCGGACTCCGTTGTGGAGCGTGGGCAAGACGGGCACCCGTGCCCGCACTGCGCGGTGAAGCAGGAAGCCCCCGGAAGGGTCGGACGACCCAGGCCGGAATCCCTGGACCTCAGGCCAGGGAGCACGTCAAGGGTGCCGGCTGCTCTCCCCCAGCGCATTCGTTCGCGCAGCGGATGACCGTCTTCGAGCGTGCTGGCCTGGGGTTGTACTGGCGTGGGTGCTGACGTCCGTGACGCAGCGGACGTACGGCTGCGAACAGCCGACGGGACCCCCGCCTCTCGTCGGGGGTCCCGTCCAAGGTTCGGTGTGTGTCAGTGCCGGAAGACGTCCTTCGCCTTCTCCTTCGCCTGGCGTGCATCACCCTTCGCCTGGCCGCCGCGGCCTTCGGCCTCCATCTTCTCGTTGCCCATGGCGCGGCCCGCCACCTCCTTGGCCTTGCCCTTGACCTCTTCCTTCTTCGCCTTGGCCTTCTGCTCGCGTGCCACCGTTCATCACTCCCTAACGGTCTGACCTCGCTGTTACTACGCCAAGTAGCCCTCAGCGTGGCGCCCAAACACCGCTCGGGCACCCAGGTCGCAGCGTCGGCCGAGGGTGTGGTGTCCGCTGATTCCCAGGGCGCAGGCGAACTCGGCTACGAGGAGATCGCCGACCCCGTGCCCGGCGACAACGAGGTGTTGATCAAAGTCGAGGCGATCAGCATCGAGGGCGGCGACCTGCTGACCAGGCTGATGATGCCACTCCCGCGAAGCCCTCACGTAGTCGGCTACGGCAGTGCGGGCACCGTGGTGGCCGTTGGCGAGAGCAGGTGACCGATCTCCGGGTCGGCCAGCGCGTGAGCGCCTTCGGAGAGCACGGCTCACATGCGGAACTCCGGGCGGTGCGGGCCGACCATTGCCGGGTCCTGCCCGACGGCGCCGACGCGGCAGCGGCGGCGTGCCTGCCGGTCGCGTTCGGAACCGCCTACGAGGCGCTGTTCGAGCAGGGCGGTCTCACCGCCGGCAGCACGGTGCTGGTGCAGGGCGCGGCGGGAGGAGTCGGTCTCGCGGCGCCTGCAGCTCGCGGCGAAGGCCGGGGCGCGGGTGATCGGGACGGGTTCGAGCCACGAGCAACGTGACGCACTGCGCCGACTCGGCCTCCACGACGGCATCGACTATCTCACCGAGGACGTGCGCCGACGCGTCCTTACACTCACCGACGGCATCGGTGTCGACCTGGCCCTCGATCCCGTTGGCGGGCCCATGACGCAGCAGTTGATCCTTGCTACGCGCCAGGGTGGCACGGTGGTCTTCCTCGGGGCGTCGGCCAGGAAGCCGTCGATGGTCGATGCGACCACGCTCCTCCTCGGCAACTGCACCCTGAGCGGCTTCAGCCTCAGCCCAATGATCCACACGCCTCGCCTGCGTGCCTACGTCGCCGACATCATCCGCCGCGTAGCCGAAGGCGACCTCGACGTGGTCGTCGACCGGGTGTTCCCACTCGCCGACGCCGCCGACGCGCATCGCTACGCCTGCTTCCCGCCCGCCGAGCGTCGGGACGTGCGAACAGCGGTAGGAACCCCGGTGGACGGGGCCCCTACCGCTGTTCGCACAGTTGGCCCGGGTACGGAGAGCGAAGCTGAGAGGGAGGCCGGTCGTGCCGGCGAGCGGTCAGGGCAGCACGATGATCTTGCGGCCCTGACCGGCGGCGAACTGGTCCAGTGCGTGCGGGTACTCCGCCAGCGGCATCCGGTGGCTGATGAAGACCTGAGGATCGAGCACCCCGGTGGCGAACAGTTCCGCCGCGCGCTCGAAGCTGTGCAGTACCGCCATGGAGCCGGTGATGGTGATCTCCTGGTTGTAGATGCGGTATGGGGAGATGGTGGCCGTTGTAGCGTAGTCGGAGACCCCGAACTGCAGGAACGTGCCGGCCTTGGCGACTCGCTCCAGGCCGTCCTGGATGGCGGCTGCGTTGCCGGTCGCGTCGATCACCACGTCCCAGCCACCCGGCCGCCCCAACTCGTCGGCCGAGAGCGCCGACTGGGAACAGCCCAGCTTCTCGGCCGTCGCCAGTCGCTCCGGGTTGATGTCCACGACGTCGACCGAGGAGGCGCCGGTGCGCTTGGCCAGCTCCAGCATCATCAGGCCCATCGTCCCGCTGCCGTAGACGAGCACGCGGGAGGCGAGGCGGCTGCGCAGGACGTCGTAGCCGCGCACGGCGCAGGACAGCGGCTCGATCAGGGCCGCGTCCTGGACGTCCATGTGGTCGGGCAGCCGTACGCAGTTGGCGACGGGCGCCACGGCGTACTCGGCGGCGCCACCGGCCCGGGTCACGCCGATCGCTTGCCACCGGTCGCAGAGGTTGTTGCGTCCCACTCGGCAGTAGCGGCACTCGTTGCAGTACAGCGAGGGGTCCACGGCCACCCGGTCGCCGATCTTGAGTTCGGTGACCTCGCTGCCGAGGCCCGCGACCTCTCCGGCGAACTCGTGGCCCGGCACGACAGGCAGGGTGGGTGCGAACTCGCCCTGCAGGATGTGCAGATCGGTCCCGCACAGTCCGCAGGCCGCCACATCGACCACGACCTCGCGTGGCCCGGGCGTGGGGTCGGGCACCGTGGTGACGGTGACCTTTCCGGGAGCTTCGACGACAGCGGCTTTCACTTGACTGCTCCTAGAGACAGGCCGCGGACGAGTTTGTCCTGGGCGGCGAATCCGGCAATGAGGACGGGCAGGGAGACCAGCGTTGCCGCGGCGCAGAGCCGGGCCAGGAAGAGGCCCTCGTTGGTGATGAAGCCGACGAGGAAGACCGGCGCGGTCGAAGCCTGCGTCGCGGTGAGGTTCACGGCGAAAAGGAACTCGTTCCAGCTGAAGATGAAGCAGATCAGCGAGGTGGCGGCGAGGCCGGGCATGGCGACGGGCGCGACAACGCGCCACAGCACGGTGATCAGGCCGGCGCCGTCGACCTCGGCGGCCTCCAGGATCTCCTTGGGGACCTCGGCGAGGAACGAACGCATCATCCACACCGCGATCGGGAGGTTCATGGCGGTGTAGAGGACGATCAGCGTCCACACGTTGTCGAGCATCCCGACCTCTTTGACGATCAGGTAGACCGGCAGCAGGGCGGCGATGGCCGGGAGGAACTTGGTGGACAGGAAGAAGAACATCACGTCGGTCCACTTCTCGACCGGCTTGATGGACAGCGCGTAGGCCGTCGGTACCGCCAGGGCGAGCACGAGCAGCGTCGAGATGACACTGGCCATGGCGGAGTTGAGGAGGAAGGGGGTGATGTCCCGGCTGAACAGCAGCTTGTACTGGTCGAAGGTGACGGGGGCGAAGGGGGTCGGAGGGTTGGTCGCCGCGTCCGCCTCCTGGTGGAAGGAGGTGAGCACCATCCACGCCACCGGCGCGAAGAACGCCAGGGTGGCCAGCCAGGCGACGAACGTCCACAGCGGCGACAGGCGCGGTGAACCGCCGTGGTCGTCGCGTCGGCGCAGGAGCTTCTTCAGCCTCGCGCCGGGGGCGCGGGTTGCCGCGTGCGTGGTCATCGGGACACCTCCTCGCGGAACAGCGACGCGATGGTGCGCAGCGCGAAGGTCGCGATCACGATGGAGCCGAGGACGACGACGACACCGGCGGCCGCTGCTTCGCCGTACTCGTACTTGCGGAACATGGTCAGGTAGATCTCGTAGGGCAGGTTGGTCGTCCGCTTGCCGGGGCCGCCCTGGGTGATGGTGTAGACGGCGTCGAAGGTCTGCACGACATAGATCGTGCCGAGCAGGACGCCCAGCTCGATGTACTGGCGCAGATGCGGCAGCGTGATGTGGCGGAAGGTCTGCGTGGCGGAGGCGCCGTCGACGCGGGCCGCCTCCAGAACGTCACCGGGCTGCGCCTGCAGGCCCGCCAGGAGGATCAGCATCATGAACGGTGTCCACTGCCACACCAGGGACAGCACGACGGCCGGCATGGGGAAGTTCGACACCCAGTCGATGGTGGGGCCGTGGTCGGCGCCGAAGAACTGGTGGACGGCGTTGAGGGTGCCGTTGAGCAGGCCGTAGTCGGGGTTGTAGACGGCATGCTTCCACAAGAGCGCCGCCGCGACCGGCATCACGAGGAAGGGCGCGATGAGCAGGGTGCGCGCCAGACCCCGGCCGAGGAACCTGCGGTCGAGCAGCAGTGCCAGACCGAGGCCGAGAAGCACGCTGATGACGACCACCGACGCGGTGAGTACGACGGTGTTGAGCACCGCGGCGCGCAGGCGTTCATCGGTGAAGACGATCCCGTAGTTGGACAGACCGGTGAAGCGCCGCTCGCCCGGCTTGAGGATGTTCCACTGGAAGGTGGAGATGATCAGCGTGGCCACGAAGGGCAGCTGCGTGACGACGACGGTGAAGACCAGCGCCGGCAGCAGCGGGATGCGCCGCCGCCATGTGCTGACGGCGGTGGATGCCTGTGGGCGCACAGGAGGTGGTGCTGTTCTGGATTTGTCGATGAGCGTGGTCATGAGAGTTCCCTTGGCCGGTGACGGCCGGGTCGCGGTCGGGTGCCCGGCCGACGGGTGAGGCAGGCCGGGCACATCCGGGTCACTGCTGCTGCTCGGCGACTTCCTGGGCGAGCTTCTGGCCTTCGTCCAGCGCCTTGTCCACGCTGGTCTGGCCGGCGATGGCCGCGGAGATCTCCTGGGTCACCTTGGTGCCGAGGTCCTGGAACTCCGGGACGGCCACGAACTGGACGCCCACCGTGGGCCTGGGCTGGACGCCCGGGTTGGTGGGGTCGGCCTCCTGGATGGACTTCAGGGTGATGTCACCGAAGGCCGCGGCGTCCTTCTTGTACTCGGGGATCTCGTAGGTGCTGGCCCGCTTGCCTGCCGGGACCCGCGCCCAGCCCAGCTTCTCGCCGACGAGCTTCTCGTACTTCTTGCTGGAGGCCCACAGCATGAACTTCGAGGCCGCGTCGGCCTTCTTCGTGGTCTTCGGCATGGCCCACGCCCACGTCCACAGCCAGCCGCTGCTCTTCGTCTCCACCACCGGCGCGTAGGCGTAACCGACCTTGCCGGCGATCTTGCTGGACTTGGGGTCCTCCAGCGACCCGGCCGCGCTGGTCGCGTCGTACCACATCGCGACCTTGCCCTGGCTCATGGCGTTCAGACACTCGGTGAACCCGGCCTGCGGGGCGCCCGCCTCACCGTGCTTCTTCACCAGGTCGACGTAGAAGTTCGTCGCTTCCTTGAACTTGGCGCTGTTGACCTGCGCCTTCCAGTCCTTGGTGAACCAGGTGCCGCCGAAGGTGTTGACCATGGTCGTCAGCGGCGCACCGAGTTCGCCCCAGCCCGGCAGGCCGCGTAGGCAGATCCCCTTCATCCCCGGGCGGGCGCCGTCGACCTCGGCGGCGGCGTCGGCGACCTGTTGCCAGGTAGGCCGCTCGGGCATGGTGACGCCCTTCTCCGCCAGGACCTCCTTGTTGTACATCAGGAAGGAGGACTCGCCGTAGAACGGCAGGGCGTACAGCTTGCCGTCCCCTCCGGAGAGCGACTGCACCATCGGCTTCAGCAGGTCACTCTTGTCGAAGGCGGCATCCTTGTCGGCGTAGGAGTCCAGTTCGTGCAGCCAGCCGTTCTCGTGCCAGACGGGCACCTCGTAGGCGCCGACGGTGGCGACGTCGTACTGACCGGCCTGGGTGGCGATGTCCTGGGTGACCTTGTCCCGCAACTCGTTCTCGGGAAGGATCGTGAAGTTCACCTTGATGCCGGTGTCCTTGGTGAACGTGCTCTTCGTCAGTTCCGCGATGTCCTCCATCTGCGGATTGCCGACCATCAGCACATTGATGCTCTCCCCGTCACCGCCGGAGCTCGAGGAGCCGCCCGCCCCGCTGCAGGCGACCAGCAGCGAGCCCGTGGCCGTGGCCGTGACGAGGACTTGGGTGATTCTTCTTGTGCGCATGACTGACTCCAGGGGTGTTCGAGGGCGTGAGGAACCAGGCCCCCGGCCTTGCGGGGGTGGGTGATGGGGATGGAGTGCGGGTCAGGCCTGGATGACCTGGGGACCCAGCAGTGAGTAACGGTGAGCCTCTGCGGAGGGCAGTCCCGTGTCGGTGACGACGGCCTCGAAATCCGTGACATTCGCGAATCGGCAGAAGCTCACGGCGCCGAACTTGGTGTGGACGCCTGAAAATATCCGGCGTCTGGCGACCCGCATGACCTGGGCCTTGACTTCGCTGACGGCGGGATCGGGGGTGGTGAGTCCGTACTCGCGGGAGATGCCGTTCGCGCCGACGTACGCCAGGTCGATGACGAAGCCGGACAGCATGGTGGTCGCCCAGTGGTCGACCGTGGCCAGTGTCCCGCCGCGCACCCGGCCGCCGAGCAGCAGCACGGTGATGTTCTCGGCGGCAGCCAGGTCGCCTGCGGTGGCCAGCGAGGAGGTGACCACGGTCAGTGGTCGGTCGCGGGGAAGCGCGGCGGCGATGAGCTGCGGGGTGTACCCCTCGTCGATGTAGATGGTTTCGGCGTCCCCGAGCAGTCCGGCCGCCGCAGCCGCGATCCTGGACTTCTCGGGGACGTGCATGGTGGTGCGGAAGGCGAGCGTGGTCTCGAAGCCCGCGCTCTCCACGGGATGGGCGCCGCCATGGGTGCGCCGGACCAGCCCGTGCTCCTCCAACACGGTCAGATCGCGCCTCACGGTCTCCTTGGAGACCCCGAGGTCGGCGGCGAGCTTTCCGACATCCACGGATCCGGTACGGCGTGCCGTTTCGAGGATTCCACGTCTGCGCTCAGCGGCGTCCACGGCGACACCTCCGTTTCACGGCTCCGCATGCTCTGCCAGCCGGCGTCGGCTGTTCCGGAAACCCTGCCCGTTCGGGCTCCTGAGGCAATTTCTACAAGGCGACCGCGCTGCTGACCAGGTTCCTCGTAGAGCACTTCATGACCGAATGTGCCCGTTTTCCGAAAGTCGAAGACCCTGGACAATGCGGTTGAAGGGTTCCGGGCGGAAGGGTCCGCTGCCCGCCGGCCTGCCGGGCGTGCCCGTATGCTGCCCGTTTCCCAGCCGGATCAGGAAACCGGACCGGAATCCGGCAGGGCATTCGAGCCACCTGCGGAGCTCGGCTCATCGCTTCCCCGGGTGGGTCCCGATTCGACGGGGCCCGGCCTACGTCATCGGCCGCAGCATGGACCTGCTCGCCCGAACCCCGGCGGCCTCGCCCTGTACGCGGGCCTCGCCGCGGCAAGTGCCGCCTGGCGGCTCCTTCCGAAGGTCCACCTTCTCGCGGCCCGGCTGCGCGCTGGTGGGCCCGACGGATGGTCGAGTCGACGTTCACATTCCTCAGGTGATCACGCTCCTCGCGTCCGCCTCGGCCTGGAGCCGGATGACGAGCCGGGCCCGGGTGCCATAACACTGCCGACGCCGGAACAGGTCATGGACCCGGTCCCAGGGCCCGTACGATCCGGCCATCCCGCCGGGGCACCAGTCCGAGCGCGTCACCGTACGCCGTCCATCAGCTGCCGCCGGGGTCACACCGGTGGACGGCCCGACCAGTGCCGCATCAGAGAGCCTTTGCCCTGTGGTCATGTGACGCGCCGTTCGGACGCTGTATGCGCTGTGCGACTCGGTGTCACTCCCCGCGCATCCTTCGAGCTTCAAAACCGTGTGCGAGTGACTGGGACGGGTCCTTACCCTCAGGTCATGGATCTTCGCGAAGAACTTCCGAGCGACAGAGAGTCCGTGCGGGACATCCACCTGCGGGCGTTCGGTGACCACGGCCTTGTCGTGGCCGACCTGGTCGATACCCTGCGGGGCACGATCACGCCCGCGGACGGTCTCTCACTGGTCGCTGAGCTCGATGGGCAGATCGTCGGGCACATCATGTTCACCCGCAGTCTGCTCGATGCCCCTCGGCGACTGGTCGAGGTGCATGTGCTCAGTCCGTTGGCCGTCATGCCGGAGCATCACAAGCGCGGTATCGGCTCGGCCCTGGTCCGACACGGGCTGAAGACCCTCGCTGAGCGAGCCGTCCCCCTGGTCTTCCTGGAGGGCGATCCGGGCTACTACTCCCGCTTCGGCTTCGAGCCCGGTGACGGGCAGGGCTTCCGAAAACCATCCCTGCGCATTCCGGATGGCGCGTTCCAGGCCCTCAGGCTCCCGGAGTACGAGCCATGGATGACAGGGACACTGGTCTACGCAGAGCCGTTCTGGCGGCACGACGCAGTCGGCCTCCGCGACCCCGGCGCATAGTGCCGCGAGAACCTCTACCCGTGACGTGACCGACGTGACGCGCCGCGCCGCGCGGATGCCGGTCTGCACGAGGGCCTGCGCATCCTGCTCCGCGAGGAGGGCGCGTCGTTCAACGCATGAAGACCTGGAAGACCTCCCGCGCCCCGGACTGTGCGGCCAAGAGGGCCCGTGTCGAGCACGTCTCCGCGATCGCCGACGGCGAGGTCATACCCGAGATGGGCGAGCCCGAAGTCGCCTTCTTCCTGGACGGGTTCGGCCCGCTCAACCTCCAGCCCCACCCCGGGCGGCAGTGGGCCGAGCGCGGCAAACGGCACATGGGTCCCCACCGGGAGCCCCATTCCCCGGCGGCTGGCGACCTACAGGCGACCGCACGGGGTCCGTCACCTGTTCGCCGTGTTGGACCTGGGCAAGGACGGGAGAGGATCTCGGCCGAACCGCGCCAGCTCGTGCGCAAGCCGAGGAACTTGAGCCGGGCCCGGGTCGCCGGGCCCGACACGGTCGCTGAGTCGGCCGACGCCCTGGTGCGCACCCGCCGTGTGCAGGAAGGGTTGATTTCGCGCCCATCATGACGTGCACCTGTCGAATTTCAGGGTGGGCTGGCACTCTGCGTTGCGCGAGTTCGTCCTCACCCCCCACCGCAGAAGGAGTACGCGTGAGAGACATACGCCGCGTGTCCCGCCCCCTCCGCAAGTCCCGCTCCGTCCTCGCCGCCCTGCTCGGCGCCGCCGCATTGCTCGGCTCCGGCGTGTTCGCATCGCCTGCCGGGGCGGCCACGGCCACGCCGGACCACGCCTCGTTCTGGACCGCGGAGCGGATGCGTCGGGCCGCTCCGCTGGATCTGCTGCCCGTGGACCGCGCCCAGGTGAAGGCACCCTCGCTCGCCAAGGGCAAGGAGAGGACCATCGCCCCGACCCTCCCGGGCGCCCTGAGCGATGTAGAAGCGCTGGCCTTTCCCAACAGCGGTGGGCCCTGGACCGGTGGCGGGGCTGTGGTGTCCACGGCCGGACGGGTGTTCTTCACCTATCAGGGACGTACGGCCTCATGTTCCGGCAATGCGGTCACCAGCGCCAACAAGAGCACCGTCGTCACCGCCGGGCACTGCGTGAAGCTGGAGGGCGCCTGGCACGCCAACTGGGTCTTCGTACCCGGCTACCACGACGGACAGGCCCCGTACGGCAGGTGGAGTGCCACGAAGACGCTGTCCACGCCGCAGTGGACCGCGAGCGAGGACATCAACTACGACGTCGGCGCGGCCGTCGTCGCCCCGCTGGACGGGAGGCTGTTGACGGACGTCGTCGGCGGGCAGGGTCTGGCCTTCAACACCGGCTACAACCAGGCGATGTACGCCTTCGGGTTCCCCGCCGCCTCCCCGTACGACGGGGAGAAGTTCATCTACTGCAGCGGCACCACCAACCGTGACTTCCTGCTCTCCAACGACCACGGTATGAACTGCAACATGACCGGCGGCTCCAGTGGCGGCCCCTGGTTCACCCAGTTCAACGAGTCCACGGGCACCGGCCTGCTGTCCTCGGTGAACAGCTTCAAGTACAACTTCCTGCCGAACCGGATGTACGGGCCGTACTTCGGCACCGACGCGCAGAACCTGTACCAGACCGCGCAGTCCTCCTGACCGTCGGTCAGATCGCGTCGGCCGCGCGTGGCCGTGCGATCCCTGGCGTCCCGTACGAGATGGCCGGGCGGCGGTGCCGTGGGCTACGGCGCCGCCGCCCTGGAGCCGACTGTCCGGAAGCCGGCTTCCGGCTTGTCTCAGCCGGTCACGCGTCGACCCGCTCACCCGCCGCAAGAACCACGACCCGGCGCGCGCCGGCCAGAGCGGTCAATTCCTTCCCTGACACTCCGGTGGCTCCGGGCTGGATCACTGGGGCGTTCGAGTGGTGAGGTCCGTGACGCCTGAGTCGAACCGGGCTCGTGAAGCCTCTGGATCACAGCGTGCGGGCGAGCCCGCTTCTCGGACGGCTCCCGCACTCTCTCCAGCACAGCCACGCGGACCGGCTCGCGGCCGAGCAGTTGGCGGCGGGGAACAAGCCCAAGGATGCGCACCGTCGCCGTCGAACGTCAGACTGCGCACCGTGAAGACTGGCCGGTGCGACGGCGTCGTGTCGGCGGAAGCGTCGTTGCCGGGGGTACCGGTGGCCGGGGGAGCGAGGAACAGTCACAACTGTTCGCTGCCTCCGTGCGTCTGAGTGGTGACCAATGCCCTCTGGGGCGAGGCAAGAAGGGGAAACCTTGATCCACCGCATGTTGGAAAGACCCAGAACCTACGCCGCTGTCATGGGCGCGTTTGTCATGGCCGCAACCATGCCGCTGCTTGCGCCTACGACCGCCCATGCCGCGAACGCCTGCCACAGGAACAACAACATCCTGGTGACCGCCGAGATCAAAACCCACTATCCCGTGACACTTCACGGCGCGACCATCAAGCTGTACAGCGAGCGGAGAAACGGAGCCGCGTTCTTCCAAACGGTCGGCGCGAGAGCCGGGGACATCATCTCCATCCACCGGACCCACAGAGTCGCCACGGGAAGTGCCGAGCACTACTGGTGGAACAACTCGCAGGCGGGCTCCTACGACTACTGCGAGACCAGCGCGCCCCGCGACGGTCTCGTGCGAACTGAACGGATCGATGGAGCACACCACGGAGTGCGGGCCTGCCTGCGGCGAAACGGCAATCAGCAGTGCGCCAGCTGGTGGTACGCCGACAACGACGACGACTCCGGAGACATAACCTAGAAGGTCGGTGAAGGCCTTGGGCTCTGGCCCTGTCGCGTGAGCGGCAGGGCCAGACTCGTCATGCGGCGATGTGGCGATGCGGCGATGGCCCGGTGAGACGGTGAGGCCAGACGTGTAGGAGACCTGTCGGAGTGCTCGGCCGGCTGGCTTCCGCTTCTCCGTAAGCCAGTCCTGCTGTTGTGACTCAAGCTGTGCCGCAATGGGACAGGGTTTCAGGAAGTTGGGCGACATTGGCAAACCCCCGTCCCCTTCCCCGCGCTACCCGACCTGTGCCCTCCGCCACTCCACTTCCTCGGCAGTCAACGGCGCATGGACGCTGTACACGTCGCCTACCCGCAGATTGTCCGGCGTGGTGTGCTCGCCGTAGGTTCCTATGGCGGAGACGGCCACGTGGGAATCGGGCTGCCAGAAAGTGCGGAAATGCGGGGCGAATACGGGGATTGCCGCGATCTCCAACAAGGGGACGCCGCGCCGCATCAGTAGACGTTGCAGCTTTTCGAACCGAAGCCTGGGAGTGAACCGCCCGTACCGGGCGCGAATTGCGCCACTGACAAGGGTGCGGTCCCGGTACGCGAGCCGATGCACCTGCAGTGTGAAGTGGTGGCCCGACCAGGGGTGGTCGGCGGAAGCGCGGTCCCAGTAGAACTCGGCCAAACCGTAGTCACGGCACATGCTGTGATCGCCGAAGGTGTCCTCAGCGAAGGCCGATCCGAGGACCTTGGTGACGCGGTCGGGAGAATCCGCGGGACCCACGCCGAGCAAGGTGCCTGTGGTGACGACGTCCACGTAGAACGCCAGGGAATGCGGAGTCAAGGGCTGATCCTCGATGCGGTGTGATCCAACATGGTGTGGGCGGCGAAGACCATACTCCACCCCGGCCGTTTCACCACCTCCCAGAACTTCAGACCCGACGTATCGCTTGTCTCGGCCATTCCGCGTACCGAACATCTCCATGGCAAGGATCGCGACCGGTGCTGTCACCGTTCTTGCCTCGAAGTCCACCTCCGGCGTTTGAGGTCGTCGACCCCGGAATTGATCGTGGCCCCGTTGTCGAGAGAGTTGACCAGCTGCTTCGACGCTTCACTCCAGTTGTTCATCAGGTCCGCTTCGGCCGCAGTGACCGCAGTGACCGCAGTGACCGTGTATGAGCCGTCGCTATTGGAGTTGGAAACTCGGCGTGAAGCTTGTCTCGATCACATCGAAACGTGCCGGTGAAGAAGTGACCCCATTCCTTGGGGAAGCTACCTCCAATGAAACGCCTGCGCCGGCGCGGTCACTCGGCAGGCTTCCGTAGGCCGCCCGAAACGCCAGCCGTGACCAGGCTCTTGTCCCATAACAGGCGTCGGACCGCATGTGGTGATCTTCGAAGAAGATCACTCGATGGTGCATAAGCGCTGCCCGGGTCGTGTTCGGTGGCCAGACTCTAACTGCGTCGTGCCGAATATCGCCACGCGCTATATCGCCACGCGCTGCTCTGTGCCGACAGGCCGGAGCGGGGCGGGCATTGCCACAGGGGGACATGCTGTGACACACCACGACGGCCACGAGCCGGGCCTGGCGGAGGACGCGGTGGCCCTGGTGGCCGGCCTTACCGATCTGGCGGTCTGCGGGCTGAGCAGCGCGGTAAGCGGCGTCAGCGGCCTGCTGCGCCGCGCCGATCTCGGGGACCTTCTGGTGGACGGCAAGGAGGAGACCAAGGCGCGCGGCCGCTTGCTCCTGGACCGGAACGCGGCCGTGGCGCCGGCGCACATGGAGGTCCTCGCCCGCACCGTCACCGCTCGGACCCAGGCGGAGAGCGGCCATGAGTGAACCGGCAGAGCACGCCTTACTGAAGCAGCGCATCGACCGAGCTCTCAGTGAATTCGTTGCCGCGGAAGCACAGGCACTGGTTGACATCGATGCCTGTCTGGCGCCGGTCGCGGAGCAGCTTCATGTCGCGACCGGGCAGGGCAAGCGGTTCAGGGCGGCGTTTTGCTACTGGGGCTGGCGCGGGGCCGGCCAGCCCGACAGCGAAGCGATGGTAGGCGCCGCCGCCGCGATCGAGCTGGTCCATGCGGCCGCCGTCGTGCACGACGATCTGATCGACCACAGCCGCACCCGGCACGGCCGGCCCACCGGGCACATCACCCTGCGCAAGGCTCTCACCGATCATGTACGGCCGAAGGCCGGCGCCCGGGCCCTGGCCATGCTGGTGGGTGATCTGCTGATGTCGATGGCCGGGCAGATGTTCACTGCCTCTGGCCTGCCCGGCGCTTTCCTGAGCAGGGCCCGGCCCCTGTGGGCGGTTCTGGCCCGCGAACTCGTGGCCGGTGAGTGCCTGGAGGTCCTGCGCACCGGAGCTGAGCCGGACCCGGACGCGTCGGTGAAGGTGATCCGGTACAAGACCGCGAAGTACACCGTCGAACACCCTTTGCAGATCGGCGGCCTGCTGGCCGGAGCCCCAGAGCGGCTGCTGCAGGCCTACAGCGACTACGGCGTACCGCTGGGCGAGGCGTTTCAACTGCGCGACGACCTGTTGGGTCTGTTCGGTGATCCTGAACAGACCGGCAAGGATCCGGCCGATGACCTGGCCGGGAACCGGCCAACTGCTCTGATGGCCCACGCACTCACCTCCGCCACCAAGGCGGAGCACGGCGAGCTGCGCCGACTGCTGGGGCAGGCGAACCTCAGCGAGCAGCAGGTGGAACGGGTCCGCGAGATCGCTCACCGCACCGGCGCCGTCACCCGCGTCGAAAACATGATCACCATCCGGCTGCGTGAAGCACACGACGCCCTGGCCGACGCCGATCTGACGGCCGAGGCCCGCCGCGCCCTGTCGGCCTTGGCGACCGTCTCAGCCACTCGCACGCACTGACCGTCACCCCACCGGAGGAGCACCATGACCTACACCCAAGCGTCCATGGACGCCCTGCGCACCGAAGGGGACGAACTCGCCGACGCGACCGTGGCGACGCTGTTCGAGCGCGGAGAGGTCGGCAAGTTCAACACGCTCATGCGCTACGTCTCCACCGCCGGACAGGACCTTCCCGAAGGACTGCCCGACGTCGCCCGCGAGTACCTGAACGCCACCAGCACGCCCCCGGCCTGGGTCGACTGGGGCGAAATGGAGAAGGCACGGCTGTTCTTCATCGACAACAACGTGCACATCTCCACCGCACTCTCGTTCGCCTCGATGCCCGCCTGCTACGTCCTGCCCCACGTGGCCAAGCTGCTGTCGTCCACCCATTCGCTGAAGTACCCCTCCAAGCGCATGGCTGAGACGGGCCAGTTCACCGTCTACCTCATGCAGCCCGGCGCGTTCGAAGCCGGCAGCCGCTTTATCCCCGCAGCGCAGAAAGTACGGTTGCTGCACGCCTCCATCCGCCACCACCTCAAGCGGGAGGACCGCTGGGACACCGCCGCCCTGGGTACGCCGATCTGTCAGGAGGACATGATCGGCGGGCAGATGATGTTCTCCATCCAGGTCCTCGACGCCCTGCACCGTCTTGGCATCCACATGAGCAACGAAGGCGCCGAGGCCTACTACTACGCCTGGCGGGTGGTCGGTGCCATTCTCGGCATCGACCAGGGTCATGTTCCCCAGAACCTGCAGGCGGCCCGTGAGTTCTCCGATCTGTACATGACTCGCCACATGGGCCCCAGCGAGGAAGGCGCCCAGCTCACCCGCCAGCTCATCGACCTCTACGAAGAAGTCGTGCCCGGCACCTTCTTCGACCCGATCGTCTCGGCACTCATCCGCTACCTGATCGGAGACACCTGCGCCGACTGGCTGCAAGTCCCCCGCACCACCTGGGACACCGTCGTCAAGGCCGCCCCCACCCTGCTGGGGCTGCTGGAAACCATTGAGGACCGCTCACCCCTGGCGGGCTGGGCCCTGGACCGGCTGGGCCACCTGACCAGCGCCTTCGAACTGTCCTCCCTGACCCGCGGCCGCGTCATGCACTACGCCATTCCCGAACACCTCAAGAAGGACTTCGGAGTCAGCAGCACCATCCCGCCCAAGAGCCGCTGGACCCCACCGTCCGCAACCGTCAGCCAGTAGCGACAACGGCTCCCAGGTACACCGTGGCGCGGCCCCCAAGAGGGAGCGCTCCGTTAAGTGTTGCGCGTGGACCGGGCCGCTGGGCCCGTGCCGCGTCTGTGCGGCGGCGATGTCAGACGGAGGAGGTCGGTGGGGGAGAGGCCGGGGCGGGTGCGATGCCGGCGGGGTGCCGCCGCCGGCCGGAGGCGTCGCCGCCGACTTCCACCACCGAAGGCTTGCGCACGCCCGTTCCGGCGCCTCGCCGGAAGCCGCCTCCCGGGCTGCGGTGAGAGCCTGTCACTTTCGGGCAGTTGTCCACTTCAGACCCCACCCATAGGCCAGGTCGACGGCCTGCCCCCCTCTCGGGCCGCCGTTGGGAACCAGGTAGCGGGCCTCGCGCTGGACGATCAGCTCCGAGCGTGTGTTGGTGATGAGAGCGAGCGCGCACACGGGGGACTGGACCGTGCACTCGTCGAGCGAGAAGTCGATCGGCGCGCCGTGCTGCGGCTGAAGCGTCACCGTGGCGTGCAGATCGGTGAAGGAACTCGCGCCTTCGTAGATGCTCACGAAGATGAGGATGCGGCGGAACTCCCGCTTGTGGTCGAGGTTGATGGTGAGGTTCTCGCCGGTGTCCACGGCTCCGGTGCGGTCGTCGCCGTCGAGATGGATGTACGGGGGCTGGTGCAAGGCCCCGAAGTTGTTGCCCAGGGCCTGGACGCATCCCTTGGAGCCGTCGGTGAGTTCGTACAGCGCGCACAGATCGAGGTCGAGGTCTGCGGGCATCGCCGCAGCCCGACCGCGTTTGCCACCCCCGCCCGCGAATTGCCTACGCATCTGCCAGTTGAGGTTGACGTGCATGACGCCTGAGGTGCCGCCCTGCTTGGTGAGCGAGACCGAAGGGGCCTCCTTCGTGAGCGTGACCTTGGTGGGGCGCACCGGAGTGGTGGTGGGCGGCGCGGGCGGAGTGACCCGCGGCTGTACGGTGACGGACGGGGCCACGGAAGGCCGCTGGGGCGCGGCCGGGGCCGCGGGGGAGCGCTGGGATGCACGCTGCGGCTCGTCGACCGTGATCCCGTAGTCCGTGGCGAGTCCTTCCAGGCCGCTGCTGTAGCCCTGGCCGACGGCGCGGAACTTCCAGGCTCCCTGGCGGCGGTAGAACTCACCGAGGACAAAGGCAGTTTCGACGGTCGCGTCGGTGCTGTCGAAGCGGGTGATTTCCGTACTGCCGTCGAGTACCCGGATATGGAGACCCGGTACCTGGCCGAAGGTGCCGCCGTCGGCGGATGCGGCCAGGACGACCGACTCGATAGCCGGTTCCACACGCGTGAGGTCGACGGCGAGGGTGTCGGTCACCTGGCCGCCGTAGTTCCGTTTGCCTTCGTGCCGCACCGCGCCCGAGGAGTGCGCCGGCTGGTTGTAGAAGACGAAGTCCCCGTCGCCGCGCACCTTTCCGGCGACCAGCAGCAGCGCCGAGGCGTCCGCGTCCGGGACATCCGGCCCGGAACGCCAGCCTAATTCGACACGGAGTCCGGTCGTCGGCACCGGAACGTTGGAACCCTTCGGCATTGCCATGTCCGCCCCCTGGCATGTCTCGTACCGACCGCGCCGCGGCGGGTCCGATCCGCCGCTCGAATACAACTATTCCCCTCCTCCGGGCAAGACTCACGGCCTTCGCGCGCCACCTTGCCGAGAGCCACCAGCAACTCGCCGTCTGTTCCAGACCTTGGGCCTGGCCGGACATGTATGCACCGGTCGTGCCGTCCCCTTTTGAGGTCGTAAGACGATCTCTTGTTGAACGGCCCTGTTCGGCCCTGTTCGGCCCTGTTGGGCCCTGTTCGGTGTGACGATTCGACCGTTCGGGATGGTGTGAACACCCCGGCCGTCGATGGCGGACGATGATCCGTGGGCGCCGACCGCGCCGTGGCTGTCGTCCTGGCCCGAGCAGGCTCTTGGTCGCGGCCGGTGCCGGACGGGCTGTTCCTGCCGGGCATCCTGTACGTACTGCACAACGACATCGCCTGGCAACTGCTGCTCCTGAAGCTGGGTCCGGCTCGGGCCGGACCCGTCGGCGGTGGCCGCCGCGTCAGTGTGAGCCATCATCGGGCCTCGGTCACGGAAGCGCCGTGACCGGGGCCCCAGGATCAGCTACCGCGGAAGGTGCCGACCGCCGCTAGTTCCGGTACCGGAACACGATCCGGCCGCGTGTCAGGTCGTACGGCGGGAGCTCCACCAGCACCCGGTCTTCCAGCATGATCTTGATGTAGTTCTTGCGGATCTTCCCGCTGATGTGCGCGAGCACCTGGTGGCCGTTCTCGAGCTCCACGGTGAACATGGCGCTGCGCAGGCACTCGACGACCCTGCCCTCGACCTCGATGACGTTCTTGTTCCTCGTCATCGCACCAGCTCCAGGTTGCTGCTCATCGGCCGGGCGCCGATGCCCTCGAACAGCGCCGAGGCTGCTTGGTTGGACTCGTGGACTTCGGTCCCGGCCGCGGCGAACCCGGAGCGGTGCAGCGTCCCGAGCGCGTGGGCGAGTAGCGCCCGTGCGATGCCGCGGCGCTGCTCGCCGGCCCGGACCGCGACCAGCCCGATGCGCGGACGGTTCGCCGTCACCACCCGGATCAGACCCAGGTAGCGGTCCGGCGCCGCGGCCACCGCGTACTTCGACGGGTCGACGACGGTGTCGCCTTCGGGGCGGGGGATCACCTCCGCGGGCATCGCCTGCCACCCGACGGTCGCCTCGACTTCGTCACGGATCGCGCGGTCCACCGCCCGCAGCAGACTCTCGTCCGCCTGACCGGCGGGCACGATCGTCACGCCCGAAGGCGGCAGGACTGCATCGAGCCCGGTGACCCGCGGGTCGGTCGACACGACGTACTCCCACTCGCGGCGCCGGATCGTGAAACCGGCCCGCCGCCAGCCGGCCGTCCGCTCGACGTCGGCTTCGTCGACCACCGTGTACAGCGGTGCCGGCAGTTCCGCCAGCATCGCCTCGGCGAGCCGGTCGAAGGTGGCGTCGTGCCAGGCGTCGACGCTGACGAACATGCGTCCGTCGGGCCGGTGCTCCGCATGCCCGCGGCCGACCACCAGGTCGTCATCCAGTGCATGCCATTGCCCGTCGGCGACACGCGTGATGATCACCGCGTTCTCGCTCATGCCAGATGTGAAGGGCTTCGTGTTCATCGGAGTTTCCTTCCAGGAGTGCCTTGATCTCAGGCGCTCCTGGCGACACCGAAGGTCAGCCGCCGGACCGTGACGGGTTGAGGGAGCACCCATGGGTAACTGTGTTCACGGGGCTCACCTCCATACGACTACTTCACGGTCCACCGCGAAAGTAGCAGCGAGGCGCCGCCTAGCTCAAATCTTTTCCCTTGAGCCCGTGACGCGATCACGATCCGGTCTTCTTGAAGCGTCTCCAGCGGATGAGACTGCAGCCAACGACACGAAGAAGGCGTGGAGTTCGATACGTCGTTCCCACGGACCGCGAGGCGTTGAACTGGTCGCGCAAGGCGAGGTTCTGCTCGACGACGTAGCGGAGCTTGCCCAGGAGGGTGCTCAGGATCGGCCCGGGTGGGGCTCTCAGTCGTTCAGGGCCTGCTCGGTGGTGGGGTGACAAGAGATGAAGGTGTCGACGCCGACCAGTTGCAGGACCCGCAGAACGGACTCCTGCGCGCCGGCGATGCGCAGCCAGCCCTGCACGCCGCTGACCTGTTGATAGGCGGCGACGAAGACGTTGATGCCGCTGGAGTCCATGAAGGTCACCCCGCTGAGGTCCACCACGATCCGCGGCGGCACCGTGCCGTCCTCGGACAGCAGCGCCCGACTGAGGACGTCCTTGACGGTGTGGTCGATCTCGCCCAGCACGGTCACGACCCGGACGTCGTCGGCCATGCGGTGTTCGACGGAGAGCCGGCCTGGCCGGTCCGCATTCTCGATGTCGGTCACCGTCTCCTCGACTGCGTTCGGGCTGGCCCTTCGGGTCAGGGCGTGCGCGGACGATTCTGCCCCAACGCCCCAGCCGGATGCACCCGGGTGGCGGTGCCGAACAACACCGTTCCCAGAAACTGAGCGGGGGTGAGTCCTGGTGCCAGGTCTCGTGCTCGGCCGAACGCCCCTGACGGCGTTGGACGTTCTGGTTGTCCGCGTTCACTTCGCAGTCGGGCGGCACGGATCGTGCCCGTGGTCCGGGAATGCGGCGGTGGGGTTCCTCACGCCCTGGGACGCCTGGTCGGGCCTGGACGGTCCGATGCCTCACCGCATCACTCCTGTGCTGTGGGGGCGGTGTTCCAGGTGGGTCGGCCGGGGGCGGCCAGGCTGTAGTCGACGGCGATGGTGGCCACACCGTGGTCGGCCGGTCAGCGTCCGGACCGCGCAAGTCGCTCTTGTCGAAGGTGTGGAAGCCGCTGGCGTGGGCGAGGAGGATCGCGGGCGCCTTGGTGTTCCGGCTGTGTTTGGGCAGGTACAGGTCCGCTTTGAGGGCTTGACCGCCGTGGGTGGCGTACACCTGGGTCGTATCGGGGTGGGTATCGGGGTAGGCGAGCTGGCTGAAGACCTCGCCGGAGACCTCGCCGAAGGAGACCTTCGTGCCCGCTTGCTGCGCGGCGCTGAACTGGATGCCGCCCATGGCCAGCGCGGCCACCATGGACAGTGTCATGACCGTGGTGAGGAGGCGGCCCCAGCGCAGCGGCCCGCTGCGCCAGGCCGTGACTCCCAGGAGAGTGCCGGCCAGGGCGAGGACGGCTATGTGGAAGGGGTACTGGCCGCCGAGGACCGGACCGATCGCTCCGGCTTTCGGGATGGCCGGAAAGTAGGTGCCCAGCAGCAGGGAGCGGATCGGGCCTCCGGTCGGTACACCACGAGATTGGCTCCCGGGTCGGGGCGCCGCGTCCCCCGTCGGAGCCAACGTGCCGCGTAGCTCTCCGGTGCTACACGGTGCGGGCGGAGGGCCGTGCGTGGTCGGGCCTCGGTCGCGGCGGCGGGTGTTGGAGGCCGAGGCTCAGCGACGGCGGCGGGCGCGGGGGTGTCGTTCTCAGCGGGCTGTGTTGCCGGGGGTGATCAGGCCGGTTTCGTAGGCGAATATGGTGGCCTGGGTGCGGTCGCGGAGCTGCAGTTTGCGCAGGACGCGCCCGAAGTGGGTCTTGACCGTCTCTTCGGCTACGACCAGTTTCCGGGCGATTTCGGCGTTGGACAGGCCCTGGGCCACGTGTGTGAGGACTTCGGTCTCGCGGTCGGTGAGGGCATCGATACGCAGGCCGGTCGGCCGCTTGGCGGCGGGGCTCACTCGGGAGAATTCCGAGATGAGCCGTTTGGTGACTTCCGGGGCCAGAAGGGCTTCGCCTCGGGCCAGTACGCGTACGGCTTCCGCGAGCTGAACCCCGGAGGCGTTCTTGAGGAGAAACCCGGAAGCCCCTGCGCGTAGTGCCTCGTACACGTATTCGTCGAGGTTGAAGGTGGTCAGGATGAGGATCTTCGCGGAGGTACCGAGGTGGGAGGTGATCCGTCGGGTGGCCTCGATGCCGTCCATGTTCGGCATCCGGATGTCCATCACGATCACATCGGGTGTCAGGTTCCCGGCCTGCTCGACGGCTTGTGTGCCGTTCTCGGCGGTGGCGACGACTTCGATGTCGGGCTGGGCGCCGAGGAGGATGGTGAAGGCTTCCCGGACCATGGCCTGGTCGTCGGCGACGATGACACGGATGGTCACTGGGCGGGCTCCTTGCCGGTGGCGGGCGAGAGGGGGTCGGGCAGGGTGGCGGTGACCTCGTAGCCGCCGCCGGGGGTGGGGCCGGTGACGAGATCTCCGCCGAGCATCGCGGCGCGCTCCCGCATGCCGGTGAGACCGTGCCCGGAACCGGGCGAAGGGCCGACCGGGAGTGAGGCCGGGGCATTGAGGACCCGCAGGTGCAGCGCGCCGCGCGTGTAGGTGAGTTCGATGCTGGTCTCAGCGCCGGGGGCATGGCGCAGAACGTTGCTGAGGGCTTCCTGAACGATGCGGTAGGCCGACAGCCCCACCCCCGGCGACAGCGGGCGGACAGTGCCTTCGATCCGGACAGCGGTGTTCAGACCAGCGGCGCGCACGCTCGCCAGGAGCACGTCGAGTTGTGCGAGGGAGGGCTGGGGGGTGGTGCCGGTGGTGCTGTCGTCGCTGTCGGAACGCAGCAGGCCGAGCAAGTGACTCAGTTCGGCCAGCCCCTCCAGCGCAGTGGCACGGATCGAGGCGAACTCGGCGACCAGCTCCGACGGCGGGTCCTGAACCCGGTAGGGCGCGGCGTCGGCCTTGATGGAGATCAGCGACATGTGGTGGGCAACGACGTCGTGCAGCTCGCGAGCGATCCGGGTGCGCTCTTCAAGGACCGTGCGCAGCGCCCGCTCCTGGGCGGTGGCGGCTATCTGCTCGGTGAGGCGTGCATGGTCCTGGCGGCGGCCACGGGCCACGGCGCCGAAAAGGACGGCAAGCGCGAACAGCGGCGCAGCGCCGATGATCACTTTCCATGACACTATCCATGAGTCGACGGCAAGGCCGGACAGCTTGAGGACCACCGCCAGCAAGGCGCTGAGCAGCGCCGCGGTGATCGCGGAGAACAACCGCACCCGCAGTGTGAGGAGGAAGAGCACACCGGCGTGCACCATCCACACATAGAGCCGGCTGTTGAGGGCGGGCGGATACTCCAGCGTGGTGGCCGTGAGCACCGCCATCGACAGCCACCAGGCGGGCGCCGGCCACCGCAACGCGGCAACCAGCACGGTCGCGTGCACGAATGCCACGACAGGAGTGGTCGTGTCCGTCGCAACTGCGGCCAAGACAGCTGCCAGGCACACCAGGGTGTGGGGCAGCCATCGCAGCCAGCGGGGCCAGGCCAGCGGCGGCATAGGAAGGGCACGGACGGTGACGAGGTCCGTGCTCACCAGGCGAAGGCCACCAGCCAGGCTCGCCGCAACGGTGGGCAGCGGGTGGCCCGCCTCCGGGACGGTCGTCTGTGACACATGATCATTATCGGACATCGCGACGACTCCGGTGAGACCTTGAAACCACGGGCGCCGCGAGCGCCGGGCCGCGCCTCAACTCGCTTTCCATGGCGGGCGGCAGGGCCGGAGCAGGCAGACACGGCCCCGTGGCGGCCGCCGGAGGGAAATACGCAATCGCGGTGGCCAAGCAGGCAGCACGCCCCGGCGCAGCCGCGCAGATCGGCTTCCTACTGCCCATGAGATTTGCCTCCACATGTTCACCTGGAAACGAAACTACGGAGGAACTTGCCGCTCAGCATCCTGCTGGAGAGCCGTATCCGATGTAGCTCTCCAGGGGGACGAGGGCGACACAACGATGTCTTGAGTACCTGGCCCCGTTACCACCGCGGAGCCGCAGAAACGGATGGCGTCTCCCGAAGTCGACTCCGCCGCGCACATCGACTTCGCTGCCCTCCAGATCACCGGGGCGGCATCGGACAGATACCGGGAGGCGCGAAGGAACCGACCAACCTTTCCGGGCACTACTCACACCCGTCTATCACGGCAATTACTAGGCCCCGCTGTTCCCGATCGACGCGACGTTGAACCCCCTTGACCATGCCGTGGTCGCGCCAGCGGCGGAGGAACGCGTACACATGGTCCCAAGGCATCAAGTGGCGGGCATGGAGCGGCACTTGCTGCCGTGATCGATGGGATGGCGAATGGCATCGAGTATCGCCCGGTGGCCGTAGGCCTGCGGCCGGCCTCCCCCGAGCGCGCATCCAGACCGGCACCGGCGGCAACGGGCGGACGGCCGCCCACTCTGCGCCCGTCATGTCCGTCGGACAACGCGGCTGCGGCGTCCCGTTGTCGGCGGCGTTTCCGGCCCCGTGAGCCAGACGGTCACCCTCTCCAGGGCGGCCGAACCGGACTGCCCGGCCATCGACCCGGAGCACTGCGGCACCAGGACCTCTTGATGTTGCTCGGTGATTCGACACCAACGAGCTGTTCAGGAGGCCCAGCTCCTATGCACCGAGTACCCCGCGACCACCCAATCGGGACTCCCGTCCGGGCATGGTGCCCCGCAGTCGGCCAGAAGAACGGTCGGTGACGAGCGAACCTGCTACTCGAACAGATGCCGGTATGCCCTACTCCAGGCGATCCTCTTGTCGAGTTCAGCCAGAAGCCCGTCGGCCACCCAGGTGGCTTGGGGCTCATAGCCCTGTTCGGCCAGCCGATGCACGAGGCCGGCGTTGTCCTGTTGTCTGCCAATAACGGCGCTCACGATCCCGGCGGTCGAGTCAAGTCCGTACGCGTTACAGAAGATCTCCAGCCGCCGACGGCGGTCGGGAGGCGCCGGGTAGCGCAGCCAGCGCAGGCACTCGGCGTCGTCGCGGAACGGGGCGACGTATTCCAGCGCGTAGGCCACGTCGTGCAGCCGCGGCGCCGGGCGGGCGAAGTCCCAGTCGATGATTCCCACCGGTCGGTCGCCCTGCCACACGACGTTCCAGGGGCCGAAGTCCCCATGGCAGACGACCTCGTGGTCGCCGGGGCTGCCCGCGCCTGCGGACCAGGTCGCGTCCGGCGGGGGCGAGAAGCCGGCGCAGGCGTCGTGGTAGTCACGCAGCAGTCGGGCGAAGTTCCTCAGGCCCTGGTCATCCACGACCTTGGCCCAGCCCGCAGCCCCGGAGTCACCCTTGATGAAGGTCAGGACTTCACGCCCTTCACCGTCGACTCCCAGAGGGCGGGGCGCATAGGCGAAGCCGACCTCCTCCAGGTGCCGCAGTAGCGCGTGGACGCTGGGTGTCCACGGCTGGACGGGCCTGCGGACAGTGTCACCGATCCGCACCACCCGACGATGGTCGCTGTCCTGCATCACTTCCTCACCGGCCACCCGATTCACGCTACCCGGCAGCCCGAACTCGCGGCACCTTGATTACCGTCAGCGACGAATGACGGCCAGTTGCTCCAAGGCAAATGGCCGCCAGTGGGGAATCCCAACCGGCCACCAGTACACGTTCGTTCGATCGACACCCCAAGATCGGTACAACAACAGCTACTCGGTTGATCTGGTGCCGGGTGCACGGATGGTAGCGGCGTCTCAGTTGATCCGGTTCGGCCGGCATCTTTCAGCGAGGGCGCCAGGATGCCTGTTGCTGACCAAGGGGCGGTCGCTTCCCGACAGGGGCTCACGCTCACCTGCTGTAATGACGTCACGAGCGTCTGGGACCATGGCACAGGGGGAGGTAGCTCGTGCGTGTCGTTGTGGTCACGTCCAAGGTCGTGCTCGCCGTCCTGGGGACCTGGCTCCTTCTGTGCGCGGTGATCGCCTTTCCTGCGTTGTTGCCGGCGCGGTGGGAGTACTACCTGATCTCTCCGGCTTCGGTGGGCCTGTGGCTGATCACCATGCTGGTGAGTCCATTTGTCGTCTGCTGGAGGCTGCGGCGTTGGATCGCAAGATGATCGCCGTGCTGGCGGCAACCGCAGGTCGGTGGATGCTTCTTCCCGTCCCGAGGGCACGGTGATGTGCCCTTCGGCCGGAGGCGTGGGTGGTGAAGTCGGCCCAGGGAGACTCTCCTGAGCGATGCTCCTACGGGCCAGATCATCCGAGACGCCGAGCGAATAATGGGGCCAGATCATCTGAGACGGGAACCCGATCGGCTGAGACGGGACAGCGCCGGGCCCGCCCTCCGACCAGACTGGTTGTCCTGTGGCACGGAACTTTGAGCCGGTGTCATCGATTCCTAATGCCGTTCGTCAAGCCGCGGCGCACGCTTGAGGTAGCGGGCAGGAGGTGTCAGAGGTGCGCGGTACAGTCCGTTCATCCGACTGGGGAGGGCTCATGGCGACCAAGTGGAGCTTGACGATCGACTGCGCGTACCCGGGGAAACTGGCCGCGTTCTGGGCGCTGGCGTTGGGCTACGAGGAGAAGCCCGCGCCCGCAGGGTTCGGGAGCTGGGAGGAGTGGTTCTCGCATCATGAGGTTCCGGAGGACGAGTGGGATGA
>NZ_LRTR01000866.1 GCF_001550375.1 Streptomyces europaeiscabiei | reverse complement strand
GGGCGGCTGCCGTCAGGGACTCGGCCGCGGGGCCGGGCAGTTGGCCGGCCACCGCGAGGGCGCCTCCGAGGGTTTCGCGGGCCGGGCCGGGCGCGGTGGCCGGCATCTCGTGGTGGTACAGGGCCGTGCCGATGGAGCCGAGGACGGCCATGCCGAGGGCGCCGCCGAACTCCTGGCCGGTCTCCAGGAGGGAGGAGGCGGAGCCGGCGCGTTCCACGGGGGCGGCGCCGAGGGCGAGGTCGGTCATCTGGGAGAGGACGGTGACGATGCCGGCGGCCAGGACGCCGGCGCCGGCGAGGACCGGCCAGAGGGAATCGGTGCCCGCGACGGCCAGCAGCGCGTAACCGCAGGCGGCGGTCGCGAAGCCCGCGGACACGACGTACGCCCGGTTCACACCCCGCTGGACGAGGAGCGTCGTGGTCGGCGCGGCGACGCCGACGAGCACGGAGGGGAGCAGTCCCCACAGCGCGGCCTCCAGTGCGCTCTTGCCGAGGACGGACTGGAGGTACTGGGTGGTGAAGTAGACCGACCCCATCATCCCGAAGGCCGCCACGAGGTTGAGGACGACCGCCGGGGTGAAGCCGCGGCCGCGGAACAGCGCGGGGGAGATGAGAGGGGAGGCCGTGGTGCGCTGGCGGTGGACGAACAGGGCCGCGAAGAGCAGGCCCACGGTCAGCGAGATCACGTACCGCAGGTTCCAGCCCTCCGTCGGGATCTCCTTGAGGCCGTAGATGACGGGCAGGACGGCCGCCATGGACAGCGGGACGCTCAGCAGGTCGAAGCGGCCGGCGTCCGGATTCCTCGACTCGGGGAGCAGACGCGGGCCGAGGAGCAGAAGCAGGGTCATCGCGGGCAGGTTCACCAGGAAGACCGAGCCCCACCAGAAGTACTCCACCAGTACACCGCTGAGCACCGAGCCGAGCGCCACGCCGCCCGCCATCACACCCGACCAGATGCCGATCGCCTTCGCCCGCTGGCCGGGGTCGGTGAACATCGTCCGGGTCAGCGCCATCGTCGACGGCATGAGCGTCGCGCCCCCGACACCGAGTACCGCGCGCGCCGCGATCAGCGTCTCGGCGCTGTTCGCGTACGCGGCCACCAGCGACGCCGCTCCGAACGCCGCCGCGCCGAACAGCAGGAGCCGGCGGCGGCCGATGCGGTCACCCAGTGAGCCCATCGTCATCAGCAGCCCGGCCAGCACGAACGCGTAGATGTCGAAGATCCACAGCAGTTGGGTGCCGGTCGGTTCCAGGTCCGCGCTGATCGCCGGGACCGCGAAGTACAGCACGGACACGTCCATCGAGACCAGCAGCAGCGGCAGCATCAGGACCCACAGGGCGGTCCATTCGCGGCGTCCGGCTCGCGCCGCAGGAGTGTTGTTCGTCGTCATGACGGTGACTGTACGGGCGTCTTATACGAGCGTCTAGTACGTGCGTATAAAACAGTCGTATGAATCCAGCGGGTGGGCGGGTGGGTCGCGCAAGGGACGTGCAGGTCGAGTCGGGCGTCTCATACGTCCGTCTGGGACGCCTGTATGGCTCCAGGGCTACGCTGATCTCCATGGGACACCGTGAGGATCTGCTCGAAGGCGCCAAGCGCTGCCTGCTGGCGAAGGGGTTCGCGCGGACGACGGCGCGCGACATCGTCAAGGAGTCGGGGACGAACCTGGCGTCGATCGGCTACCACTACGGCTCGAAGGACACGTTGCTGGCGCAGGCGTACGTGGCCCTGGTCGGCGACCTGTCCGAGGCCTTCGACGCGGAGGAACCGGTGACGGGCGGTGCCGAGCCGGGTTCGGTCGAACGGTTCCAGGAGGTGTGGGGGAACATCATCGACACCATGCGGGGGCCCGGTTCGATGTGGCGGCTCAGCATGGAGATCATCGTGATGGGCGACCAGATGCCCGAGCTGCGGGACCACTTGGCGCTGGCGCAGCGGGAGGCCGCGCGGGGCCTGATCCCGATGTTCATGGGCGGCCGGGAGGAGGACGCCACGGAACAGGACGTGGACACCCTGGGCGCGTTCTTCGTGACCCTGATGACCGGGCTGATCGCCCAGTGGACCTTCGACCCGCCGAGCGCCCCCGAGGCCGACCGGCTCGCCGAGGGGCTCCGCCGGGTGATGGAGGCCGCGGCGAAGCGCGGGGGTGCGGGGGGTGCGGGGGGTGTCCTGGCCTAGGCCGGGACGCTTGCCTCGGGCGGGACGAACCCCCTCCGGGCCACCTCCTAGGCCGCCCGCCAGAGCGTCAGGTCCGCGGTGACGAAGCTTGCCGCGTCGTCCCCGAGCGCGGTCGCCTTCACCTGGATCACCAGCAGGGCGATGTCTCCGGAAGGGTGCTTGACGCAGAACTCGCTGCCGGCCGCCGCCCCGGCGAGAGTGAAGCTGCGGCTCTTTGCGCCGGTGAGGGCGATACGGCACGTGTCCAGGGTGGCGCCGGGATCGGCGTACATCATCGTGATCACGCTGGTGTCGCTCTCCAGCGCGCAGCCGATCTCCTCGCAGGTGAAACGGACGTCCCCCTTGCGGTCCTTGCGCAGCTCCCCCTTCCGGACGTCGAGGGAGTTCTTCCGGGTCAGGAACTGCCCGGGATAGGCGGTGGGTTGAGGTTCCCGGGGCGCGGTCGGGGAGGGGCTCGTCGTCTTCGACGTCCGGTCACCGGTCCCCGAGTCCGCCGCGTCCGCCCCTGAGCCCGCGGCGGATGCCGACGGGGACGCCGAGGACCGTGCGGGCCCGCCCGCACCGGGCGTCGAGGAGGAGGTCGTGTTCCGGTCGCGGTACCGGTCCACCCCTTCCTTGACCGTCCACGCCAGACCTGTCAGCAGCAGCGCGCCCGCGCTCAGGGCGACGGCCGTGATCAGCGCGGTCCGTCGGCGGCGGACCCTCCGCTCGGCCGGCCCCATCGGTCCCGTCAGCCTCGTCGGGCCTGCCCACCCCGTCGGCCCCATCGGGTGCGGCGGTGCGAGCAACGGCATCGTGTGCACCGGGGTGGGGGCGGGGACCGGCGGCGGAGCCGAGACCTCCGGCCCCGTGACCGATCGCGATGCACGATGCCCTCGTCGTGGATGGCCTGCAGCGCCTCGGCCACCCCCGCCATCAGCCACAGCACCGCGGGTACCGGCAGCGGTCCGCGGCGGGCGACGGCCTCCGCCAGGGAGGGGCCGGGCACGTACAGCGTGGCCAGCCAGGGGGGCACGCCGTCCGGGTCGGCGTCGATCAGCTCGGCGGTGTACGCGCCCCGCACCCGCCGGGCCGCCTTGATCTCCCGGCCGAACCGCCGCCGGAAGGCCGGGTCGTCGGCCAGCTCCGGGCGCACCACCTTGATCGCCACCGGTCGGCCGCCCTGGGTGTGCGACAGGTAGACCCGTCCCATGCCGCCCGCGCCGAGCCGGGCGGCCAGACGGTAGCCGGCCACCTGCGGCGGGTCGTCCGCCTGGAGCGGCTGGAACACCTCAGTCGCGTTGTTCAACGCCCACGTCCCCCTGATCCCCTGATCCCCCGGTCGGTCGCCCCGATGGGCCGACCGACGGAAGCAGCCTAAAGGTTGCTGTGTGCATGCTGTTCGGAGTTGTGGCACACATGATCGGTTGGTGATCGGCTGCTGTTCGGCGGCGGATCGGTGGCGGATGGGTGGCGGATCGGGGCGAATGCGCCTAGGCCGGTACGAGCCTCCCGGCGCGCATCTCGATCGAGCGGTCCGCGAAGTGGCGTACGACCGCGCGGTCGTGGCAGATGAACAGGTACCCCAGGTTCAGCTCGTCCTGGAGGTCGGCGAGCAGGTTGAGGACCCCGGCCCGCACGGACGGGTCGAGGGCGGACACCGGCTCGTCGAGGACCAGCAGGCGGGGCTCGGATGCCAACGCCCGAGCGATACCCGCGCGTTGGCACTGGCCGCCGGACAGCTCGTGCGGGAAGCGGTCGCCGTAGGCCGGATCCAGGCCGACCCGGTCGAGGAGTTCGGCCACCCTTGCGGGGCCCCTCGCGTCCCAGCGGCCCTGGACGCGCAGGGGTTCAGCCACCGCGTCCCGGATGCGGTGGCGAGGGCTGAGTGAGCCGTACGGGTCCTGGAAGACCGGCTGCATACGGGGGCGGAGCGGGCGTAGTTCGCGATCGGTGAGCGTCGTCAACTCGCATCCCTCGAAACGGACTTCGCCCGCGTCCGGACGGCGCAACTGCAGCACGGCGGCGACCGTGGAGGACTTGCCGCAGCCCGACGGGCCGTTCAGGGCCAGGGTCTCTCCCGCGTCCACCGTGAAGGACACCTGGTCGACGGCGGTGACGCTGCCGTAGCGGACGACCAGGCCGCGCACATCGAGCAGGGGCTCACTCCGGTTCATACGGCCTCGGCCTCCTGGAACAACTCGGTCGGGGGATACGGGACTTCGTCCCAGCGGTGGCAGGAGACCTCATGGCCGTCGGCGACCCCCCACGGCTCCGGTTCCTCCCGGCGGCAGCGGTCCGCGACGAGCGGACAGCGTGGCGCGAAGGCACAGCCCGGTGGGAGGGCGTCGAGGGTGGGCGGGGAACCGGGGATGGAGGGCAGCCGACGGCGACGACCGGCAGCGGGGCGGGGATCGTCACCGTCACGGCCGCGACCGCCGCCGACCGGACCGGGCGAGCCGTCTGAACCG
>NZ_LRTR01000865.1 GCF_001550375.1 Streptomyces europaeiscabiei | reverse complement strand
GGGGCGGCGTGCCAGTGCCGCGGCAGGCGACGTTCGCCCCGTCGCGACGCCCGGCACGCCGAGAGCACGCACCGGACGCCGCTCCTGCACGGGCGAACGTTGTCTGCCGCGGCACTAGTGGACGGAGAAGCCGCCGTCGACGAAGACCGACTGTCCGGTGATGTAGCCGGCGGAGCGGCCGGCCAGGAACACCGCGGCTCCGGCGAAGTCGTCGGCCAGGCCGTTGCGTCCGGCCAGGGTGCGCGCGGCGAGGGCGGCCACCTTCTCCGGGTCGGACGACAGCCGCGTGTTGAGCGGGGTCGGGACGAAGCCGGGGACCAGGGTGTTGCAGGTGACGCCGTGGGGCGACCACTCCTCGGCCTGCGAGCGGGCCAGTGACTCCAGGGCGCCCTTGGACACGCCGTACGCCCCGCTTCGGACGAACGCCCGGTGTGCCTGCTGGGAGGTGATGTGGATGATGCGTCCGTAGCCCCGCTCGGCCATGCCGGGGCCGAAGCGCTGGCCCAGCAGGAAAGGCGCCTCCAGGTTCACGGCCATGGTGGTGTCCCACACGTCCTCGCCCAGTTCGCTCATCGGCGGACGCAGGTTGATGCCGGCGCTGTTGACGAGGATGTCGGGTTCGCCGAACGCGTCGGCCGCCTGCTCGGCCGCCGCACGCACGCCGGCCCGGGTGCTCAGGTCGCCGCTCACCCAGGCCGCCCGGCATCCGTCCGCCGTCAGCTCGTCGACCGTGGCCGTCAGCTCCGCCTCCTTGCGCGCGACGATCACCACGCTCGCCCCGGCCCGTGCGAGAGCCGTGGTGATGGCCCTGCCGATGCCGGAGCTGCCGCCTGTCACCACGGCGACCCGGCCGTCCAGCGAGAACAGTTCGGAGAGGTAGCTGTCGGAGATCATTTCCGCACCCTAGAGGGCGCGTCGACGGCGATGGTGCGTGGGGGATCGCCGGATCGCAGTCCTGGCCGGGTCACCCCGGCTGGTCCGATCGGTTCGTGGTGCTGATGACGTGGTCCATCGCGGAGGTGATGTCGGCTGCGACATGGGTGGGCCGGTAGGAGGCCTCGTTCCAGGCGCGGCCGTTCGCCACCCACGCGCTGCGCAGGCCGAGTGCGTCGGCGCCAGCGATGTCGGCGTGGGGCGAGTCGCCGATGACCCACGCGCCGGCCAGGGGAAGGCCGACGGTGGCGGCCGCGGCGTGGAAGATCTCCGGGTCCGGCTTCTTGCGGCCGACGGCTTCGGAGACGACCCAGCCCTGCACGAGCCGGTCGAGTCCGGTGTTGCGGATCTTCGTCTCCTGCTGGACGGTCCGGCCGTTGGTGACGATCACGCAGGTCCAGCCGCCGGTCCGCGCTCTGGCCAGTGCCTCGCGGGCGGCCGGCGCCAGGACCGCGCGGTCGGCGGCGCCGGTGTCGATCAGGGTGCGGACGGCGGAGGGCGGTACCGCGCTTCCGTAGCGGTCCGTCAGGGCGGCGGCGACCTCGTGACGAGGGGTGTAGCCGCCGGCGTCGACGGTCGTCACCCACAGCAGGTCGGTGTCGGGCAGGCGCTGCGCGGAGAGGAAGGCGGCCGCGGCGTCTCGGAAGGCCGCGTCGCGGTCGATCAGGGTGTTGTCCAGGTCGAGCAGCAACAGGGGCATGCGCGGCAGTAGATCACGACGACTGACCTGTGACAGTGGAGATGGATCTCTTGTCACCGAAGTTGGGCCAACGCTAGTTTGTGACAACGGAGTTGGGCTGGTCGGGCATCCGGCAGGTGGGAGATTCGGTGGGGGCACCTGTCTATGGGCTTGATCAGGCTGCGCTCGGGGGCTTTGAGCTGGACTTCTGTGTGGATGGGGTCCGGAGGCGTGAGTTGCTGCAGACGAGCTGGGATGTGCGGTTCGAGGCGGTGGAGCCGGTGCGTGAGTTCACTTGGCACAAGTACGGCCGGGGTTTCGCGGGCTGGTACTACTCGGTGACCACGCAGGAGCACGTCGGCTACGAGTCGTGGCTCGAGCGGGACCGGCTCGTCCTGTTGGACAGAGATCCGCAGGTCACCGCCGTCGCCTCGCAACCGTTCTGGCTGCACTGGCGCGAAGGCGAAGAGAAGCATCGGCATGCTCCCGACTACTTCGTTCGGCTCGCGGACGGGCGGGCCCGTGTCGTCGACGTACGCGCCGAGGACGACATGGACGAGAGGACGCGGGAGTCCTTCGCCGTGACCGAGCGTGCTTGCCAGACGGTGGGCTGGGAGTTCGTCTGGGCGGGTCGGCCGGATCCGGTGTTCATGGCGAACGTCCGCTGGCTGGCCCGCTATCGGCGGACGCGTTGCGGCCGGCCCGAGGCGGTGGTCGACGAGCTGGTGGAGGTCTTCCGTGAGCCGAAGGGCTTGTGGGAGGGCGCCGGTCTGGTCGGGGACCGGCTGCGGGTCCTTCCGGTGTTGTTCCACCTGCTGTGGTCCGGCGCCTTGGGCACGGACCTGGTGGGCGGCTTGATGCAGACCGGCAGCCTGGTCTGGACGGAGGTACGCGGATGAGCGGGTTGAAGCGGCCACCGGCCTTGTCGGTCGGCCACAGAATCCGGTTCGAAGGCCAGGTCAGAGGGGTTCTCGAGGTCACGCCGCAGGCAGCGGTGGTGGAGGACGCAGAGGCTCCTCACCGGGTGGTCGCCCTCCTCGATTTGTTCGAGGCGGCGGACTTCGAGGTCCTGTTCCAGGCCGAGCGGATGCCGCTGCCCAAGGTCGGGCTGCTGGAGGCGTTCCCGCCCGAGGCGGTGAAACAGGCCCTGTGGTGGGAGGGACACATCCTGGAGGTAATCCACGGGATAGCGCCGGACACGGACCCCGGCACGGAACCACGGCCGGGTTACGGACCGGGGTCCTCGATGACCTCCCGGGAGCGGGCCAAAGCGGCTGAACTGGCTGTTGCCGGGCACGATGTCGCGGCCAAGACGATCGGCAACCGGCGGCGCCGCTACCAGACACAGGGCCTGGTCGGGCTGGCCGACCACCGTCCGGTCCGCAAGCGGGCGGAGTTCGGCTCGGTGCCCGAGCCGGTCGTCGAGGCGATGCGGAAGGCGATCAAGGAAGGCGTCGACACGTCGACCCGCAACGGGTCCTACCTGATCTGGCGGACCGGGGAGATCCTGCGGGAATCGGGCGGTGATCTGTCCGAGTTGCCGACCCGTCGGACCCTCTACCGGCTGCTGGCGAAGCTGACGAAAGGCACCCACGCGACCGGCTCGGCCGTCACACGCCGCTCGAAGGCCCACGGGGCGGCGGCTCCGTTCGGCGAGCTGACGGTGTCGGCCCCGGGCGAGGTCATGCAGATCGACTCCACCCCGCTGGACGTGATGGTCCGCCTCGACAATGGGGTTGTCGGGAAGGTCGAGCTCACCGGCATGATCGATGTCGCGTCCAGGACGCTGTCGGCGGCGGTGCTGAGGCCGACGACGAAGTCGGTGGACGCGAGTGTGCTGCTGGCCCGCACGGTCACTCCCGAGCTGATGCGGCCGGGCTGGGTCGAGGCGCTGAGGATGTCCCGGTCGGTTCTGCCGCACCGCAGGCTGCTGACGCTGGACGAGCGCCTGGAGCACGCGGCGGCCAAGCCGGTGATCGTCCCAGAGATGATCGTCTGCGACCACGGCAAGGCATTCATCTCCCGCAACTTCCGGGCCTCTTGCCGGTTCCTGGAGATCGACTTCCAGCCTACCCACAAGGGCTCGCCCTTCCAGAAGGGGCACATCGAAAAAATGCTGGGCTCGGTGGCCACGATGTTCGCCCAGTTCCTGCCGGGCCACACCGGCCGCAACACCGACCAGCGCGGCCGGCACCCCGAGCAGGAGAACCTGTGGTCGCTGCCCGAACTGCAGGACCTGCTGGACGAGTGGATCGTCGCGCACTGGCAGAACCGCCCGCACGAGGGCCTGCGCGACCCCGACCACCCGGGGCGGCTGTTCACCCCGAACCAGAAGTACGCGGCCCTGGTCGAGGCATGCGGCTACGTCCCGGTCGCGCTCAGCGGGCAGGACTACGTCGAACTCCTGCCCGCGGCCTGGCGGACCGTCAACTCCTACGGCATCCGCATCAACAACCGCACCTACGACAGCCCCGACCTCGGTCCGATGCGCCTGCGTGACTCCGGTGTCACCGCGAAGCGGGGGCTCTGGGAGGTCCACCGCGACCCCTACGACGTCTCCTACGTCTGGGTACGCAACCACCGAGGCGACAGCGAGTGGGTCCAAGCAACCTGGAAATACCTGAACCGGGCGCCGGTCCCCTTCGGAGACCTGGCCTGGGATCACGTCAGCCACCAACTGCCCGGAGCCACCGAGGAAGAGCTCGCCCAGGCCGTCGCCGACCTGCTGACCCGCGCCCACGCCGGCCCCGACCGGCCGGCCGCGAAGAAGAAGGCCAGGAAGGTCGGGTCGGGCAAGACGGTCAAGGCCGAGCGGCGGGTCGCCGCCCGGACGAAGACCGCCCCGGCCACCGTCCCCTCCCCGACGCCCGAACCCCCGCAGCAACCTGAGGCCGAACCACCCACCGAGGACGACGATCTCGCCGAGGTGATCCCGCTCGGACTGTTCAACCCACTCGAAGACCCCTGGGGACGCTCGTGACCACGCTGCCGGCCGACGACCCTGACGAGGACTTCGGACGGCAGCTGACCACCCTGCCCGGCTGGCGCGAGTTCGTCGGTGCATCCCTCAGCGAGCGCATGGCCGCGCTGACGAAGGCCGAGTACGACGCGCTGGAGGCGGAGAGCCAGGACGCCTACGACGACGACCGGCTCAACCACCATGCCCGCCTCCAGGTGGTCGCCACCTCCACGGTCCGCGCCACCGTCACCTGCGGGCGCCGTCTGACCATCCTCAACCGCGGGGCGATCAGCGCTCGCCGCGGCCTGATCGTCTCCGGGCCCGCCAACACCGGCAAGACGATCGCTCTCACCCAGCTCGGCCTGGCCCACGAGCTGCAGGACCGGCGCCGGCACCCCGGACAGGACGACCGCATCCCGGTCATCTACATCACCGTCCCGCCGGCCGCGACACCCCGCATGATCGCCGCCGAGTTCGCCCGCTTCCTGGGCCTGCCAGTCCTGCGGAGTTCGAACATCACCGACCTCACCGAAGCCGTCGTCGGGGTCTGCACCAAAGCCCGGACCGGCGTGATTCTGGTCGACGAGATCCACAACATTTCGTTGACGACCCGTCACGGAGCTGAAGCCTCAGACACGTTGAAGTACTTCTCCGAACGCATCCCGGCGACCTTTGCCTACGCGGGCATCGACGTCGAGTCCGGCAGCCTTCTGTCCGGCACCCGAGGAGACCAGATCGCCGCCCGCTTCACCCCGATGGCCACCCACCCCTTCCCCTACAACAGTGAGTGGAAAGCACTGGTCGCGCAGATGGAGGCCAACCTCGTGCTGCACGAGCACAAGCGCGGCACCCTGACCCGCCTGGACCGCTTCATCCACACCCGCACCGGCGGCATGATCGGCACCCTCTCCCACCAGATCCGCGGAGCCGCCATCGATGCCATCCTCGGCCGCACCGAGAAGATCAACAAGGCGGGCCTGCTGGCCGTCGACCTGGACATCGCCTCCCGCCGCAAGCGCCCGGACACAGACCGGTGATCCCGCCTGCCGGGGAAAGCCCCGTCGCCCAACTGCCGTTCCAGGTCCGCCCGCAGAGCGGTGAAGGAGCCCGCTCGTTCATCACCCGGCTCGCCCATGCGAACTGTCTTCCACCCGCCTACCTGCGGAAATACCTCGCCGAGCCGCCCATGCACCGCGGCACCCCGAGGTGGGACCGCATCGCCGCAGCTGCTGGGCGCGATCCGGTCGAACTGCGCCAGGTCCTGGAGACCATCGAGTGCGAGGAGTGCGGCGCCCCGATGCGGCCGATGGCGAGCTTCGGCGTCAAACCGCGAACCTGCTCGAAGGCCTGCCGGCAGAAGCGATACCGCCGACGCATCCCAGCGGCTGACTGGAAGGAGGTCCCCTGCCGCGTCTGCGGGCAGATGATGAAGAGGCTCGGACAACGCCGCCACATGTGCTCATCGCACTGCCGCCGGGTCGCTTTCCAGTTCCGCCAGCGCGGTGAACCACTGCCGCGGCCACCGAACTCCAAGGCCGACGCCGGGCCCGCCGGCGAGGACGAACTCACCGGCCTCTGCCCGGTCTGCGAAGGACCGATGAACATCGCCACCAGGCGAAAAGCATGCTCGAAACGCTGCAGTATCAGGATCTCCCACTGGACCCGCAGCCCGCTTCCGACCGCGACCTGCCGTCACTGCCAGGAACCACTCCTTCCCAGAGCCGACGGCCGGCCCCGCGAGTGGTGCTCGTTCGACTGCAGAACCAAGGAACGGCGCGGCCAGCAGAACCCGGTCGCAGCCGCGATCCCGTCCCAGGGAGCCGAAGTCGAGCTCGATCCGGCTGGACCGGAGACCTCTGGCCCCTTCGGCACGACGGCCTGTCAGGGCTGCGAGCGGTGCTACCGGCCCCTCAGGCCCAACCCCTGGTGCTCTTATCAGTGCTTTGACCAGGAAGTTCTCGCTCGATCCGACCAACAGCAATGCGCAGCCTGCGGAACCTCCATGGCCCATCGCAAGCCGGTTACAGGGCGCAAGTGGTGCTCGGGCGCCTGTCGGCAGAGGGCGATCCGCTGGCGAGCGGAGCTCCGCGACCGCACAACGCGAGTCACCACCGGCTCAACTTCACTGTCACAAACCATCCAGTGACCCAACTTCGATGACACAAACGGCCATCGGTCCAACTTCGGTGGCGAACGGGCCATCTTCGCTGTCGCAGGTCAACGACGTTCCGAGAACGGGGGTTGCCAGACGACAGGTCCCGATATATCGTTGAAGCATCGCGACAGATCAACGATGGAATGGAGTGATTGCGATGCGTTCCCGTGGACAGGACTTCGGATTCGAGCGTGGACATGGACGCCGTGGTGGGGAGAACCCCCGCGGCCGAGGTGACGCCGAGGCGCTGCGCGCCGCCTTCGGGCCCTTCGGGCCGGGCCATGGTGGTCCCGGGCCGTTCGGACCCTTCGGTGGTGGCCCCTGGGGTGGGCGCGGCCGAGGCGGACCCAGGGGAAGGGCGCGGCGGGGCGACGTGCGCGCGTCGATCCTGGCCCTCCTCAAGGACAGGCCCATGCACGGCTACGAGATGATCCAGGAGATCGCCGAGCGCAGCGGCGGGGCGTGGAAGCCCAGCCCCGGCTCGGTGTACCCCACCCTTCAGTTGCTGGAGGACGAGGGGCTGATCGCCAGCGCGTCCGAGGGCGGCAAGAAGCTGTTCTCGCTCACCGAGGCCGGTCGTACCGCGGCCGAGGAGGGGCCCGAGGCCCCCTGGGAAGAGGCCTCCCGTGGGGTCGACTGGGAGGCGCTGAGCGAGATCCGGCAGGCCGGGTTCGGTCTGATGGAGGCGTTCGGCCAGGTCTGGAAGACCGGCGACAAGGACCAGCGCGACAAGGCGCTGACGGTGATCAACGAAGCCCGCAAGAAGCTCTACCTGATCCTCGCCGACGAGGACTGACGGCAGTGCGTGGGTGATACGTGCGTGAGAGCGCCCCGCGGAGATTTCCGCGGGGCGCTCTCGTGTGCGCGGGGCGCGTGAGCGGTACGGCCGGGCGTGTGGTCAGGTCACGAGGCCGCCCAGCTTGCGCAGGGATTCGTCGAGCGCGGCCGTGGCGGAGTCCCTGAGCTTGCCCGCCATCAGGGAGACGGCGGCGCCGGTGAACCGGCCGTCGATACGGACCGTGGTGGCGTCGCCGTCGGGGGTGAGGGTGTAGCGGGTGGCGAGGTCCACGGCCATCGGGCCCTTGCCGCGGATGGCCAGGGTACGGGCGGGTACCAGTTCGGCGATGGTCCATTCGACCTCCGCCGGGAAGCCCATGAGCTTCAGGTTCTCCTGGAAGGTGCCGCCCACCGCGAGGGCCTTCGGGCCGCCCTTCGGGAAGCCGGTGTGGGTCGTGTTCCACTCGCCGTACGCGGACCAGTCGACGAGCCGGGCCCAGACCTGCTCGGCGGGTGCCTCGATGCGTGCCTCCGCGCTGACATCGGCCATGCGACAACCCCTTCGTCTCGGACGCTGGTGTCGCGGAACGTAGCCCCGGGGCCCGGAACATTCAATACTGATGAACCGTCAGGAATCGGCCCCGGCCGGTCCGGGGCGGCCCCGGTCGGTCCGGTCGGCGGGCAGTGCGCCGCGGGGAGGAGGCGTACACCCGGTACCTGTCCTGCCTGCCGTCGATCGCGGGCAGGACCACCGGTCGGCATCCGCACTCCACGCGGTCGGGTACGAGCGCCGGTGCGATGCGGTTGTGTGCCAGGCGCTGGGCGGAGAGGTGCGCGCCCCTCCAGCGCGGCAGCCGGATCTCATCCGTAGGGAGGAGAAGCGGCTCCTCCCTACGCAACCTGTGTCGGACGCGAAGATGCTTCCTTTCGTGGATGACCCCGGGGCGGTGGGACTGATGGGGTGGAGGGCGTGCTATTCCGTATTCCCCGGCAGTCGGCCGTAGACCATGGTCCGGACCACGTGGAGATCGAAGGCAGGCTCACGGACGAGCTGGCCTCGGTGCTCGCCGGTGCGCGCAGACGGGCCCTCCGTGACGGCGACCGGCAGATCGACACCGCCCATCTGCTGCACTCGCTCCTGGAGGCGGACCCCGAGGTCCGTGCCGTCTTCGACGGCCCGCAGGTCGCCCGGCTGCTCGGCTATCTGGTGCAGCGCAGCATCGGGTACGGGCTGCGCTGGCAGATCGGCGTCGACGACGCCGGCGTCGTCCCCGGGGTGCCGGGCACGCCCGGCTGGTCGCCCGTGGCGGCTCGGGCGATGACGCAGGCGTACGACCGTGCCGTGCGGCGGGGGGACGGGTCGGCCCAGGGGGTCGACCTGCTCGCGGTGCTCGTCGCGGCCACCGGATCACGGGCCGTGGAGGTGCTGGGCAAGGTGGGTGTCGACGGGGGAGCGGTGGCACGTCGGATCGCGGGGACGGGTGGGGGCCGGGCGAGGGGGGGGTGGTGACCGGGGGCGCGGGTCGTTGAGGCGCATCCCTCTGAGGTCCAACGGGCGAGACAGGTGTCATCAGGGGTGACGGTCCTGTCGTCGACTGTCATCATGTGCCGGTGCATACGTCTCAGGGGAGTCAGGGGCAGCGCGGGCGCGGTGTCGGGCTGGTGCTCGCGCTCGGGTCCGCGGTCGCCTTCGGCGGATCGGGCACCGCGGCCAAGCCGCTCATCGAGGCGGGGCTGGACCCGCTGCACGTGGTGTGGCTGCGGGTCGTCGGCGCCGCGCTGGTGATGCTGCCGCTGGCCGTGCGCCACCGGGATCTGGTGCGTCGGCGGCCCGTGCTGCTCATCGGGTTCGGTCTGTTCGCCGTGGCCGGTGTGCAGGCCTTCTACTTCGCCTCGATCTCCCGCATCCCCGTCGGCGTCGCCCTCCTCGTGGAGTACCTCGGGCCGGCCATCGTCCTCGGCTGGGTGCGGTTCGTGCAGCGGCGGCCGGTGACGCGCGCGGCGGCGGTCGGGGTCGTCCTCGCGGTCGGCGGCCTCGCCTGTGTCGTCGAGATCTGGTCGGGGCTCGGCTTCGACCCGCTGGGGTTGCTGCTCGCGCTCGGGGCCGCCTGTTGTCAGGCCGGGTACTTCGTGCTGTCCGACCAGGGGAGCGACGCGGGGGTGGAGGCGCCGGATCCGCTCGGGGTCATCGCCTACGGGTCGCTGGTGGGCGCGGTGGCGCTCACGGTGGTGGCCCGGCCGTGGGGGATGGACTGGGCGGTGCTGGGGGGCGCCGCGTGGATGGACGGGACGGCTGTTCCGGCGTGGCTGTTGCTCGCGTGGGTGGTGCTGATCGCCACGGTGGTCGCGTACGTCACCGGGGTGGTGGCTGTGCGGCGGTTGTCTCCGCAGGTGGCGGGGGTCGTGGGGTGTCTGGAGGCGGTGGTCGCGACCGTGCTCGCGTGGGTGCTGCTGGGGGAGCATCTGTCGGCGCCGCAGATCGTGGGTGGGGTGGTGGTGCTGGCCGGGGCGTTCGTCGCGCAGCGGTCCGCGCCGGGGAAGAGTTCGGCGCGGCCGGTGGCGTCCGGTGGGGAGGGGGTCGAACCCGAGCTGTCGGTGGGGCGGGGGCGATGACGCCGGTGAGGGCTTCGTGGTCTGCCGACCGCGGCTCGTGTGGGGTTGCTCGCGCCGTTCCCCGCGCCCCTTCAGGGCGCGGGTGCGCCGAAAGCTACAGGGCCTTGAGGTAGTCCGGGAGTTCGGTGTCGGGGGCCAGGTCGGGGTCCGGGACGGGGGTCTCGTAGCCCTTGCGGAGAGGGACGACGCCGGCCCAGTGGGGGAGGGCGAGGTCCTCGGGCTCGTCGTTGACGCCGCCGGTGCGGGTCTTGGCGGAGACCTCGTTCAGGTCGAGGCGGATCACGGCGGTGGCCGCGAACTCCTTGGCGTTGGCCGGCCGGGAGTCCGCCGAGCGGCCCGGTACGACGTGGTCGACGAGGGCGTCCAGGGCGATCCGCCGCTCCTGCGGGTCGGTGACCTGGTGGGCGGTGCCGTGCACCACGACCGACCGGTAGTTGATCGAGTGGTGGAAGGCGGAGCGGGCCAGGATCAGCGCGTCCACATGCGTCACCGTCAGGCACACCGGCAGGCCCGGGTCGGCCTGGCCCGTCATCCGCAACGGGCGCGAGCCCGTCGAACCGTGCACGTAGAGCGTCTCGCCGACCCGGCCGTACAACGTGGGCAGCACCACCGGGGCGCCGTCGCGGACGAAGCCGAGATGGCAGACGTAGCCCTCGTCGAGTATCGAGTGCACCAGATCCCTGTCGTACGAGGCCTTCTGCGCGCCCCGGGTGGGGACGGTGCGGTCGGTGGGGGTGTAGGCGGCGGGCTGCGGTGTCGTCGACTGCTCGGGCCCCGTCATTGCGCTCTCCATTGCACTAGTGCATAATCTGCTTTGTGCTAGGAGAATACACGGTGACGGGTCGACGCGCGGCGGAGATTGCGGCGAGCGTCGAGCGGGCGGTCGGCGCGGGAGAGCTGGAACCGGGTGAACTACTTCCTCCCATGCGGGAGTTGGCCGATCGGCTGGGGGTGAATCCGAATACCGTCGCGGCCGCCTATCGCACCCTGCGCGAGCGCGGGGTCATCGAGACCGCCGGGCGGCGGGGGAGCCGTGTGCGGCCCCGGCCGGCGACGACGGGGCGGGAGTACATCCGGGTCGAGGTACCGCAGGGCGTGCGCGACCTCGCCGACGGCAATCCCGACACGACGTTGCTGCCGCGCCTCGCGGAGGTGTTCGCGGCGGCCGCCGAGCAGGGGGATCGCGAGCCGGTGCTGTACGGGTCGGGGGCCGTGGAGCCCGAGTTGGCGCGGATCGCGCGGGCCGACCTGGACGCCGACGGGGTCCCGGACGGGCCGGTCACCATCACCTCCGGGTCGCTCGACGCCATCGAACGGGTCCTGGCCGCCCACCTCAAGCCCGGGGACGCCGTCGCCGTCGAGGACCCCGGGTGGGGCAGCGTGCTCGACCTCGTCCCGGCGCTCGGACTCCGGGTCGTGCCGGTCGGAGTCGACGACGAAGGGCCGCTCGCCCACGACGTAGGCAAGGCGCTGGAGGGCGGGGCGCGGGCCCTGATCGTCACCGACCGGGCACAGAACCCGACCGGCGCGGCCGTGAGCGCCGCACGCGCGCGTGCCCTGCGGTCCGTGCTGAAAAAGCATCCCGAGATCCTGCTCATCGAGGACGACCACGGCTACCGGATCGTCGACCAGCCCCTGCACCCGCTGGCCGGGACCACCCGCAGCTGGGCCTTCGTGCGGTCGGTCGCCAAGGCGTACGGCCCCGACCTGCGGCTCGCGGTGCTCACCGGGGACGCCGTCACCGTCGACCGGGTGCGGGGCCGGCAGCGGCTGGGGCCGGGCTGGGTGAGCCGGCTGG
>NZ_LRTR01000864.1 GCF_001550375.1 Streptomyces europaeiscabiei | reverse complement strand
AGGACGGGCGCGCCGATGCGCGCGAGCGGGCGCGGGAGGAGCGGAAGGCGTTGCCCGCCGTCGCCGAGTGGCGGCTGGCCGGGGATGTCGGGCGGCGGTACGGGGCGGTGTCCGGCGACCGCAATCCGATCCATCTGCATCCGCTAGGTGCCCGCCTGTTCGGTTTCCCCCGGCCGATCGCGCACGGCATGTGGACCGTGGCCCGGTGTCTCGCCGAGCACGGCACGCCCCCGGCGACCCTGGTCCGCGCGGAGTTCCGGGCCCCGGTACCGCTGCCGGGCGCGGTGACGTACGCCGCGGACGGACAGGCGTGGGGCGGCTTCGAACTGCGGAGCGGCGACGCCCCCGGGCCGGGCGGAGAGCAGGTCCGTTCATGGGTCCATGTGAGGGGCCAGGTGTACCCGCTCGTTGCCTGAGCACACGTGAACATCGCGTTCACGAGTGTGGGCGTCGCCCCGGACACGGTCGTGGAGTGCGCGGCGTGAAGAGGTCGCCCTTCGGGTGCGGGTGGGCGACAACGGCCCCTGCGGGCCGAAAGGCAAGGGGCGCGACCCCTGCTCTTCAGGGGCGCGGGGAACTGCGCGAGCAACCACGAACCACCCGCACCCGCCGACGCACCCGCCCCTCGAACGTCACTCCCCGAGCTCTCCCGCAGGCGGCGGTGTCCAGGGGTGGCCCTCCATCAGGTCGCCCAGCCCCGCCCACGCGAAGTTCATCAGGGTCGCGGCGGCCTGGCGGGCGGTGATGCCGGGGGTGGCGTTGGCCCAGGCGGCGAGGGCCTCGGCGGCGCCTACGAGGCCCTCGGCGAGACCGGCGACCTCACGCTCGGGCAGCGACGGGTCGCGGCGGGCCTCCCGGGCGCCGACCAGGATGAGTCCGGTCACGAACGCCACCATCTCCTCACGCATCGCCGCCACTTCGGCGGCGAACGGCTCGCCGTGCGTACGGGCCTGGAGATGCAGCACGGCCCAGGCGTCCGGGTTGCGCCCGGTGTGTGTGAAGAACGCCCGCAGTCCTTCCCAGAGTTGGCGGTCGGCGGGCAGTTCGGGGTTCACGCCCGCGCGTACCGCGGTGGTCAGCGCCTTGGCCTCGCGGCGGATGCAGGCCGTGAAGAGGTCTTCCTTGGAGTTCAGGTACAGGTACACCAACGGCTTGGACACGCCCGCCAGTTCGGCGATCTCGTCCATCGACGCGGCCCGGTAACCGCGCTGCCCGAAGGTCCGCACCGCCGCGTCCAGCATTTGCTGTTCCCGCACCGCGCGGGGCATCCGTTTGCTCTTCACAGCACCCATGCGGGCAAGCGTACGGTTCCGACGGCGGGGACGGACCCGCGCGTCGGGCGAGGGTATTGCCGCCGCGGTCCCGTGAACGGCGCTACGAAGTCTTGCCGGACACCGGCTGGGCGGCCTCGGCCGGCTCGGCGCTCTCGGCGGCGGCGACCGGCTCGGCCGTCTCCGGGCTCTGGGTCCTCGCCTCGTCGTCCACCTCGTCCTCCTGGCTGCGGTTGGCCGCGAGGTTGGACTTGACGCGGCCGATGGAGCGGTCGAGGCGGGGGGCGATCCGGGCGGAGGCCCGGTCGCGCTCCTTGCGGAGGGCGACGAAGCTGATCGGCGCGGAGACCAGGAGGGAGAGGACGACGATCCACATGCCGTTGGAGGCGCCGAGGCCGCGCGGGGCGATGCCGGAGTAGACGAGGGCCCAGACGACCACGAAGCAGCCCACGAAGATGCCGAGGCGCATCAGTGTGTAGCGGAGCATCTCAATCCACTCTTCCGTTTCCGTTCCGGACATTGCCACAGGGCACCGTCCAGTGAAGCACGGTCGGCGTGCGATCTTGCAGGGGGGTGTGGGCGCCGTGTCGGGCCGGCCTCAGGTCAGGGGCAGGAGCATCGTGATGTCGTCGCGGTGGTCGTCGGGGGCGACGCGGATGGCGTCGGGGACTCGGCCGACCTCCTTGTAGCCGCACGAGGCGTAGAAGTGTTCCAGGCCCAGGCCGCCTCGGCAGCCGAGGCGGATCGCGTCTATGCCGTCGAAGCCGCGGGCCGCGGATTCGGCCGCCCTCATGAGGTCGCGGCCGTAGCCCTTGCCCTGGTGGGCGGGGTGGACCATCACCGTGTACAGCCAGACCCAGTGGGTCTGCAGGCGGTGGGTGTTGAAGCTGAAGAAGGCGGTGGCGGCGGGGGTGCCGTGGTCGTCGAGGCCGAGGAGGAGACGGTGTCTGCCTTCCGCCATGGCGATCAGGTGCTTGAGGAGTTCCGGGCGTACGACCTCCGGGGTGACCGGGGGGACGAAGCCCACGGCTCCGCCCGCGTTGGAGACCGCTGTCCAGAGGGTGAGGATGCCTTCTTGGAGGGCGGGGGTGAGGGGTGGGTCCAGGTGGAACGTAAGGGGCATGAGGTGACCGTAGCCATTACGTGCGGGTCGTCTCAAGAGGGATTCGCCCCCGCCGCCCCTACCCGTCCCTCCCCCACTCTCGGCTTCGCTGAGCGGAGGTGCCCCCATCCAGGGGCTGCGCCCCTTCGGCCCCCGTCCGCGGGTCCGATGGGGCTTCTCGCGCAGTTCCCCGTGCCCCTGAAAGAGCAGGGGCTGCGCCCCGTGCTTCTTTGCGCGAGAAGCCCCACCGGTCGTGTCAGACCCGCATCGGCTGGGGGGCCTCGCGACGCGCCGGGTCCGGGCCGTCGTACTCGCGGATGATCTCGTACTTCGTGTTGCGTTCGACCGGGCGGAAGCCGGCGTCGCGGATGAGGTCCAACAGGTCCTCGCGGGTCAGCTTGTTCGGCGTGCCGTAGTTGTCCGCGTCGTGGGTGATCTTGTACTCGACGACCGAGCCGTCCATGTCGTCGGCGCCGTGCTGCAGCGCCAGCTGGGCCGTCTGGACGCCGTGCATGACCCAGAAGACCTTGACGTGGGGGACGTTGTCGAACAACAGCCTCGACACCGCGAAGGTCTTCAGCGCCTCCGCGCCGGTCGCCATCTGGGTGCGCGCCTGGAGGCGGTTGCGCACCTTGCCGTCCTGCATGTCGACGAAGTCGTGCTGGTAGCGCAGCGGGATGAAGACCTGGAAGCCGCCGGTCTCGTCCTGGAGCTCACGCAGACGCAGGACGTGGTCCACGCGGTGGCGCGGCTCCTCGATGTGGCCGTAGAGCATGGTGCAGGGGGTCTTGAGACCCTTCTCGTGCGCCAGGCGGTGGATCCGCGACCAGTCCTCCCAGTGGGTGCGGTGGTCGACGATGTGCTGCCGGACCTCCCAGTCGAAGATCTCCGCGCCGCCGCCGGTGAGGGACTCCAGCCCCGCGTCGATCAGCTCGTCCAGGATCTCCGACGCCGACAGGCCGCTGATCGTCTCGAAGTGGTGGATCTCCGTGGCCGTGAAGGCCTTCAGCGACACGTTCGGGAGGGCGGCCTTCAGTTCCTTCAGCGAGCGCGGGTAGTAGCGCCACGGGAGGTTCGGGTGCAGGCCGTTGACGATGTGCAGCTCGGTGAGGTTCTCGCCCTCCATCGACTTGGCGAGCTTCACCGCCTCCTCGATGCGCATCGTGTACGCGTCCTTCTCCCCCGGCTTGCGCTGGAAGGAGCAGTACGCGCACGACGCCGTGCACACGTTGGTCATGTTGAGGTGGCGGTTGACGTTGAAGTGGACGACGTCGCCGTTCTTCCGCGTCCGCACCTCGTGCGCCAGACCGCCCAGCCAGGCCAGGTCGTCCGACGCGTACAGCGCGATGCCGTCCTCGCGGGTCAGCCGCTCGCCGGAGCGGACCTTCTCCTCCAGCTCGCGCTTGAGCCCGACGTCCATGCCCACACCTTTCACCGACCGACCTGCCCTGCCTCGAAGACCTCGTCAACCCTACGTCTACTCCCCTACTCCTCCTCCGGCAGCTCACCCACCCGGTTCTCCCACTTCGTGGAGAGCACGATCGTCGTTCGCGTCCGGGAGACACCGTGGGTGCCGGAGAGCCGGCGGATGGTCTTCTCCAGGCCGTCGACGTCCGGGGCGCGCACCTTGAGCATGAACGAGTCGTCGCCCGCGATGAACCAGCAGTCCTCGATCTCCGCCAGGTCCCGCAGCCGCGTCGCCACGTCCTCGTGGTCGGCGGCGTCGGAGAGCGAGATGCCGATGAGCGCGGTCACGCCGAGGCCTAGGGAGGCCGCGTCGACGGTGGCCCGATAGCCGGTGATGACACCGGCCGCCTCCAGCCGGTTGATGCGGTCGGTGACACTGGGTCCCGACAGACCGACGAGGCGTCCCAGCTCCGCGTAGGAGGCCCGGCCGTTCTCCCTCAGGGCCTGGATGAGCTGCCTGTCCACCGCGTCCATGCGATCGGTTGCCTTCCGCTGAAGAGTTGCGTTGTGGGTGCTGCGTGAGTGGTGCGTGGGGTGCTGCGTGAGTGGTGCGTGGGGTGCTGCGTGAAAGTGATACGGGGCGAGAAGTGAGCGTGGACGGCGCTCAGGTTGCCGGGTGGGAAGCGCGCGCCCCGCCCACGTCGCCCTCCCAGCGCCGGTACAGGGTGTGCGGGACGCCCGCCGCGTCCAGCACCCGTCCGGCGACGAAGTCCACCAGGTCCTGGATGTGCGTGGCCCCCGCGTAGAAGGCCGGGGACGCGGGCAGCACGGTCGCGCCCGCCTCGTCCAGGGTCACCAGGTGCCGCAGGGTCTGCCCGTTCAACGGGGTCTCGCGCACGGCGACCACGAGACGCCGGCCCTCCTTGAGGGTCACGCTCGCCGCCCGTTGCAGCAGGTCCTTGGAGAGGCCCAGGGCCACGCCCGCGACACACGCCGTCGACGCGGGGACGATCAGCATCCCCTTGACCGGGTACGAGCCCGAGGACGGTCCGGCGCCCAGGTCACCGGCGCTCCAGTGCCGTACGCGGTCGCCGTCGACGTCCGCGGTGAACGTGCCGGGTTTGCCGTCGGCGCCTCGGGACAGCCATTCGCGCAGGTCGTCGCGCCAGTGGGCGTCCCGGAAGGGGATTCCCGTCTCGTCCAGCAGGGTCAGCCGCGAGGCCCGGGACACCACGAGGTCGACGCTCTCGTCGGCGGCGAGGAGCGCGCGCAGCACAGCCGCGGCGTATGGGGTGCCGGATGCGCCGGACACCCCTACGATCCAAGGCGTACGCGGCGTCTCTCCTGGCTTGACTGGGTTCACGGCACCGAGCCTATCCGGCGCCGCGGGACGGGAACCGGTCAAGGGGGCACGGTCGTTTCCCGGAAGGGACGAGTTGACTCGGGGGTTCGACATGGCTGGTGGAGTACGCGGGGCGCTCAGCCCTGAGCGGGAGTGGTCGCGCGGGGACCGTGCGAAGGCCGCGGCCAAGCTGATGGTGGGCTGGGTGGCGCTGCTGTGGCTGCTCGAAGTGATCGACGCGGCGAGCGGTCACGCGCTGGACGACTTCGGGATCATTCCGCGCTCGGTGCCCGAGCTGGTGGATGTCGTGCCCGCCGCGTTCATCCACTTCGGCTTCGCCCATGTCGCGGCGAACAGCGTGCCGTTGCTGGTGCTGGGGTTCCTCTCGGCGCTCGGTGGGCTGCGCCGTTTCGTCGCCGTGTGTGCGCTGATCATCGTCGCGGACGGGCTGGGTGTCTGGCTGATATCCCCGGACAACACGAACACGGCGGGCGCCTCCGGCGTCGTCTTCGGGCTCTTCGGGTTCCTGGTCGTCAGCGGGTTCGTGGAGCGTCGGCTGCTGGGCGTCGCGGTGGGTGTGCTCGTCGCCGCGGTGTGGGGCGGCTCGATCCTCGGGGGCATCGCCCCGACCGAGACGGGCATCAGCTGGCAGGGGCATCTGATCGGGCTGGTGACGGGGGTGGTGGCGGCGTTCCTGTTCCGGCGGCGCGAGCCCCGTTCGGCGCTCACGGCGTAGGGCGCGCCTTCGGGTCCACGGGGAGGCGGGCGGTGGCGATCGTGAGCTTGCCGAAGGGAGAGCCGACGGTCAGGTCCGGGCCGTAGGAGATGGTGTCCCGGCCCCGGTAGCCGTCGGGGCCGGGATTCCACATCATGACGGCGTGGCCCTTGAGCGGATCCAGGATCACGTAGTGGGTGATGCCTCGGGAGGCGTACCAGCGAGGCTTGATCTCGTAGTCGCGGCGGATGCTCTCCGGCGACACCACTTCGGCCACGAACTCGATCAGATCGGCGGGATACGAGCTGCGGTTCTCCGCCTCCGCCGCGGCCGGGATGACCGCGATGTCCGGGCAGAACTCGTTGGCATCGTCGAAAGGGAAAGCCACATCGCTCACCAGCGCCCAGTCCGGCGGAAGCTGCTCCTCCAGGTTCGCCGACACCCTCAGGATCGTTTTTCCGTGGAACGGCCTGACAGGGTTCATCACGATGCTGCCCTCGACAATCTCCGTCAGATAGCCGGGGAACATGTCCTCCAGCCTGCTGAGCTGCGAGTGCAGGCGGTCAATGCCCGAGACGGTCACGCTGGCCTCCCTGGGGTCCTGCCCTCGATGGTAGGCCGACGGTAATCAGAGGGTCAGACCCCGAACCAGAAGATCCAGCAGCGCACACACGAACAGGGCAATCCCGATGAACCCGTTGACGGAGAAGAACGCCCGGTTCAGGCGGGACAGGTCGTGCGGCCGCACGATCGTGTGCTCGTACACGAACGCACCCGCGATGATCAGCAGCCCCAGCCAGAGGAAGGCACCCGCGTCGGTGACGACGGCGTACCAGACGAACAGCGCGGTGGTGACGGCGTGGCAGACCCTCGCCGACCAGATCGCCGCCGGGATGCCGAAGCGGGCCGGGACCGACAGGACGCCGGACTCGCGGTCGGAGTCGATGTCCTGGCAGGCGTAGATGAGGTCGAAGCCGCCGATCCAGATGCCGACCGCCAGGCCGAGGACCACGGCCTCCCAGGACCACTCCCCCGTGATGGCGAGCCAGCCGCCGATGGGACCCATGGCCTGGGCGAGGCCGAGGATGGCCTGGGGGTAGTTCGTGAAGCGTTTGCCGTAGGGGTAGACGACCATCGGGATCACGGCGATGGGGGCCAGGGCGAGGCAGAGGGGGTTCAGCAGGGCCGCCGCGCCGAGGAAGATCACCAGCGCGATCAGGGCGCCCGTCCAGGCGTGCTTGACCGACATCGCGCCGGTCACCAGTTCGCGGTGCGCCGTACGCGGGTTACGGGCGTCGATCTCGCGGTCGATGATCCGGTTGACCGCCATCGCGAACGTGCGCAGGCCCACCATGCAGATGGTGACGAGGAGCAGCCGGGCCCAGTGGATGTTGCCGTCCAGCCGGAACATGGCGGTGAGCGCGGCGATGTACGCGAAGGGGAGCGCGAAGACCGAGTGCTCGATCATCACCAGCCGGAGGAAGGCTTTCGTCCGGCCCGGCTGCGGGATCGCGGCGGAGGCGCTGCTCACAGGCCGTACTCCTTCCAGCGGCGGTCGACCAGGGCCGCCGTGGCCGGGTCCGACTCGACCATGTCGGGCCAGCCCCCGTCCCGCGTGTAGCCCTCCTCGACCCACTTCTTCGTGGCGTCGATACCCGCCTTGCCGCCCCAGAACTGCTGGTAGGAGGCGTGGTCCAGGTGGTCCACGGGGCCCTCGACCACGGAGAGGTCGCGGGCGTAGTCCGTGTTGCCGAGGGCGCGCCAGGCGACCTCGTGGAGGTCGTGGACGTCGCAGTCGGAGTCGACCACCACGATCAGCTTGGTCAGGGACATCATGTGGGCGCCCCAGATCGCGTGCATGACCTTCTGCGCGTGCTTGGGGTACTTCTTGTCGATCGAGATGATCGCGCAGTTGTGGAACCCGCCCGCCTCGGGGAGGTGGTAGTCCACGATGTCCGGGACGATGATCTTCAACAGCGGCAGGAAGAAGCGTTCCGTCGCGCGGCCCAGGGGCCCGTCCTCCGTCGGCGGGCGGCCGACGACGATCGACTGGAGCAACGGCCGCTTCCGCATCGTCACGCAGTCGATCTTCAGGGCGGGGAACGGTTCCTGCGGGGTGTAGAAGCCGGTGTGGTCGCCGAACGGGCCCTCGGGGAGCATCTCGCCGGGCTCCAGCCAGCCCTCGATCACGACCTCCGCCTGTGCCGGCACCTGCAGCGGCACCGTCTTGCAGTCGACCATCTCGATCCGCTTCCCCGAGACGAACCCGGCGAACAGGTACTCGTCGATGTCGCCGGGCAGGGGTGCGGTGGAGGCGTAGGTCACGGCCGGGGGGCAGCCGAAGGCGATGGCGACCGGCAGGCGCTCGCCGCGCTTGGCGGCCACCTGGTAGTGGTTGCGGCTGTCCTTGTGGATCTGCCAGTGCATGCCGATGGTGCGCCTGTCGTGGCGCTGGAGGCGGTAGAGGCCGAGGTTGCGTACGCCGGTCTCGGGGTGCTTGGTGTGGGTGAGCCCGAGGTTGAAGAAGGAGCCGCCGTCCTTCGGCCAGGTGAACAGCGCCGGCAACTGCTCCAGGTCCACGTCGTCACCCTGGAGGACTACCTCCTGGACGGGGGCGCTGTCCGCCTTCACCTTCTTCGGCGGGACGTGCGTCATCGCGCCGAGTTTCCCGAACGCCTCGCGCACGCCCACGAAGCCCTGCGGCAGCGCGGGCTTGAGCAGGCCGCCGATCTTCTCGCTGATCTCGGCGTACGACTTGAGGCCGAGGGCCTTCAGCAGGCGGCGGTCCGTGCCGAAGACGTTCATCGCGAGGGGCATCGAGGAGCCCTTCACGTTCTCGAAGAGCAGGGCGGGGCCGCCGGCCTTGTTGACCCGGTCGACGATCTCCCCGACCTCCAGGTAGGGGTCGACCTCGGCCTTGATGCGCTTGAGATCGCCCTCGCGCTCCAGTGCGCGGAGCAGGGAGCGAAGATCGTCGTAAGCCATGGGGCCAAGTATCCCCGAGGGGCTACCCTGACCCCGTCACGGGGCCCCGCGCACGGCCCCGCCGTCGTCACCGGCGGCCGGTCGTCCGGTCCGCCACCGCTTCCAGGGGGCTGTTCCATGCTCAGGGTGTTGATGTATCTGGTGCCGTTGGCGCTGACGATCTACGCGTTCATCGACTGCCTCAACACCCCCGAGGACGAGGCGAAGCACCTGCCGAAGATCGCCTGGGTCTTCATCATCCTGCTCTTCTGGATCGTCGGCCCCATCGCCTGGCTCGTCGCCGGCAAGCTGCGGGGCGCCCCCGGGGGCGGCCGCACGCCCTCCGAGTGGCACCGCGACCACCGCACGGAGTACGTCGCCCCCGACGACAACCCCGAGTTCCTGAAGTCCCTCGCCGAGGACAACAAGAAGGACGAGTCCCTGCTGAAGAGCTGGGAGGCCGATCTCCGCCGCCGCGAGGACGAGCTGAAGCGGCAGGAGGAGGAGAAGGGCGAGAAGCGGGACAAGAAGGACGGCGAGGAGTAGAGGCCGGCGAGGAGCAAGGGTCCTCGCGCCGCCGCCTCAGTCCTCGCGCAGGACGAGCGTGAGCAGTCCGGGGAAGCGGGTGTCGAACTCCTCGCGACGCAGGCGGTTGACGCGTTTGGCGCCCTCGTCGCGTTGTTCGACGAGTCCGGCGCCGCGGAGCACCGAGAAGTGGTGACTGAGGGCGGCCTTGCCGACCGGCACGTCGAAACTGCCGCAGCTGCGCGTCCAGACCGGCGAGCCCGCCAGCTCCCGTACCAACGCGACCCGTACGGGATCGGCGAGGGCCGCGAGGGCGGTCAGGACCGGAACGTCGTCGGGGTGGGTGTGCTCGGGGGCCGCCCGGTGACCGGCTCGTTCCGCCATGTCCGCCCCTCCCCTCGCGCTCCTGGCGGAGCGTTCGCTTCTTGCAGAGTGTTCGACGAGAACCATACACTCGTGAGTGTTCGCTTTTCATTGAACAGTCGAGCGGGAGTCCGGCATGCTTGCGATCGAGTTCCAGGAGTACGGCGACCCCGAGGTCCTGAAGGTGGTGGAGGCGGAGGCTCCCGAGCCCGGGCCCGGCCAGGTGAGCGTCGACGTGGCGTACGCGGGGGTGAACTTCGCCGATCTGAAGGCCCGTGCCGAGGGCTACCGGGTGCCGGCGCTCCCCTACCGCCCCGGTCTGGAGGTCTCCGGGCGGGTGCGCGCGCTCGGCGAGGGCGTCGAGGGGCTGAGCGTCGGGCAGCAGGTGACCGCGCTGACGGACGCGGGCGCGTACGCGGAAATCGTCGTGGCCGACGCGGCAACCGTGTTCCCGCTGCCCGAGAGGGTCGGCCTCCGTACGGGCGCCACGCTGCCCACCGTGCTGCCGACGGCGTACGCGCTCGTGCACGCGGTGGGGCGCCTGCGGGCCGGTGAGACCGTACTCGTGCAGGGCGCGGCGGGCGGGATCGGCACCGTGGCGGGGCAGTTGGCGAAGGCGGCGGGCGCGGCGGCGGTGTACGGGGTCGTGTCGGACGCCGCCAAGGCCAAGCACGCGCTGGACCACGGCTACGACGAGGTCTTCGCCGGTACCGGCACCGGGTTCTTCACGGACGAGGTGCGGGCCGCGACCGGTGGCCGTGGCGTCGACCTGGTGCTCGACCCCGTCGGCGGCGACACGCTCCGCGCCGGGCTCGCCTCCCTCGCCCCGTTCGGCCGCCTGGTCTCCTTCGGCAACGCGAGCGGGGAGCGGCCGTGGGCCGTGGGGCAGCCCGAGCTGTACGCCCTCGGTCTGACCGTCTCCGGGTTCTCGATCCTCGCCCTCGCCAAGTCCGCACCCGCCGAGCTGCGTACCCTCGCCGAGCGGGCCTTCGCCACGGTCGTCGACGGGGTGGTGTCCCTGCCGGTGACCGCGGAGTTCGGCCTGGCTCAGGCGGCGGAGGCCCACCGGCTGATGGGCACGCGCAAGAGCGTGGGAAAGCTGCTGCTGCGGGTGGGGGGCAAGGAGGAGGCGTAGAAGCACAGCTGCCGCCCCCGCACCGCCGACGCGCCGCCCCCGGTGACGAGCCTGGCGGCCTCCGCCCTCAGCCGGACCGGCCTTCCCTCAGCCGACCGGCCTTCCCTCAGCCGGACCGGCCCGCTCTCAGCCGGACCGGCCCTCCCTCGACCGAGAACTCCCTCCCCTCACGCCGCCGACCGCCCTAGCCTTCGACCCGATGCCCCCGCCCGATCGAACCTCCGCCCGCCTGCGCCCCGTCGACCTCGCCCGACTCTGTGGTGTCTCCACACAGCAGATCCGCAACTACGAGGAGGCCGGGGTGCTGCCGCCCGTGCCGCGCACGGACTCGGGGTACCGGGTCTTCGGGGACGCGCACCGGCGGGCGCTGCTGACGTACCGGGCTCTGTCGAAGGGGTACGGGGCGGTGGCGGCGACGCGGATCATGCGGACCGTGCACGAGGGGGACGTGCCGGGGGCGCTGGCGCTGGTGGACGCGGAGCACGCGGCGCTGCACGCGGAGCGGGTGTCGTTGCGCGCGACGAGCGAGGCGCTTCGGAAGCTGGCGGGGGAGCCGCCCGAGGACGACGTGCCCGGCACCGACCTGCTGATCGGCGAGGTCGCCGCGCTGCTCGGCGTGCGCACCTCGACGCTCCGCGTCTGGGAGGCCGCCGGTCTCCTCTCCCCCCACCGCGAACGCGCCACCGGCTACCGCCAGTACACCCCCGAGGAGGTACGCGACGCCCGCTTCATCCTCGCCCTCCGCCGCAACCACTACCTCCTCGACCACATCCGCCCCGTCCTCGAAGACCTCCGCCACGAGGGCGGCACCGACGCCCTGCGCACCGCGGTCACGGCCCGCCGCACCACCCTGACCACCCGCACGGCGGCGATGCTGGAGGGGGCGGGCCACCTGCACACGTATCTGACGCCGTCCGCTCTGACGCCGCCCGACGTGGCGCCCGCTCCGACGCCGCCCGGCTGAGATCAATCTCGTACGTCGAAGGCGGCCTCAGCCACCGGGCGTCACCAGCCCCGTCTCGTACGCGACCACGACCGCCTGTGCCCTGCTGCCCAGCGCCAGCTTGGTCATGGTGCGGTTGAGGTGCGTCTTCACGGTCGCCTCACTGATGTAGAGCCGGTCCGCGATCTCCAGGTTGGACAGGCCCCGGGCGATGAGTTTGAGGACCTCGACCTCACGCGAGGTCAAGGCGCCCAGGCGTGGCGGCTGTTCAGCGGCACCGGCGGCCCCGCCCTGCCGGGCGAACGCCTCGACCAGCCGTCGCGTGACGCTGGGCGCGAACAGCGCGTCGCCTCCGCCGACCGCGGCCACCGCGGCGAGCAGCCGCTCGGGCCCCGAGTCCTTGAGCAGAAACCCCGAGGCTCCGGCCCGCAGAGCCCCGTACACGTACTCGTCGAGGTCGAAGGTGGTCAGCACCAGGACCCTGGGCGCGGGATCGAGAGCCTGGGCGAGGATGTGCTCGGTGGCCTGAATGCCGTTCATGCCGGGCATCCGGATGTCCATCAGGATCACGTCGGGCCGGGTCCGTGCCGCCACCTCGACGGCCTCCGCGCCGTCTCCCGCCTCCCCGACGACCTCGACGCCGGGCGCGGCCAGCAGCAGCCCCACCAGACCGGCACGGATGAGGAACTGGTCGTCGACGACGAGCACCCTGGTATCCCGGCATCCGGTCATTCCGCGGTGTCGTCCTCCCGGCGTACGGCCTGCGCGGAAGTCGGCAGGCTCAGCCGCACGGCGAACCCCCCGTCGCTCCGCGGGCCGATACTGATCGTCCCGCCGTAGAGCTTGGCCCGCTCCCGCATACCAATCAAGCCATGCCCGCCAACCGTACGAACCTTGTCCGGAATCACCCCCTGCCCGTCGTCCGTGACCGAAACGGTCACCTCGTGCGGCCGGTAGGAGAGTTCCACCTGCGCGCTCGCCCCAGGAGCGTGTTTCAGTACGTTGGTCAGCGCTTCCTGGACGACCCGGTACGCGGCCAGTTCGACGCCGGGGGCCAGCGGGCGCGGGGTGCCCTCGATCCGCAGCGTCACGGGGGTGCCACCGGCCCGGATGCGCTCGACGGTCTCGCCGAGGCGGGCGAGGCCGGGCATCGGCGCGGTCGGCGCCCCGTCGTCCGATGCCCGCAGCACCATCAGCATGCGCCGCAGTTCCTCCAGTCCCTCCTTGCCGGTGGCGTCGATGGTGTCGAGCGCGGCGCGCGCGGTGTCCCGGTCGGAGTCGAAGACGAACCGGGCGAGACCGGTCTGCACGGAGATCACCGACATGTGGTGGGCGACCACGTCGTGCAGTTCGCGGGCGATGCGGCCGCGCTCCTCGGCGACTTCCCGCCGGGCGCGTTGCGCCTGCTCCTGGCGCAGCCGGCGGGCGAGTCCGTCCAGCCTGCGGGCGACGAGGCCGAACCGCCAGAGCATCGTCGGGTAGACGACCGCCTGCCCGACGACGGACGCCATCGAGTCGGTGTGGTTCACCACGCCCGCGTAGACCCAGGTGACGCCCATCAGCGCCGCGCAGGGCACGGAGACGCGCGGGTGCCGCAGGGAGGCCACCGTGTAGACGGCGAGCATGGGGCCGAAGGAGCTCACCACGGGCCAGTAGCCGGCGGTGACGTACCCGCACCAGATGAGATGAACCAGGCAGCAGATGGCGACCGGTGACCGGCTGCGGACCGTGAGCGGCAGATGGACCAGGAGCACCAGGGCGTAGCCGGCCGCGTCGAGCGGGTCCTGCCCCTGACTCACGGCCTCCTGTCCGAGCAGCAGGGCCACACCGGCCAGCGCCGCGGCTATGAGCACGTCGACGACTGAGGGGTGAGGCGGCCGGATCCGCATCGCCGCAGAGTATCGCCGCTCCCGGCGACCGGGCGTCAACCTCCTGCGGTACAGCGGAAGTTGCAGGAACCGCGCGTCTACCGCACTGCGTCGACCCGGAGTTCCACCCGGCGTGGGACGCCGCCACGAGTGGCCCGCCCGTAGCGTCCTGGACCAGCACCACGACGAGCCGGCTGACCGTCGGCCGTCGCTTCCGAGAAGGGGAACCGGAACTCATGAAGATACGTAGAACCCTCGCCCTCGCCGCTGCGGCGGTCACTCTCGGTGGCGGGCTCGCACTCGCCCCCGCGGCCTCCGCGGCCTCCGCGGTCTCCGCCGGCGAGGCCGCCGCCCAAGCCATGTCCTGCTCGACCACGAGGCTCGGCGACGACCGTGCGTCCGGCTGGTGCTCCGGCGGCAGGGACTGGCGCGTCGGCGTCCGGTGCGGCGGTCACAACTACTACTCCGAGATCAGCAGCGTTCGCGGAACGAAGTACGCCCGCTGCGGCAGCGGCACGATGACCCACCGCTGGATCGACCAGTGGTGACCTCTCATCCGGTTCACCCGGGCGCGGGAGTTCGCTGACGCCAGGCCGGCCACGACGGCACGGCGCCGGACGCCGGCGGCCCGTCCTCACCCCCGGGGAGGACGGGCCGCCGGGCCGGTTCCGGGCGCGTCAGCAGTGGTTCACGTAACTCTGGATGTGCCCCGTCGACAGGTAGAAGTCACTGACGTACCGGGATCCGCTGGGCGAGTAGAGCTTGGCCCAGATGTTGTAGCCGTTCACGGAGCTGCCGGTGGTCCAGCAGTCGACCTCGACCTTGGTGCCGTTGGCGAGGGTGTACAGCGGGGAGGCCTGGGAGCTGGGGCCGGTGCGCACCGTCAGCCCGTTGGGCGCGCTCTGCACGTATGCGCACATCGCCCGCGAGTCGCTCCCGAAGGATCCGCACCGGAACGCGTCGGCGCTGGCCGCGGGTGCGAAGGCCATTCCGGCGGCGAGGATTGCGGCGGCTCCGGTCGCGACGACGGTTGCCTGAAGGCGTGAGGATCTCATCGTGTTCTCCCTGTGAAGTCGTACGTCCCAACAGTCCGTGCGGGCTGTTCGGTCATGGACATGCAGGAAGTTACGCGGCGCGCCGCCCGGGCCACGTCAACCCGGGGGTTGGTCCCGGGTAAACCCTCGCGGTAGCCGCGCCGGTCGCCCGTGCAGCTCCGTCAGCCATGGCAGGGCCCGTCGGCAGGCCCGGGTGCCCGGTCGGTGCCGTGTGCCCGGACGGTGCCGCGCGCCCGGACGATGCCGCGCGCCCGGACGGTGCCGGGTGCCCGGTCGGCCATCGTGGCGTCGGCCGGTTCGGCGTCGGCGACGCGTCCTCACCTGTCGCGGGGCACGGGGATGGTCAGTCCCACTTCGAACCCGCCCCGCGGGCCGGGGCCGGCGGTCACCGTCCCGCCGTAGATACCGGCCCGCTCGCGCATGCCGATCAAGCCATGGGCAGCGGGCCCCGCGGTGGTACCGGCCGGCACCGGTTCCTGTCCATCGTCGGTGACACGGACGCGGACCGTGGCTTCGTCATAGTGCACCGTGACGCTCGCGTTCGCGGCCGACGCGTGTTTCATGACGTTGGTGAGGGCTTCCTGGATGACCCGGTAGACACACAGGTCGACGCCTGGCGGCAGCGTGAACGGGGTGCCCGTGATCCGGACGTCGACGGGGACACCCGCGGCTCTGACGCGTCGGGCCAACTGGTCCAGCCGCCCGAGTCCGGGCGGCGCGTTGTAGTCTCCCGCGCCCTCCTCTTCCTGGACGCGCTCCATCCCTTCCCTGAGCACGACAAGCATGCGACGCATTTCCGCCATCGCCTCGTGGGCACTGCCCGCGATGGTGTCCAGCGCCTTGCGGGCCGTTTTCGGATCGGAGGTGAAGACGTATCCGGCCAGGCCGGTCTGGACGGAGATCACGGACACGTGGTGGGCGATCACGTCGTGCAGTTCACGGGCTATCTTCATGCGCTCGGCGATGACGGCCCGCTGAGCCTTCTCCTCCTGCTCCAGTCGCAGTTGCTCGGTGAGCACGGCGAGCCGCTCGCCGCGCTCCGCGAGCCGACGGGCCCGGTCGCCGGTCACCCACAGGACGGCGACCATCACGGTCACGAAGACCACGCTGAGCGGGCCGATCCCGGGCTCGGCGAGCCGCGTGCCCCACAGCAGCACGAGCAGCGACACGGCCGCGCACTTCGCCACGGCCCTGCGCGGGCACAGAGCCGCGACGGTGTAGAACGCGAGGCCCAGTCCGCAGACGACGACCACGTGGTAGTAGCCCAGGGTGAAATAGCACAGCGTGCAGGAGGCCGTACTGACCAGCACGGTCAGGGGAGTCCGGCGGCGCACGGCGAGCGGGAGGTAGACCAGGGCGATCAGGGCATACGCCCATGCGTCGGCGGGCCGCCAGTAACCGTGCGGGTCGGGCCAGTTGTGCAGCATGGTGCTGGAGATCCAGACCGACACCACCGCGTAGACGGTGTCCGCCGCCTGCGGGAAGACCCTGCGCACCGCCGTGCTCCACGGGTGCTGCGCGGACATCGTCCTAGCCTGGGTCCGGAGCGATCGCTCCCCCCGGTTCTCAACCACAGCCACACCCCTGGTGGTACGTCGGCAATCACCCTCGTCGCGGGCGTGGTTCAACCCATGTTCGGGGCAAGAGCGAACGGCCCTTCCGGCCGGCTGCGGCCCCTCGCCCAGCGCTGTGCCGGAGTGTCCCAGACAGGCCCGGCTCGGGCGACGGCGCGGGCCACAGTCGTAGCCCCGCTGATTCGAGGGCAGAGTGGGCTCATGGACCAGCCGCAGTCACCGACTCAGTCCGGCGCACAGGCACGCGCATGGCTCGCCACCGCCGTCGAGGAGGCGCGGGCCGGGCTCGCCGAGGGGGGCATCCCCATCGGGGCCGCGCTCTACGGGCCGGACGGCAGCCTCCTCGGGCGCGGTCACAATCGGCGGGTCCAGGACGACGATCCCTCCATGCACGCCGAGACGGCCGCGTTCCGCGCGGCGGGACGGCAGCGGACGTATCGCGGTACGACGATGGTGACGACGCTCTCGCCGTGCTGGTACTGCTCCGGCCTGGTGCGGCAGTTCGGGATCTCGCGGGTGGTGGTCGGGGAGGCCACGACCTTCCACGGCGGGCACGACTGGCTCGCCGAACACGGCGTGGAGGTCCTGGTGCTGGACGACCCGGAGTGTGTGTCCCTGATGCGTGACTTCGTCGAGAACAACCCGGCACTGTGGAATGAGGACATCGGTGACATCGGTGAGTAGGCCCAGGACGCCCCGCATCCCCACCATCGATCTGCGCCCCTGGCGCGACGGCGGCCCCGAGGCCCGTGCCGGCATCGCCCGTACCGTCGACGAGGCGCTCCAGACCGCCGGTTTCCTGCTCGTGACGGGGCACGGGGTCGATCCGGGTCTCCGGGCGCGTATCCGGCAGGCCGCTCGGGCCTTCTTCGTGCTGCCCGTCGAGGCCAAGCAGGCGTACGAGGTGAAGGTCGGCGGGCGCGGCTGGCTCGGGCCGGGGGCCGAGGCCAACGGGTACTCGGAGGGGACGGAGACTCCGCCGGACCTCAAGGAGTCGCTGACGTTCGCGACGCACGAGCCGTTCGACGACCCGGTCGTGAACGCGGAGTGGTACGCGCCGAACGTGTGGCCGACGCAGGTACCCGAGCTGCGGGCGCTCTGCGAGGAGTACCTGGCGCGGATGGCCGAACTGGAGAACCTGCTGCTCTCCCTCCTCGGCGAGGCCCTCGGTCTGGAGCCGGACTTCTTCTCCCGGCACATGGGCCACCCCACCTACGGCTTCAACATCAACTGGTACCCGGGCACGGAGGTCATCGGCGACCCGGTGCCGGGTCAGTTCCGGATCGGCCCGCACACCGACTTCGGCACGGTCACGATCCTCGACCGGCAGGCCGGGAAGGGCGGACTCCAGGTGTTCACGGACGAGGGCGGCTGGGAGGACGCCCCGTACGACCCCGCCGCCTTCACCATCAACATCGGTGATCTGATGGCCCGTTGGACCGGCGACCGCTGGCGTTCCGGACGCCACCGCGTTCTGCCGCCCCCGGCCGACGAGCCCGCCGAGGAGCTGATGTCGCTGGTCTACTTCGGCGAGTGCACCCCGGGCACGGTCGTCGAGTCCGTTCCCCCGCCGGTCGGACGGGTGGCGCACCCGCCGGTGGACTCGCACGTGTACCTGCGGGCGCAGTTGGACTCGATCACCGTCGACTGACGTGCTTTCCGAACGTCGACCGACGTTCTGCCGCATCGCGCCACGGGAACCTCCTCGCCCCGGAAGCCGTCTCCCTCTGCGTCATCACCTTGTATCGAGCGTTTGACACAAGATCCCCGCCGGGGCATCTTGTACTCACCGCTTGATACAAGATGATCCGGGGGGATCTCCGCATGCTCGACACCGCCCCGCTCCAGCACCGGCTCCTCGACCACGCCGACCACTACGCCCGCTGGTCCGGGCTGGCCATAGGGCTCGTGGTCGCACAGGCGCTGTCCACCCTGGGCGACGTCGAGTTCGAGCAGCGCGTCGTGTTCTGCATCACGGCCTTCGGCCTGTGCGCGGTGGCCGGCGTCCTGCTCGCCGACGCCCTGACCCTGCGCCCCCAGGAGGCGGTCCGCACCGCGAGTCTCGCCCCGCGCCTGGTCAGAGATCACGTGCCGCCGCACATGGGCCCCCTGATCGCCCTCCAGGGGGTCTCCCTCGTCGTCCTGCTGGTGATCACGGCCGTCACGGCCTCCGTCGACCCGGACCGCGTCTTCAGCACAGGGAAGGTCCTCACGCTCGCCTGCAACGGGATGCGCGCGACCACCGGCCCCTGGCCCGGCCTGTACTACACGCTCCCGATGTTCGGCGCGCTCGCCATAGCCACTCCCACCTGCGTCTGGGCCCTGCGCCGCATCGCCCACGGTCCGGGCGAGGAGCAGCAGCGCCGCGACCGCGCGTGGGCGGTCACCGGCGCGTGGGGCCTGCTGGTGTCCAGCCAGCAGCTGTACGCCGTGCTGATGGTCTCCCTCGCACTGACGGAGACGGGCTGCGCCGGTGTACTGGGTGTGCTCACCTTCTGGGTGTTCTACCCGCTGGCCCTGCTGAACCTGTTCACCGTCGTCTGGTCCCTCGTCACCGTGGTGGCACCGCGGGCCGTCGAGGACGAGGCGGCGGAAGAGAGGGCCTGCGACGATGAGTGAGGCAGCCGTCCGCGTCGACACCACCAGCCAGGTACCGCCGTACGAGCAGATCCGCGCGCAGCTCGCCGCGCTGATCGTCACCGGGCGGCTGGCCGAGGGCGACCGGCTGCCGACCGTGCGCCAGCTGGCCACCGACCTCGGGCTGGCACCGGGCACCGTCGCCCGCGCCTACCGCGAGCTGGAGGCCGCCGAGCTGATCCGCACCCGACGGGGGGCGGGCACCCGGGTGGCGGCGCCCCCCACCGGCCCGACCCGCCCGCACGCCGTCCGACTCGCCACTCTCGCCCGCGACTTCACCTCGTCCGCCCGCGCACTGGGCGCCGACACCGAGTCCATCCTCACCGCCGTCCGCGACGCCCTGGGCCCGGACCGCCCCTAGTAGGACTCCGTCAGGTTGCTGTGACGTGCGGGAACGCAGACCCCGCGACTGTCGGCCCGGCGAACCGCCGGGTGGGCTCCCGCAGGTCGACGCTGTGACCCATGCCGCCGGTCGGCGAGACCGGCGGCAAGGTCCGCGAACAACCCTGACCGGGAGCGGTGCCTTCAGCTGCTCGCAGTGATCAACGGCTGGTCGCCCCCGGAAGACCTGGCACCGGTACTCGACTGGTTCATCCAGGCCTTGCGTGCCCGGATATCGGGGGTAGCGGTCCGGTCGCGCCGCGGCGTGGCCGGACCGGTTCACGTCACACTGCCTTCGCCTGGACGGCGGGTTCGGGGCCGGGCCGCGCCCTGGCGGCAACTTCCGAGTGGCGGCAGCGGCCGCCGGTACCGCGGGAGGCGATGCCGCGCGGCTTGACGTCGACCGGCCCGCCGCAGCCGCCGGACTCCTCCCGATATCACGCTGTACCGCAGCCAGGACGGTGTCGACATCCTGCTCAGCCACCAGGAGGCCTGGACGATCTGGTTGTAGTTCATCGCGAAGTCCGCGCGCGGCAGTTCCACGGTGGCCCGGAACGCGGGCCGTGGGCCGCCCCACGGGTCGGGACCGATGCCGAGGCAGGCCAGGTCCAGGTCCAGGTCAACGACCCGGGCCTTGTTTGTTTCCTGACCGCCGACGCCGACGCCGACGCCTACGCGGAGGCGGAGGCCGACGGCCCGGCGCGCACGCCACGGGCGGGTGGCGTTGCTGCCGGGCCGTCAGTCACTCACGCGGTCTCACTTCCCGTGCAAAGCCCTGCGGCGACGTCCGCGAAGCACCAGCACGCCGCCGGCAGCGACGGCCAGCAGGCCACCGATGGCGCTGTACGTGACAGCGGTGCTCGCCCCGGTGGAAGCCAGGGGGCCGAACGTGTTGCTGCTGCTGCTCGGGGACGGCCGGCCGACGGGTGCGCCGTTCTCCGCCTGCGCACGGCTGCCGGTCGTGCCGGCGGCGGAGACAAGCGGCGCGGCGGCGGGCGGCGTGTGGGCGGGCGACGGCTTGTCAGCGCTGGCGGTCCCCGACGCGGGCTTCAGCTGAAGAGTCGTGATCGAGTACGGCGGCAGCGTCTGTGCGCCCGCCGTGCCCCGCTTCGCCGTCGTCAGGGCGGTGTCTCCCTTGCCGTACGAAACTGTCGTGACCGCCCCTGCGGCCGGGGTGAATCCGGCGTACGAGAGCGACACCTGCGCCGCGTTCTTCGGGCTCTTGTTGATCAGCATGACGTTCAGACCGCCCTTGCTGCTCCGCACCGCGTGGACGGCGACCGACGTGTTGCGCGAGGACGACTTGACCATGGTGTCGCCAGGCTGCGCCAGTGCGGTCAGCGAGCGGATGCCCCAGTAGGTGGGGAAGGGCGTGTCGCGCGGCGGTTGGCACTTCCCCCCGGCGCAGGTTCCGGCGGAGAGAATGCCCCCGTCCTGGTAGTCGGTCTCGCCGTTGACGGTGGTGGGTGCGTCGCCCGAGCCGTTGTGCAGGTTCCACCAGTCCACGTGGGTGGCGCCTTGCTCGAACCAGGTCATGTAGGTGTCCGGCGCGAACAGGGCTGCGGCCTGGCTGGTCTTGACGGGCGAGAATTCGGCGTCGGTCTCGGTGACCGCGATCTCCACCGAAGCGGCGCGCGAGCCCGTGTACTTGGCGATCAGCGAGCGCAGCTCGGACGTGACACCGGCGATCCGGGAGGGGGTGTTCAGCAGGTCGGCCGCGGTTTTGCCGCCCGGATACCAGTGGACGATGACGAAGTCGATCGAGCTTCCCGCGATGGAGAGCACCGTGTTGTTCCAGTCGGCGCTGTCACCGGGAGCCTTCTCCTTGTCCGGCCAGCCGCCGGGGGTGGTGAGCACCGCTCCGATCTTCACCGTCGGGTCCACGGCCTTCATCGCCTTCGCGTAGGCGACCAGGTTCTTCCCGTACTCCTTCGGGCTTTTGTCGGCGTGGTTGTCGGTTTCCCAGCCCTTGCCGTTGGCGTAGTGCCCGTTGCCGTAGACCTCGTTGCCGATCTCCCAGTACTTCACGCCGTAACCCTTGTCGACGTTGGCGTACTTGACCCAGTCGGCGGCCTCCTTGGGGGTGCCGGAACCGTAGTTCGCGGTCAGGATCGGCTGGGCGCCGACCTTCTTCGCGGTGGCCATGAAGCTGTCGAAGTCGGTGTTGGGTACGATCCAGCCGCCGTTGCCCATGGTGTGGGTCTTCCAGTGGAAGTCGTCCGCGCCGGAGCCGCCGGGATAGCGCAGCTGCCGAACTCCCGCGGCCTTCATCAGCGAGGTCACCTTGGCGGTCCCCATGCGGTCGTCGCCGACGCCCGTGTTGAGGCCGGCACCGCTGCTGGGCACCGTGCCCAAGGAGGTACCGGCGTCCACCTTGATGCCGACGGTCGGCGCGGCGTCCGCGCTGGGCGCCAGGGTGCCGATGCCGACCGAGGCGGCGAGCACCGCCACCGCCCCCGCGAGAGAGCGGCGGCGCATCCGGCTACGGCGGGGCGTGCGACCCCGAGGCATCGGCTGCTCGGCGGATATCGGGTCGTCTGGTGACACGTGGGGCTCCGATCGGGTGTTGATACAGAGGGCGTAGCGCCGCTGACCACGGCTCGCCCTCGTCGGTACACCCCTAAGTGGCCACTCGGAGCGGAAAGGTTGCCATCTCAATTATTTTTCGCCGATACGCGGTCGCACCGTCTCACCGGACCCGGTGACCCCGTGACCTGGTGCCCCGGTGACACGCCCGGGCCCCCTTTCCACCCCGCCGGCGCGAACCACCGCATGCTTCCGGCCGCATACCGCCCCGCGGTGGCCGAGCGGCTGAAGCCGCACAGGAAGCACAGGAAAAGCAGGAAAAGACAGACGACGGCCACCGCCACCGCGACGGCCCTGTTCTCGTACAGCTACCGCCAGGTCGTGTGTAGCGCTGAGTAACTACTTGGGGCTGCGGTCGCGCTGCTGAAGGGCGACAAAGTCGGCGTGTGCTGTCTCGACGGCCTCGGGGTACGCCTGGGTCTTCTCGTATTCGGCGAGGGCCCGGTAGATGCTGGCGACGGACGGGCTCAGTCCCTTGCGCTTGCCGGTGGGGATGATCAGGGCGGGTTGGATCTGCACAAGCGCCCTGACCCCGCTGTCCGCCTCCGGCCGACTGTGCGCAAGGCGGCCCTGCTCGACCGGATCGCCGTCGAGGAGGGCCGCCCCGAAGCCGCTGTCCAGGCGGAGGAAGCCCGCGCCCTCGTCGCCCAGCTGCGGGCCGAGATCGAGGGCACCGCCCAGAACGGGAAGTCCGATGAAAATCTTGCTTCAGCCGCCTGGCTCGCGTGAGTTCAACCTGGAATGTCGATCGGGGGCAAACTGCCGTCAGTCAGGCGCGATATCAAGATTGTCAGTGAACTTCTGGAGCCTGTCGGGCCTGCGGGTCAGTTCCTGACCTGCGTGTCGATGAACCTCGCGGTGGTCCGCTGGGGCGCGCCGCACGCGGCCACGGACTTCTGGTACCACTGCTTCCACGGGCCGTAGGCGATGTACGTGTCGCCGTTGATGCCGTCCGTGCAGCGGATCTTGGCCCGCTGCTCTCCCGGGCCGTAGTGGCAGGTCGAACTGATCGAGTAGGTGTTGATCTGGGTGAACCCGCAGCCGTGCGGCGCGGCGCTGGCCGGGGTGGCCAAGGCGATGGGCGCGGCCACGGCGATGCCGGCGAGCAGCAGCGGTGTGGAGAGGAGCGAGGTGAGCTTCCTCTTGGCGAGCGTCTTCCTGTTAAGCATGAAATCCCCCTACTGTTCGGGCCGGCTGGTCGGGCCGGCCGCGCGCCGTCGGTCATGGATGACCGACAGGCTGGTCGGGAAGCAGGGTACTGATCCGCCTCCGATCATGTCCATGTCTTAAGGAAGCATCGAGTCGCGATCAAGGGGTGCTACGGGTGAGGTCTTTGATCCACATCATCGCGGCGCGAAGGCGGAGGCCGGCGAGGTGGCTCTCGGGCCGTTTGGCCGAAGACGGCCGTCCCCAGCGCGGTACCGACGGCGACGCCGATCAACATACCCACGGCCACCTCACATGGGGACGTCCTCCAGCGGCTCCAGCACCGAGTAGTCCCCAAAGCTCCGGCGGTAGCGCAGGTGCCGTGTCTCCCGCGTGTGCCCGCGCTGCCACTCCTCCACCGCCGCCGGATCACTCCGTACGCCCGACTCCGCGCCGCACTCCGACTCGTCGCCCGACACGCACCGCGCCTCGTACTCCGGCTCCGCCGTCGCGTCCTGCGCGATGACGTACGGCACGTACCGGAACACGCGACGCGTGCGGGCGCCTCCGGTGTGCTCCTGTCGCTGATGGTGACGCAGCAGCACGTTCGCGTCGGTCTCCGCGCTCCCGTCGTACCGGGCCCGCGCTTCGTCCCGCCGTGCGGCCAGCCAGGCGCAGCTCGCGCAGCCGGGCACGGGAACGGGTGGCCGGCCGAGGTCACCCTGGTCTCGCTGACGCACCCTCACACCCTCCTCTTCGTACGCTGATTGGCCGCCCTCACCTGCGCCCCGATCCGCTCCGCCGCGGTCGCGGGCCGCAGCGCCTCCGGGTCCGCCTCCCACTCCCGGCCGCCACCCACCGGGCGCAGCATCGCGTACGGCCCGACCCTGTCCCGGTACTCCCCCACGCGCCGCGTCCGCGGGTCGTAGACAAGCTGTCCCTCTGGTTCCACACGCACTCCACAGCCCTGTCCGTCACTCTGGGTGTACGCAGCGTCGCGGACGGGAACGCTGGCAATCAATGCGGTACGTGTGGCACTGGGCCTCTGCCACGGACAGCACGAGGGGGACGTCATGACCAGGCGGAACGCGGAAGGGGCGGGTGGGGCCGGGAGTTCGGTCCTGTTCGGCGAGGTGCTGCGGCACTACCGCGAGGCGGCGCTGCTGACGCAGGAGTCCCTGGCGAGGGAGATCCCGTGCGACCGGTCGCAGGTGGCGAAGGTCGAGGCGGGCACGCGGGTGCCGAGCGAGCAGCTCGCGAAGCGGTGCGATGAAGTGCTGCAGACGGGTGGGGTGTTGGCCCGAATGTGGGCCAAGGTGGACTGGTATCCGGAGGTTCAGCATCCGGACTGGTTCGAGCGCAGGGTACGCATGGACGCCGAGGCGACTGCCGTCCTCGCCTACCAGAGCAACGTCGTACCGGGCCTGCTGCAAACAGAGGATTACGCGCACGCGCTGTTCTCACGCCACATCGCGGACCCTGAGGAAGTAGAGGAGCGAGTCACGGCGCGGCTGAGCCGACAGCAACGCTTCCTGGCCTCGGGCGGCCCGCTCCTCATCACCGTGCTGGATGAGAGCTGCCTGCGCCGCACCGTGGGCAATTCCACCATCATGCGGGACCAGTTCGCTCATCTGCTGGAAGTGGGGCAGCGCTCCAACATTCGTATCCAGGTCGTCCCCTTCGACGCCCCCGAGATCGACCGTCCCAACACGTCCATGTCTCTGATCGCACTGCCCGACGGGCACGAGTGGGTGTACTCGGAATCGCTGGACCTCGGCCACTTCACGGACGATCCGACCATCTTCGCCCGACACCGCCAGACCTATGATGTGCTCAGGGCAGACGCTCTGTCAGCCCGCGAATCGGCCGCTCTGATCAGCGACTTGATGGAAGGGTGCGAGCACCATGAGCATTCTGGATCTGAGCGCGGCAACCTGGGCCAAGAGCAGCTACAGCGGCACCAACGGCGGCGACTGCATCGAAGTGGCCCCCGGTTTCCCCGGACTCGTCCCCGTCCGTGACAGCAAGAACCCCCACGGCCCGGTACTGGTCATCAACCGCTCCGCCTGGCTCTCCTTCATAGGCGCTGTTCGGTCGGAGTCGTAACCGAACGGGCAGCCTTCGCCGTCCTCCGAAACAACTCCCCCTTGCTCCACAGCTGTTGATAACCAGAGCAGCTATGACAACGGCAACAACGCGGACCCGCGCCCTCTTCGACATACCCACGGCGTACGAGCACTCCGGGGAACTCCCCTTCGTGGTGCTGGCGGGAGCCCGGGGCCTCGGCAGAAGCACGGCGCTGCGGGACCTGCGGGCGGCGTACCGGGGCCGTACTCCCGTCGCGTTGGTCGACGGCGAGGAGACACGGTTCGACCGGCCTCCCCCGGGCCGGCCCCCGGCGACGTGGTCGCCCGCGTACGAGGCGCTGGCGGTGGTCGCCGAGCAGCTCGGGGAGCCCGTGGGCGGGGCGGGGCGGATCACGTTCCCCCGACTGGCGTGCGGGCTGCTCGCGGTCGCGGCCGGTGGCTGGGGGGATCGCGGACTGCCGAGGATCTGCACGGAGGCGGAACGGGTCCTGCTGCTGAGCGACACGGGCGGCTGGCTGGCGGGGCGATGGGTCGGGAAGACCGTGGCCCGGCTGGTGTCGTCGATGTCGGTCCAGGGGCAGCCGGTGGTCGAGGCGATCATCGAGGCCGCGCTGGAGGCGTTCAGTGAGGGCATGTCGTCCTCCCACCGGCGGCTGCGCCGGGGCGCGGTCTGGTACCGCGACCACCCGCACGCGGCCGGGAACCCCAAGCGCGGCCTGGTTCTCCTCTCCCAGCACTTCAGGGCGGGCGGCGACGCCCGGACCCACGCCGAGCACCACCTCGTACGGGCCCTCCTCACGGATCTGGACGACGCGTACGCGGGGTACGCGGGGGTCGTACCGCGTATCCAGCGGGCCGGGCGGCCGGTCGTCCTGCTGGACAACGTGCAGGAGGCGGCCGGGCGGCGGCTGATGGAGTCCGTGCTGCGGGACCGGGCCGACGGCAGGGCCGACCGGGTGGCGTTCTTCGCCGGACTGCGCGGCCAGGACCACCCGGCACTACGGAACGCCACCCGCCGCACGCTCCCCGAGCTGGCGGGTACGAGCGGCTGGACACCGGGCAGTACGCCGTCGTCACGGGCCCTGCTGGTGTCCTTGCCGCCCCCCGTGGGCACCTGAAGGCCGCGGGCCTCCCTACGGCCGTTGTCCGGTCCGGTCGACGACCCCGCGTTCCAGGATCGCCACGGACGAGACGAGGTCACCGGCGTCGAGGGATTCGCAGCGGTCGTCCGGAGCGTCGAGGTTGATCGAGTTCATCCCCAGGAACCGGAGCGTGCGGTCGTCGAACAGCAGCTCATGGCGGGAGCGGCTTTGCGCGAAGTCCCCGGGATAGGCGCCCTCGATCCCGACAGCAACCCCGGTACGGCCCGCCGCGTCCACGGCGCCTTCGTAGACGGTCAGACCGGGAACGCGCGCGAGGGCCCGGTAGAGGGCGGCCTCCGCCCCCGGGGGCAACAGCTGTCCGGTGAGGAGAGCCACGGCCTTCTCGAAGGCGTCGCGGTCGGCGGCCTCCCCACCGGACGGCCGCTCGTCCGCCGACGTCAGCCCGTACAGGTAGCGGTACATCCCCTCCGTCTCGACGGGCAGTTCGTCCTCCGCCTGCCGGAAGTTGTGGATGACGTACTTGCCGACCAGTTGCTCGGCGACGACCCGGCCGGTCACCTCGCTGCCGTCGTCGTGCCGCCGCATCAGCCCGGCGCGGCGCCCGTCGACCGACACCCAGGTCTCCCGCAGGCCGGACGGGTGCGCCTCCTGGGTGGTGACACAGCCCTCGGCCAGTACGCCGACGTCCATCTTCCAGTGGTAGTCCTCCTGCTCGGTGTACACGAACTGGTCGTCGCCGACCTGCGGGAGCTTCCGCTTCCCGGCCGCCTCCGCAACCCACTCCAGCAGCGCGCCGGCGCTCTCGTCGCTCGGGGTCCCGCCCC
>NZ_LRTR01000863.1 GCF_001550375.1 Streptomyces europaeiscabiei | reverse complement strand
GTCCTCGACCGCACGGCCCGCCTCGAAAGCGCCGTCGCCAGCTACGCCCGCCCCCGGACCGCGCCCCTGACCCTGCTGGGCGGCGGCTCCGCCCTGCACCGGCTGGTGCCGCGCGCCCTGGTCTCGTTCCTGCGGGCCCACCCGGACATCGACGTCACCGTCTCCGAGAGCCGCACCCCGCGCACCCTGCGGCTGCTCGCGGCGGGCGAGGCGGACCTCGGGGTCGTCGTCGACGACGAGGCCCGCGACCGGGGCCTCGACACGGAACCCCTCGGCGACGACTCCCTCGTCGTGGTCGGCCAGGCCGGCGGCATCCTCGCCGGGCGCACCGCCCTGACGTACAGCGAAGTGGCCGAGCACCCCCTCGTCGGCCTCGACGCCGAATCCTCGCTCCGCCGCTGGATCGAGCAGCACCTCGGCCCGCACGCCCCCGCCGCCCGCCACCGCACCACCGTCGCCGACCTGGGCACCCTCGTCGCCCTCGCCTCCGCCGGAGTGGGCCTCGCCGTCGTACCCCGTCGCGCTCTGGACCCGGACCGGGAGCCGCTGGACGTGTGCGAACTGCGGGAGCCCTGGGCCCGCCGCCACCACCTGCTGGCCTGGGGCGCCAAGGCCCGCACCTCACCCGCGTCGACGGCGGCCGAGGCACTGGCCGAACACCTGCGACAGGCTGCCCGCTCCCTCCCGGCGAGGGGCATCGCCGAGACAGGCCCAGAAGGGGCCACGGGATGATCTCGATGTGGGACGCGGCCGCGGGAGCCCACGGTCAGGCCGTGACGCGGCCCACGGCCCGTCGTAAGAGCCGCTGCGGCTGCGCAGCTCTTGAGCACATCGACTCGCCGACACCGTTCCATGGGCATGATCCGGCGTCGATCCGACTGCTGCGCCGCCACCTGCCGATCTTGCTCATCAATCGGTCGATCGATGAGCACCGGTGGCTGTGGGGGCGGTCCACGCAAGCAGCATGTGAAGGGCGTCGTGGGACGGGGTGTCCGGCTGGGCTGCATACGTGATCAGTGCCTGATCGGGGTCGTCGGTAGCACGCAGGGTCTCGTAGGTCAGTTCCAGATCGCCGACCAACGGGTGGTGGAACCTCTTGATACCCGAGGTCTTGTCCTGGACCGGGTGTTCTGCCCACCAGCGGCGGAAGTCCTCGCTCTTCAACGACAGCTCCCCGATCAGGTGTGCCAGTCGCGGGTCGTCGGCGTGGTTCCGTCCAGCCTCCAGGTGGAGGTAGGCCACGTTCTCACGGGCGCAGGAGGACCAGTCCGCGTACAGCTCTCGGGACGCCGGGTCGAGGAAGGTGATCCGGGCGATGTTGCGCTCGGCCGGGTCCACGGCGGCGTAGTCACCGAAGAGGGCGACCGCTGCCGGGTTCCAGGCAAGGATGTCCATGCGCCGGCCCATCACCATGGCCGGCACGTCCTTCAGCTCGTCCAGCAGCCTCTGGAGCATCGGCCGCACGCGCTGCCGGCTGACCTGGTGCATGCGCGCCGGACGTGCGGTGTGCCGAGGCCGGGCCAACTGGTGCAGGTGCCGGCTCTCGTCGTCGTTGAGCCGCAGTGCGCGGGCGAGGGCGTCGAGCACGGTGTCCGAGGGGTTGGACACGCGGCCCTGTTCCATCCGGGTGTAGTAGTCGACGCTGACCCCGGCGAGCTGGGCGATCTCCTCGCGGCGCAGCCCGGCGACCCGGCGCGTGCCGCCGAAGTCCGGCAGGGCCACATCCTGCGGGTGCAGGCGGGCGCGGCGGGTGCGGAGGAAGTCGCTCAGGCTGGTCGCGGTGCTCATACGAGGATTGTGGCTGATCGTGGCGGTGTGCTGCCTGGCCCTGCTGGGGCCAGGCAGCACACCCACTGGTGAGGAGGCAGAGACGGCGGTCGTCAGGCCGCCGTCGACGGCGCCGCTGTCCTGTCGCTCGGTCATGACGGCCACGCTGGGCATGCCCCCACGGCGGCCCCGGCGGGTGAGGCGGGAAATGTCAGGCCTGGCGGGTCGGCAGGACGATCGAGTGGCGCAGGTTGACGTGCCGGCGGCGGCTGACGATGTACGCGACGAGGTCGGCGATGTCCTCGGCGGTGAGGGCGGGGATCGCGGTGAACATCCCGCCGAGCTGCTCGCGCAGTTCCGGGTTGTCGATGTGCCCACCGAGTTCGGTGTCGGTCAGGCCCGGCTCGATGGTGCTGACCCGGACGTCGTGCGGGCCCAGCTCGGTGCGCAGTGCGGCGGACAGCTGGGTGAGGGCGGCCTTGGTGGCCGCGTACACGGCGTAGTCGGGGAAGAGGACGTGGGAGGCGATGGAGGAGACGTTGACCAGGTCGGCGGTGCTGCCGTCCGCGGCGGCCGCGGTGAGGTCGGCAGTGAACGCGCGGATGACGCGCAGGGCGCCGGTGAGGTTGGTGTCGATCATGCGGGTCCACTCGTCGAGCCGGCCCTCGGCGAGGGGGTTGGGCAGCATCACGCCGGCGTTGTTGACCACCAGGTCGACCCGGCCATAGGCATCGTGGACGGCCTTGGTGGCGGCGTCGACGGATGCCTGGTCGGTGACGTCGGCGGTGACAGCGAGGGCCTGGCCTCCGGCGGCGGTGAGCTCGGCGGCCAGCGCGTCCAGTCGATCGGTGCGCCGGGCGAGCAGGGCGACGCGGGCGCCACCCGCTGCGAGCAGGCGGGCGGTGGCCGTGCCCATGCCGCTGGCCGCTCCAGTGACGACAGCGGTACGGGCGGCGAGGGCGGGGTAGCTCATGGGGTGCTCCTGGGTCTGCTGCGCGGGCCGGTCCTGGTGGACCGGTCCTGGTGGACCGGCCCGGCGGGCCCGTGCGGTGGGCGGATGCGGACCACTCTGCGCCCGGCCGGGACGGCCAACCAGAGCCTGCCGTTCCCTGGGAAAGCCAGTACCACCCAGGGCCGCCCGGTCTGCGCTGCGGGCGTGGAGAACGCGGGCTGACATGTCCGGCCCGCCTGGCCTGTCCGGACTGTCCGGCTGTGACCGTGGCGGCCCCAACTTCCCCTGTTTGCCAGGTGAATTGGTGAATCACCGGGGGTGAGTGCCCGTCAATGACTAATCGAATGCGGCGCCTTGCGCGAGGCAGGCACAGACTCGATGTAACCCCTTTCTCTTTTCTTGAATCTCTAGTCAAATAACGTCACTTGAATCACACACGTGTCGTGCGGTCTCCTCGGCCCTGTTCCACGAAGTGGTCCAGGCCGGGTTCACAGCTCGGGGGCACCCTCGCGAACCATGAGGAAGGCGGCTTGCCCTCCGAACCGCGACGACTGTACGGCGGACGACTGAGCAGGCGGCTCGTCCCCAGCGCCGCCTGAGCGACGCCCCGACCCGGCAGAGGACAACGGCGAGCGCCGCCAGTCGAAGGAGACGTATATGTCCAACCCGCCCATGAAGCGTCGCACGTTCGTCCTCATCGGCGCCGCGGTCGCCATGGCAGCCGGCGCCCGAGTGCCGATGGCCGCCGCGGCGACCTCCTCGGCGCCCGCCGGCACGCCGACACCGGTCCGGATCGTCGACGACAAGGCGACCCCCGCCACCCGCGCGCTGTTCGCGTACCTGAAACGGCAGCAGGGCAGAGGCATCCTGTTCGGCCACCAGCACGACCTCACCTACGGATTCACCTTCACCACCCCCGACGGCAAGAAGTCCGACACCAGAGCGGCGGTGGGCGACCACCCCGCGGTCTTCGGCTGGGACACCCTCATCCTCGACGGCGACGAACGCCCCGGCGTCCAGAACGGAACCGAAGCCGAGAACATCGCCGCGCTCAGCCGGTGCATCCGGCAGGGGGACGCACGGGGTGGGATCAACACCCTCAGCGCCCACATGCCGAACTTCGTCACCGGCGGGAACTTCTACGACACAAAGGGCCGAGTGGTCGGCCGGATCCTTCCCGGAGGCGCGAAGCACGCGGACTTCAAGGCCTTCCTCGACCGCATCGCGAAGGCGGTCAAGGGCGCGCGGCGGCCGGACGGCACCGCGATCCCGGTCATCTTCCGTCCCTTCCACGAGAACAACGCGGGCTGGTTCTGGTGGGGCGCCGGCCACACGACCTCGCGCGAGTACATCGAGTTGTACCGCTACACCGTCGAGTACCTGCGCGACACCAGGGGCGTCCACAATCTGCTCTACGCCTACTCGCCCAACTCCAGCTTCGGAGGCGACCCGACCGGCTACCTGAAGACCTACCCGGGCGACCGTTTCGTCGACATCCTCGGCTACGACTCCTACGACGAGAACGCCGGACCGACCCCCTGGCTGGACGGTCTGGTGAAGGACCTGGCGATGGTGGTCCGGCTGGCGAACGAGCGGGGCAAGGCTCCGGCCCTCACCGAGTTCGGAGAGGGCGGCGGTATCGAGGTCCGCGACGAGCAGTGGTTCACGAACCTCGCGCAGGCCATCGAAGGGGACCCGCTGGCCCGTCAGGTGACGTACATGCTCACCTGGGCCAACTTCGGTGGCACCAAGCGCGCGTACGTCCCGTACCCGGGCCACGCCCTGCTGCCGGACTTCGCCAAGTACCACCAGGACCCCTACACCCTGTTCGCCGCCGATCTCCGGGGGGTGTACTCCGCGCGCACCACCGCTGTCAGGAACGCCCCGCTCATGCACCTCGCGACCCCCACGGACCGACAGCGCGTGACGGGCCGCAGGACCACCGTCCGGGTGCGTGTCACGCCCGCGAGGGCGAGCCGGGTCACCTACTCCGTGAACGGCGGACGCGCCAGACCGCTGCGCCTCGACGCCGACGGCTTCTACTCGGGCGACTGGTCGATCGGTTCGGCCGACTGGTTGTCCGGCCCGTCCTCAAGGGCCAAGGGCACGGCGACCCTCACCGTGAGTGCGCGGGTGGACGGCAGGACGCTCACCGACTCGGCCGTGGTCCTCCTCGGCGAGGCCGCCCCCCTGCCCGCCGGCTGGGTCGACGACTTCGAGGGTTACGCCGGGGACGACACCGCCCTGAGCGAGGCGTACACCCACGTCAACTCCCACACCCTCACCCTGTCGGCCGACCACAAGTCCTCGGGCTCCTACGGACTGGCCTACGCGTACGACTTCTCCGGCGCCGAGTACACCGGCATGGGCAAGCCGGTCAACGCGGACTGGAACGCCTTCAGTTCGCTCGCGCTGTGGCTGCGGGGCGACGGCTCCGCGAACGGCGGGGCGTTCCAGATCGTCGCCGGCGGAGTCGACTTCTGGTACCAGGTTCCGCTGTCCGACACGAACGGGCAGGAGTTCAGGGCACCCTTCGGCGAGTTCGCGCCCGCTCCCTGGGACACCGCGAACGCCGGAGCCGTGCTCGATGCGGCCCGTCTCTCCAAGGTGACGGCGTTCAACCTGTACCTCGTCCATGGAAGCGGAAGCGACGCGGCGACCAAGGGCGTCGTGCACGTGGACAACATCAGGGCCGAGTGACGCACGCACCCGCCCGCCACGGACAACACCGGTGCCGCACCCCTTGTCTGACGGATCGTCAGCTACGACGATGGGCGCGGCCCAGTCGTCGTCCGTAAGTGGGGGAGTGACCGTGCGAACACCGCGAACACCGCGAACACCGGGAGCGCCGCAGGAGAGCGGACTGGGCAGCCCGGGTGGGCCGGGTGGTGGGCTGGACTACGGGATGCAGCTCCCCGTCCAGTCGCAGAGCACCCTCTACGCCGAGCCCTGGGAGGCGGACGCCGGGCCGGAGGATCTGGCCGAGATCGCGCGGGCCGCCGACCGGGCCGGGTTCGCGTACGTCGCCACCTGCGACCACGTGGCCATCCCGCGCCGCCTCGCGCCCGCGATGAGCACGGTCTGGTACGACCCGGTCGCCACGCTCGCCTACCTGGCGGGCGTCACCGAACGGGTGCGGCTGCTCAGCCATGTCGCGGTCGTCGGCCTGCGCCACCCGCTCCTCAGCGCCAAGCAGTACGCCACCCTCGACCACCTCTCCGGCGGGCGGCTGATCCTCGGCGTGGGCGCCGGCCACGTACGGGAGGAGTTCGAGGTGCTCGGCGTCGACTTCGACCGTCGGGGAGCCGTCCTGGACGAGTGCGTGGACGCGCTGCGGGCTGCCCTCGGCCCGGACGAATTCCCCTCCCACCACGGCAAGGTGTACGACTTCGAGGACCTGGGCCAACGTCCCCGCCCGGCTCAGGACCGTATCCCGGTGTGGGTGGGCGGCTCGTCCCCCGCCGCCGTCCGCCGGGCCGCCGTCCGAGGCGACGGCTGGCTTCCCCAGGGCGACCCGCGCGACCGGCTCCCGGCCCAGATCACCCGCCTCCGACGCCTACGGGAGGAGGCCGGCGTCACCACCCCCCTCACCATCGGCGCGATCACCGAGCCGCTGTACGTGGGTGAGCCGGACTGGGACGTCGGCCGCCGCACCCTCACCGGCCGCCCGGAAGCCCTCGCGGAGTCGCTGCGGGCGTACGGGGCGATGGGGGTGGACCAGATCCAGGTGCGGTTCCGGAGCCGTGGCCGGGGTGAACTCACTGACCAGATGGCGCAGTTCGGGGCCGAGGTGGGACCGTTGCTGTAGAAGCCGCCCGCCCTGCCCCGGAGGCTGTGGAAGGGCAGGCGGCTGAGGGCGCGGGGTCGGCTACCGGAGTTCTGTTTCCCGCCTGGTCCGGCAGCGAGGACATCGGCACGGCGGCCACTCGTGCGACTTCGGCAGGCGCTCGGTGTCGTGCTCACTGGTGACCGTGCGCTGCTGTGGCTGGCCGTCGGTCTCGCCGTCAGGGCTGATCCGGTAGGTGCGGATGGTCAGTCGGGAGGCCCCGTTGCCGGGGTACCGCCCAGCTTTCACCGGGTCCCGTCCGTGCCGGGCGCGTGGCAGGAGCACGGGCAGGCGGACATCAGCAGCAGGCCCATGGTTCCCGGCAGCGGTACGTCGGCCGTCTGACGACATCGCCGGTGCAGGTCCTCGTAGCCGGGCCGCCCCGCGAGCGCGCACTCGGCCGACAGCGCCGCGTCCGTCTCCGACGGCCTCAACACGCCACCACGTGCTCGGCACCGACGACATGACGGTCGAGGTCGATACCGAAGTCGGCGGCGAGAACCAGGGCGAGCCGCCGCCGGGACTGCCGCGCCTGCTCCCGCTCTACTGCGACGAGGTAGGGGCGGACGAGCGGGGAGGCGGCGCCGTCGAAGGGGCCCTGGTCAAGGCCGTACGGGGAACGGGGTGTTGGGGGTCGAAGTGCGTCGGGAACGGGAACCTCTGGTAGAGGTTGCGGGGTGAGGGTGGCGCGGGTACCGGCGCGCCGTCTGCCGGTACCGGGCGCGAACATGCCCAGCATGCACCGCAAGAGCGCATGGATAATGCTCATTGTCATCAGCTCCTCTTTAGCTGGTGGCCACGCCCCGGGGCCGTGCCAGGCCGCCGGGGTCTTGCCTGTTTCGAGCATACGCGTATTCGCGCATTCGTGGTCGCCCGATTACGCGAAGACGCATACGTTCGAAGCATGGATCTTGACCGTGGCAAGCCTGTGTGGCCCCAGATCGCGGACGAGCTGCGCCGTCGTATCGAAGTCGGCACGTATGCCCCCGGCAGTCGATTCCCCGCCGTGGTGGACCTGGCCACGGAGTTCGACGTAGCCGCGTCGACGGTGCAGAAGGCCGTGGCCTCTCTCCGCTCGGAGGGCAGGCTCCGTACCGTGTTGGGGCAGGGCTCGTTCGTCGCCGACCAGGAGAAGTGACTACAGTCCCGCTGGACCTGTGTCAGTCCAGCGCCTCGATGGCTTTCAGGATCAAGGCGCGAGCCTCCGGCCCGTACACGGCCATGCCTCGCAGCTGCTCGAAGGCTTTGAGGTAGAGGGCGATCTCGTCGGGCTGGGTGACTCTGACTCGGGCTGACAGCAGTTCAACGGACACGAGTGTGTCGTCGTAGATGTGGAACAACTCCTGTGGCCACAGCACGCGTTCCCGCGTCGCCCTGGGAATGATGCCCAGCGACACCGCTGGGAGGGCGCCGGCGGTGAGCAGGTGGCCGAGCTGCGCGGCCATGGCGTCCGAGTCGCCCAGGTGGTAGGAGAGGACGCTCTCTTCGGCCAGCATGACGAATCGGTGTCCCGGTCGGTGGATGATCTGCGAGCGTGCGAGGCGGGCTGCGGCGGCCTCTTCGGCGTCGTCGGGGACATCGAGCAGACGGGCGTTGGCGGACAGCAGGGCGCGTGCGTAGCCCTCGGTCTGGAGCAGGCCGGGCACCAGAGTGGGGGAGTAGATCCGGAAGAGTTCTGTGGAACGGTAGAGCTCCACGTAGCTGTCCTGGAGCCGCGCCAGGCCCGTACGCACCTTGCGTCGCCATTCGACGTACAACGACTCGGCGGTGCGCGACTGGTCGATGATGTCCGCTGCCTGGTCCTCGGCGCCGCAGGCCTGGCACCAGCGCCGGATGTCGTCCGGGGTGGGTGGGGTGCGTGCGTTCTCGATGCGGGATGTCTTCGGATGCGTCCAGCCGCAGCGCACGGCCAGCTCAGTCCCCGAGATGTTCGCGTCGGCCCGCAGTTCGCGCAGGCGCCGCGCGACCCGCTCGCGCGCGGCCTGGGCCGAGGAGGACGGGGAGTTGGACATGAGCTGACCGTGCACCTTCCGTACTAACTGATCTCGTAGTCCTCGTGCGGCGTCGCGCGTGCCCACACCGCTTCGAAGGCGTCCACGCACAACTTCACCGCGGCCGGTTCCTCGCTGATCTCCCCACCGCCGGAGGCGCCGGCGCCGGTGAAGTGGTTCCACCGGATGAGCCGGTCGTCGATCAGCCAGAAGTCGTTGCCGGGCAGCGCGATATCGGAGGCGCGCCGACGCGCCAGCCACCGTACGCGTTCACCTGCCTCCATATTGACGGCGGTCCCCGCATGTTCGTACCGGATGTAGTCGCTGACCGGCTCGGACACGATGCGGGCCCGGCGCACCACCACGCCGCGGGCGACAGTTCTCCGGATCAACGTCACCCATGGCGCCCAGTACGGAGATCCGGGGTCGGTGTCCCGTTCTCCGGTGTTCTCCCAACGGGCGAAGTCGTCGGCTTCACCGGCGACTCCGTAGGCGTCGCGCATCTCCAGGTGGACGGCGGAGCGCTGGGCGCCGTCCAGCAGTTCATCGAAGCTCGGTACGTTCGGCGGCATCGCAGGCCTTCCTCAGGATGGGCACCATACGGGCCGGGATACGGACAACTGCCTCGTGATCGGGAATGCCTGCCGCGTGGCCCGGCAACTCGAACGCGGCGCATTCGGCTTCGAGTTCGGGTGTCGGCCTCCATCCCTGAATGACCAGGTCGTTGCTGCTCTCGTCGACCCAGACCGTGGGGCTCTCACCCGTTCCTGTGTTTGGGTCGATGCCGATGAACCGTAGTGTCATCGCCGCCTCCGGCACTCTAGGTGTGCACTGATGTACACGACTATCGAGGTAATGAAGTGCCATATCAAGAGGGCATAGCGCTATTGACCAGGTACAAATGATATCTGTGAACATTCCTGAACATCGCTGGAGGAGGTGTACATCCAGCTTCTAGCGTCGGCAGGGACGACGAAGCCCCGGCAGGACGACAGCTCCCGGGGCACGACCAACGCTGCTGAGGAGCGCCGTATGGCAGCAACACCAACAGTCCGTTCTTCGGCCACGGGGGCGCGGAACCGAGTCCCGCTCGACATCGAGACGATGCGAGACACCGCACGCCGCCTGCTCGCCGAGGACGCCGAGCCGCCGACCCCTGACGAGTTGGAGACGCTCACCCTCCAACTGCGCGGGCACATCATGGTCGCCGTCCCAGAGGTGGAGGCCGCGGCCGGACCACTGCCCGAAGGGGACGCGCCCCGCGCCTGCGCGCTCGCCTGCGTCGGCGAGGCCCGTATGCGGCTCGGCCTCGAAGCCGGCCCGACGCTCCCCGCAGGCATCGCGCACGCCCAGCGTCTCGCCCGCTCGGTGAACGCGTTGTGCGACCACCACGAGAACCTGACGACACTCGAACTCCACGCTGATGGAGCACGGACGGGCCCGACCGTCCGCTCACTGCGCCCGTGGGGCCTGTCCCGCATGGAGCCGTACCCGGCGCTGCACACCGTCGCCACCGCCGTGGCCCTGGACCCGGTGTCGCAGACGGCCGTCTTTCATGACACACACGGACGCCCCGTCGAGATGGGCAAGCACGGCACCGGCTCCGGAACGGAGACCAGGACCCAGACCAGCCAGGGGGACGGCTCCGGTCCGTCCAACACCGACGAGGGTCACGACCAGGACGCGGACCAGGACTGATGGCCTCTCCACGCCCGGTCGTCGTACTGACCGCCCTGGACGACGTGACGGCGGACCACGTCATCACCGAGTTGCACAGCCGGGGCGTCCCGGTCGTACGGCTCGACCCCGGTTCGCCGGGCGAGGTGACGTTCGCGGGCCGGGCGGGCAGTGGCTGGTCGTGGCACGGCCCGCTCACCACCCCGACTCGCACCCTCGGCCTGGAGGACGCCCGCGCCGTGTACTACCGGCGCCCGACCCCGAACGTCCCGGCGGATGGCCTGGAGGAGCAGGAGGGGGACTTCGCCGTGGCCCAGATCCGACACGGTCTGGGCGGTCTTCTCGCGGCCCTGCCGGGATGCCTGTACGTCAACCACCCGCACCGGAACTCGGGGGCGGAGTTCAAGCCCCGTCAGATCACGGAAGCCGTGCGAGCCGGGCTGGACGTGCCGCCGACACTGATCACCAACGAACCCGCAGCCGCCCGTTCCTTCGCCAAGGAACACGGGCCGGTGGTCTACAAGCCGCTCAGGTCGACCACGTACCGCGAGGGCGGGGTGTTGCGCACGGTCTGGGTCCGCCCGGTCGAGGCCGACGACATCGGCGACGGCGTCGCCGCCTGCCCGCACCTGTTCCAGCAGGCTGTCGCCAAGACCGCTGACGTGAGGGTGGCGGCTGTGGGCGAACGGCTGTTCGCCACGCGGATCACCACTGACGGCGATCACCTCGACTGGCGGTTCGACTACGACCTGATCAGCTGCACGCCGATGGAGGCGGCCGACGTCCCTGTCTCGGTCCGCCAGGGCATCCGTGCATATCTGACGGGATTCGGCCTGGCCTACGGTGCGTTCGACTTCGCCCTGGAAGCGAGCGGGAGGTGGCGCTTCCTGGAGTGCAATCCGAACGGTCAGTGGGCGTTCGTAGGCCGTGACACGACCGGGGCCATCGCCTGCGCCCTGGCCGACCTGCTGGAGAAGGGACATCAGGCATGACCGATACCCCGTCCGCGGACGAGCGCCTTGCCGCCGAACTGCGCCATGTCCTGGCCGACCGGCTTGAACGGGACGGGCATCTGCGGTCGGCCGCATGGCGTTCCGCTGTCGAGGTCGTGCCCCGGCACGACTTCGTGCGCGCCTACTTCCGGCGGTCCCACGGCCCGCGAGGCACGCTCTGGACGCCGGTCCTTCCGGGCCGCGACGACATGAACGCCTGGCTGAAGGAGGTGTACGCCGACGACACGCTGGTGACCCAGCTCGACGGTCATGTGTATCCGGCGGACGTGGAGGGGCCCGTCCACGGTGATCCGACGTCCTCGTCCACCCTGCCGAGCCTGGTCGTGCGGATGCTTCAGGACCTCGATCCGCAGGACGGGGACCGGGTGTTGGAGATCGGCACCGGTACCGGCTATTCGACCGCCCTCCTGTGCGAACGTCTCGGCAGCGAGCAGGTGACCTCGGTCGAGGTCGACCCGGCAGCCGCCGTACGTGCCGGTGCCGCGATCACGGCGGCCGGCTACGGGCCGGCCCTCGTCAACGGCGACGGCCTCCTCGGCCACGCCGAAGGCGCCCCGTACGACGGGCTGATCGCCACGTGTTCGGTGCGTACCGTTCCCGGGGGCTGGCTCGAACAGGTGCGGCCCGGCGGCACGATCGTCACGACTGTCTCCGGGTGGTTGTACGGGTCGGGCCTGCTGAAGCTGACCGTCGGCGAGGGCGGCACGGCCGAAGGGCGGTTCCTGCCCGGCACGGTGTCGTTCATGATCGCCCGCCCGCACGCCGCGCCCTCCTTGTCCGGCGTCGGGGATCTGCTGACCCAGGAAGCGTACGAGCGCCCCGCCCAGGTGGGCCCCGAGGTACTGGCCGACTGGACCGCTCGGTTCGTCGCCCAGCTCGCGGTACCGGGTGCCCAGTACATCGGGATGAGCGTGGATGGCGGCCCGATGCTGGACCACGTGGTCGACCTGGCCACGGGGGCGTTCGCCACGCTCGTACCGGACGGTGAGGGAGGGGTCCTGGTGCGCCAGGGCGGTCCTGAGCGGTTGTGGGACGCCGTCGAAGAGTCGGTCGGTGCGTGGCGGGATGCGGGAGTGCCGCCGCAGACCGGGTTCGGCATGACCGTCGCCACGAACCGTCAGCGCGTCTGGCTCGGCTCCCCCGAAGGACGGGGTTGGGAGCTGCCCGAACCCTCGAAGTAGGCGGCGCTCTCCGTGTCCGCCGGGTAGTACGACTCGATCGCGACCTCGTCCAGTGTGATGTCCATCGGGGTACCGAACGTGGTGATGGTAGAGAACAGCCGCAGTTCTCGTCCGTCGAAGCGAAGGATCATCGGGATCACGACATCGGATTCGACCGATCGGCCGGACCCGTTCTCGGGGTCTGGCTCCAGCAGTTCCTCGTAGAGCGCGGTGAGCTCGGCGTCGGGGGCGAGGGCGAGCTGACGGGTGATCCGGGAGCGGAACACCGCGCGCACGTCGGCCAGGTTGACGACCAGAGGAGCGAACCCGCGCGGGTCCAGTCCCAGCCGTATCAGGTTGACCGGCGGCCGTAGCAGGTCGGGATCGACGTCCGCGAAGAACGGCTCGACCGCGCGGTTGGTCATCACGATGTTCCACCGGCGGTCGAAGGCCAGCGCCGGGTACGGCTCATGCGCGCGGAGCACCCTCTCGACCGCGCTCCGGGCCGCCGTGAGCGCGTCGTCGTCGAGGGGCCGCTCGGCGTACCGGGGTGCGAAGCCGGCCGCGAGCAGCAGCCGGTTGCGATCACGCAGTGGCACATCGAGCTGGTCCGCGAGCCGGAGGACCATGGCGGCGCTCGGGTGGGACTTGCCCGTCTCGACCAGGCTGACGTGACGGGCCGAGACGTCGGCCGCGAGCGAGAGATCGAGTTGGCTGAGTCGTCGGCGATGCCGCCACTGCCGTAAGAGTTCCCCGACGGTATGCACGGTCCTCGACAGTACTCATCGTGGGGCCGTGCGCCATGAAATCCGACTTCATCGACAACCGTGGCGACTGCGGAAACACTGCGTCCATGACCACAGACAACAAGAGCATCGCTCGACGGGCGCTGGCGGAGCTGATCGAGACGGGCAGCGTCGACGCGCTCGAACCGTTGCTGAGCGAGGACTTCGTCCATCACCGGCCGGACTCGACCTCCTCGACCAAGGAGGAATGGCTCGCCGCCGTACAGGCAGCACTCTCCCCGCTCGCCGGTATGCGGGTCGAGGTCCACCACCTGCTGGCCGACGGCGATCACGTCGTGATGCACTCGCGGCGACAACTCCCCGATGCCGGGCCGGAGATCGCGGTCGTCGACATCTGGCGGGTCGACGACGGGTTGATCGCCGAGGCCTGGGAGATCATCGAGCCGGTGGCTCAGGCGGCCGCCAATCTGGTGTGGTGGGAGCCCGCGGCGCGCTGACCGGTCGTATCGCCTCCGTCGTCGAATCGTCGAAGCGTCGAATCCCGTTTCATCCCGGCTCCTCCCGTCTGTCGCGCCACCGTCGCCTCGCCCCCGCTCAGTTACTGCGGTCGCGGCCGCGGACGCGCTCACGGCCGCATCAGGTGCAGGTCCTCACCCCACGCGTCCAGCACCGGGCCATGACCCGCCCGCCGGGCCACGGACTCGACCTGGGCGAAGAGACGACGCTGTGCGGACACGTCGCCCGTACCCGAGACGCGGTCCACGGCGTCGAGGAGCTTGCCGGTGTCCCAGCCGGGCAGCGGGAACCGGGCCAGCTCCCACTCCAGGTACTTGTTGTACGGGCGCGGACGGCGGTCCAGGGCGAAGAGCGTCTCCAGCAGGAACCGGACGCTGTCGGCGGCGTCGAGCCGGGCCGCGATCGGATGGCCGTCGCGGTCGTTCTTGACCGAGCGGTAGAGGGAGTTGGCGTAGGCGTCGAGCCATCCTCCCGCTTCCCGGAAGGCATCCTCTGCGTCGAGCCGAGCCTTGGCGCCCAGGATGCGGGCGATGCCTCCGTCGAGCCGGTCGAGCACGACCCGGGCGCGGGAGAGGGCGTACCGCTCGAAGCCGGGCATCCCGGCGGCGCGGAACTCGTCGAGGGAGAGGACGACGAGGTCGAGTTCCGGGGTGCGGTGCCCCGTGAACCAGGTGAGAGCCGTCGTCGCACCCTCGGCGAGGACGACGTACAGGTCATGGTCCGAGTACTCGGTGGTCATGCCCTCGTGGGCCCGGGAGCCCTTGAGGACCAGGCCGACGACGGCCGGGTCGGCGGCGGCTACGTGGACGAATGCGTCGTAAGCGAGGGGCTGCTGCGCAGTCATGCGTGATCTCCGGTGTGATGGCGACGGGTATGCCAACCGGGCGGCCCGACGACTCGGCGGGGCCACCCGCACCCTCTGCGGCGGCACTCGGCCACCGCCCGGCAGATCAACGCACCCCCGGACCCTACCGCCCCGTCCGCGCAGAGGCAGCCGACCTTGGTGCGACGCGGGTCGGGACAGCCGGCACTGTGGGGACGGCCGTCGGGCAACGGGGCACGGTCACCCCGTGCGCAGCCGGACCCCCGTGCGGCCGTGTAGGCCGTTTGCCGGTGTCGTCGTGCGCGGTCCCGAAGCGGTGCCAACGATTCCAGGTGTGCCCGTCAGGCGATGACGTACGCCTGTGTCCGGGGCACGTGGACGGAGGTATGTGCGCATGAGACATCGAATAGTCGCCCTCGCGGTGGCGGGTGTGCTGGCCGCGACGATCCCGGCCGGCGCGGCTTCCCCGGAGCCCGTGCCCGGGTACGGGTACGGGTACGAGGACGGGTACGGGGACTCACCGCCGCCGGGGCCGACCGCTCCACCACCCGGTTCGGCGTCGCCGGACGGCGAGGCCTGGGCCTGGACGCAGCTGACCAGCGGCGGCACCCAGATCCGATACGTGTCCACGGACTCCAGCCAAACGTGCCCCAGCGTGCGCTACACGTACGGGGGAAGCCAGCACACGGACCCGCTCAGCCGGAGGAGCGAGCCCGGGGGGCTCCAGTTCCCGACCACCGTCTGCGAGGCCGAGGTGCGCCTCACGGCCTCCGACGCGACGCTGGTGCCCGCGACGGTACAAGCGGCCAGGCTGCACCCGATGACGGGTCAGCTGCCTCTGCCGAACTGGACCTCGACCACCCGTCCCGCCAGGATCGGCGTGATCGGCGACACCGGCTGCGAGCTCCCCGCGGACACGAGCGAGCCGGCGCAGGACTGTGCGAACCGCTGGCCGTTCAGGCAGATCGCGGGCAGCGTCGTCGACCGGACGAGGCCGAATCTCGTCGTCCACGTCGGTGACTACCTCTACCGGGAGGACCCCGGCAGGGGGAACGACAATCCGGCGGGCTGCACGGGCACCGCCGACGCGGCCAGCTGGGCCTGTGTGGTCGCCGACTTCTTCAGGCCCGCCGAACGGCTGCTGGCCACGGCTCCCGTCGTGCTGGCGCGGGGCAACCACGAGGACTGCAACATGAACCAGCAGGGCGGCGCGGGCGGCGCGTGGTTCCGCTATCTCGCCGACGAACTGCGCTCCAACGGTTCCTGCAGCCTGTTCAGCCGGCCTGCGGTGATCCACGCCGGCACGCTGACCCTCGCCTCCGTGGACTCCTCGCTCGCCGACCGGCGGGACGACGGAAGCACAGCGAACCAGGGCACCTACACCACGCAGTTCAACGCCGTGAACCAGGCCGCGGCGCAGGCTCCCGGCGACGTCTTCGTGGTCACGCACAAGCCGCTGTGGATGGTGAAGGCGGCCGGACAGACGCCGGGGGCGGTCACCTGGGCGACGCGGGTTCTCGACGGCGCCGTCGCCAACACCCAGCTGCGTCACCTGCAGAGCAAGGTGCGCATGGTGCTCTCGGGACACTTCCACCTCGCCCAGAAGCTCGACTTCGACAGCACCCGCCCACCCCAGCTGACCCTGGGCAACTCCGGTGGCCCCCTGGACAACGGCCCGATCGACAGCAATGTCGAGCTGCAGTCCATCGGCACGCCGTCGCAGAAGGTGAACCAGTCGGTGACCAAGCTGCAGTCTCCCGGAGGTCTGGCGATCTTCGGCTACGGGGACCTCCGCTGGGACGGCACGACCTGGAATCTCACCTTCCGTAACAGGACCGGCGACCGCCTGGGCAGCAGCTGCCGGCTGAGCACGAGCACCGACCACCGGAACTTCGTCTGCTAGGAGCCGCCCGGGCAGGGGGACGGGGCACCGTGTCAGCGGCTTCTCCGTCCTGCCGTCGGAGTGGGCGAGGTGGCAGAACCTGTCTGACAGCTTGGCGCTTCGTTCTTGAAACTTCGAACAACTTACGCCCGAGTCACGTATGTAAGGGGAGTCATGGCTTCGGCGGAAGGACACGTGAGGTGCGATCCCCCCGGCACGTCAGCACGTCCCAGCACGCAGGCACCCCCGTTTCAGCTGTTCCCGCACACCCCTCCCGTGTCCCGGCCCACCCGCCCCGACTGTCGGAACCGTCGTCCCAGGGCCTGTCCGTCGCGCTCGCCTGCGGCGAGGGGGAGTGGCCGCACGACGACTGGCCGGCCCCCGACGACCGGTACGTGAACAGCGCGCTGCACGTCCCGCCGCCCTACCGTGAACTCCGTGAGACCGAAGTGGACGTCGTGGTCCTGCGCTGCGAGGACCCGTCGGTGTCCTTCACGGTGCTGCTGAAGGCCATGGGCTCCATGAGCGCCCCGGTGATCGTCGTCAGCCCCCGCCGGGACCCCGAGGCGGTCGTGGAGGTGTTCCGGGGCGGGGCCGGCTATCTGGTCGACGGCGACTACTGCACCTGCATGCTCTCCTCCGCGGTCATGGCCGCCACGGTCGGCCACACCTATTTCTCGCCCGTCGCCTGCGCCGCCATCCGCGACGCGGCCCAGCATCTGCCGGACCACGGGGAGGCGATGGAGCGGCTGCGCGCACTGCTCTCGCCCCGCGAACGCCAGATCATGGAACTCCTCTCCACGGGCCTCGGCGCCCAGGAGATCGGGCTGCGCCTCCGGCTGAGCGAGAAGACCGTCCGCAACAACCTCAGCAACGTCTACGCCAAGCTCGATGCCCGGGGAAGTACGGAGGCGGTGCTGCGATGGCTGGGAGCTACCCCCGGGGTTCGCATTTGAGAACACCCGATGGGGTGCGTTCAGGAACGCGTCGAGCCCGTTCGGGAAACCGCACGAAATAATCCCCCGCGCATGGCACGGGGGATTACTCGGGCTTCTCCGGCGGCTATTGAATGGTGACTTCGGAGAGCGGAACCTCGATGTCGGTCACGTTCGCGCCGCCCTCGTCGAATCCGGGTTCGGCGCGGGCGCTGTTCTCGCTGTTGATGATTCCGTTGGCCTGGGGCGTGCCGCACTGGACGTTGCGCAGCCAGAGCCGGCCGTCCGGTGTTCCGCTGGGCAGGAGCTGCGGATAGAAGACGTGGACGCTCGTAGCCCCCTCGCTGGGGGAGAAGAACACCTTCTGGCCGTCCTGGGCCTCCTTGTAGCTGGCCTTGAGGAAACCGCTCACGTCGGTGCGCTTGTGGGACCACATGAAGAAGGCGATGTGGTCCGCCTTCACCGTGTCACTCCTGGAGAAGGAGAACGACGACGTGGTGTCGTCGCGCTTGATATTGAATTCCTGCGTGGCGAACTTGACGCCGATCTCGAAGATGGAGCTCGCCAGCTTCGTACTGCCGTCCGTGTTGAAGCCGTCCTCCAGCTGAATGACGCGTGTCACGGACGCCGTGCCGCTGAAGGTCTTCGTCGCCGTGGTGCTGACGCCGCAGTTGTCGGTCACCGAGGTGACCCGTTCGTTGGGGCCGAGGCTGTTGGCCTTGGACTGGACGTCGACGAACTCGCAGTTCTCCAGCTTGTCCGAGTCCGTACGGCAGTCGGTGGCCACCTCGTCGGGGGTGGCGGCACCCGCGCTGTACATCAGCGGAACGGCCAGTCCGAGGGCGGCGACCGGCGCCAGCGCGAGGGTGATGCGCTTCTTCTTGCTGCGGTGGTTGCCGCTGCGCCCGGTGCGTGTCATGTGTGTCTCCTGCGAGGGTCATGAGGGGGATGAGCAAGGGTGGGAGGGGTTGTCCCGTGAGGAGTGGGGGGATCCCGTGGGGGGAGAAGTCTGTGTGGTGGGGCGGGCGCCCCGGGGCCGTCGGCTGCCGGCCTCGGGTCAGCAGTCCTCCAGGACGACCTTGCTGGTGCCGTCCGCGAGTCCGGGCGTGCCCGCGGCGCTCTCCAGGATGACCGGGCCCTCGACGACCTCGGGCGCCACGAAGTTCTTCTCGGGGGAGGGGTTCACGGCGAAGCTTCCAGGATCGGCGTCGAGGTGCACCCGCCATTCGCCGGTCATGCGCTGCATCTTCGGCGTGAACGTCACATGCATGACCTTGCCGACGGGTACTTCCCGCTGTTCCGACTCGCTGGCGGTGGCCGTCTTGACGGTCATGTCCAGCGTGCCCTTGTGCTTGACCCAGCCGCCGCTCAGGGCTCCGAAGAGACCACCGAGGGCGCCCTGCTGGGTCGCGGTGTACTTGCCCTGGCCCTGGCCCACCGCCTTCGAGAACTCGGTGGTCACCTTCGACGGCTCGGTGGCGTTCGGCTCGCAGTTCGGGAAGTCGACGGTGACCTTCTCCGTGGGGCCGTCGAAGGTCTCGAACTTCGTCTCGACGAAATCACAGGTGTCGGACTCGAAACCGTCCCCGAGCCCGCCTCCGAAATCCCTCGTCGACTGCTGTTTTCCGTTGAGCTTGGCAGTCCTTTCGCACATCCTCATGATCTGGTCGGGCGTCTTCTCGTCGGCGGCGTTGGCCGACGGCAGAACCACGGTGACGACTGCCGTACCGGTCAGGAGTGAGGCCCCGATCGCCAGGTACCGGACCTTCTTGTTCTTGAAGCGCCTCTTCGCCATGGTCGGCTCTCTCCTTGGGTGTGTCTTTACCTTCCGATGACGGATTATTGAGGTCCTGTACGTGTTGTCGACAGGGTCAAATGTCCCTACCCATTGGTCACTTGCGATCGCAATCGCAAGCATGCCCCGCACATCTGACGCTTCGTCAGCTACAGAGGTACGCTGACCTCGGTCAACGCACCGCGAAGGGAGTCCACATGGGCAAGCTCGACGGACGTGTAGTCCTCGTCACAGGTGCCGCGCGCGGCCAGGGCGAGCAGGAGGCCCGGCTGTTCCGGGCCGAGGGGGCGGAGGTCGTCGTCGCCGACGTCCTCGACGACCAGGGGGAGGCCCTCGCCAAGGAGATCGGCGCACACTACGTCCATCTGGACGTGAGCCGCGAGGACGACTGGGCGGCCGCCGTGGCTGCCGCCAAGGGTGCGTACGGTCGCGTCGACGGCCTCGTCAACAACGCCGGCGTGCTGCGCTTCAACTCCCTCGTCGACACCCCCCTCGACGAGTTCATGCAGGTCGTGCGGGTCAACCAGGTCGGTGTCTTCCTCGGCATCAAGACCCTGGCCCCCGAGATCGAGACGGCCGGTGGCGGCACGATCGTCAACACCGCCTCGTACACAGGGCTGACGGGCATGGCGTACGTCGGCGCGTATGCCGCGACCAAGCACGCGATCGTCGGCCTCACCCGGGTCGCCGCGCTGGAGCTGGCCCGCAAGGGCATCCGGGTCAACGCGGTCTGCCCCGGCTCCGTCGACACCGCGATGACCGACCCGGGCGACGAGGCGACCGCCGAGGCCGTCACCAAGCTCTACCGCAAGCGGATACCGCTCGGCCGGATCGGCCGCCCCGAGGAGGTCGCCCGCCTCGCGCTCTTCCTCTCCTGCGAGGACTCCTCCTACATCACCGGGCAGCCGTTCGTGATCGACGGGGGCTGGCTGGCCGGGGTGAGTCTCTGACGGGTGGACCTATCTGACGGCACGTCAGCTATTGACGCTCCACGGGGCCGGTGGAACAGTCGGCCGTATCGAGATCTGACGCACAGTCAGATACGGCTGTCGGGTATCGCTGGGGATGGTGAACCTCCTTGGAATTCGGGCTCTTTGTACAGGGATACGTGGGCAAGCGGGCCAAGACGGACCCGCTCGCGGAGCACAAGGCGCTGATGGAGGAGACCGAGTACGTCATCCAGGCGGACAAGTCCGGCTTCAAGTACGCCTGGGCGTCCGAGCACCACTTCCTGGAGGAGTACTCGCACCTCTCCGCCAACGACGTCTTCCTCGGGTACCTCGCGCACGCGACGGACCGGATCCATCTGGGCTCCGGGATCTTCAACCCGCTCGCCCAGGTCAACCACCCGGTGAAGGTCGCCGAGAAGGTCACGATGCTCGACCATCTCACCGAGGGCCGCTTCGAGTTCGGCAGCGGACGTGGGGCCGGCTCGCACGAGATCCTCGGCTTCATCCCCGGTGTGACCGACATGAACTACACCAAGGAGATCTGGGAAGAGACCATCGCCGAGTTCCCCAAGATGTGGCTCCAGGACGAGTACGTCGGCTTCCAGGGCAAGCACTGGTCACTGCCGCCGCGCAAGATCCTGCCCAAGCCGTACGGGAAGTCGCACCCCGCGATGTGGTACGCCGCCGGGTCGCCGCCGTCGTACTCCATGGCCGCGCGCAAGGGGCTCGGTGTGCTGGGCTTCAGCGTGCAGAAGGTCTCCGACATGGAGTGGGTGCTGGAGAAGTACAAGACGGCGATCGTCGACGCCGAGCCGATCGGTGACTTCGTCAACGACAACGTGATGGTGACGACGACCGCGATCTGCGCGCCCACGCACGACGAGGCGGTGCGGATCGCCGTGAACGGCGGGCTGCACTATCTGCCCTCGCTCGTCTTCCGGTACCACGACACGTTCCCCCGGCCCGACGGCTTCCCCGTGTGGCCGGAGACGCTGCCCGAGTACAACGAGGAGCTCATCGAACTGCTCATCGAGGAAGAGCTGTTGATCTGCGGCGACCCGGACGAGGTGTTCCGGCAGTGCAAGCGGTGGGAGCAGGCCGGGGCGGACCAGTTGAGCTTCGGGCTGCCGGTGGGTGTGCCCAAGGAGGCGACCCTGCAGACGATCAGGCTGGTCGGGGAGCACGTCATTCCGAAGATCGACACGGATCCCGTGCACCGGACCTCGCGGTTCCGCTCCGCGGGGAGCGCCGTTTGAGTCCGCGGGGCGGTGGGGGCCGGTCGCGCCCACGCGGCGCAGCCGCACATTGACACAGCCCCGCTCCCCTGAAAGCACAGGCACGGCGGCACCTCATCGTCACCAGGCGTCCGGAAGGGAGAGGCATGCTCGACCATGTCATCAAGGGTGTGACCGTCGTCGATGGGACAGGCGCGCCCGCGTACACAGCCGATGTCGGCGTACGCGACGGCCGTATCGCCGTCATCGGGACGGTCACCGAAGAGGCCCGTACGTCCGAGGACGCGGCCGGCCTCGTACTCGCCCCCGGGTTCGTCGACCCCCACACCCACTACGACGCCCAGCTGTTCTGGGACCCGTACGCGACGCCCTCCCTCAACCACGGGGTGACGACCGTCGCGGGTGGGAACTGCGGGTTCACCCTGGCCCCCCTGAACCCCTCACGTCCCGAGGACGCGGACTACACGCGGCGGATGATGTCCAAGGTCGAGGGGATGTCGCTGGTCGCGCTGGAGGAGGGGGCGCCCTGGAGCTGGAACGGGTTCGGCGAGTACCTGGACGCCCTCGAAGGGCGGATCGCCGTCAACGCGGGCTTCATGGTGGGGCACTGCGCGCTGCGGCGGTACGTGATGGGACCGGACGCGGTCGGCGGGCAGCCGAGCGAGGAGCAGATGGACGCGATGCTCCGGCTGTTCCACGAGGCGATGGAGGCGGGTGCGTGGGGGCTGTCGACCACGCAGTCGTCGACGCACAGCGACGGCGACGGCCGGCCCGTCGCGTCGCGGCACGCGAAGCCCGCCGAACTGATCGCGCTGTCACGGGCGGTCGGCGAGCACGAGGGCACGCAGATCGAGGCGATCGTCGCGGGGTGCCTGGACCAGTTCAGCGACGACGAGATCGACCTCTTCGTGGAGATGAGCGCGGTGGCCGGCCGCCCCCTCAACTGGAACGTCCTCACCATCGACGCGGCCGTCCCCGAGCGCGTGCCGAGGCAGTTGGAGGCGAGCGAGCGGGCGCGGAAGGCCGGCGGCCGGGTGGTGGCCCTGACGATGCCGATCCTCACGCCGATGAACATGTCGCTGGGCACGTTCTGCGCGCTGAACCTGATCCCCGGGTGGGGTCCGGTCCTGAGCCTGCCGGTGCCCGAGCGGATCGCGCGACTGCGCGATCCGCAGGTACGGGCGGAGATGCTGCGGCGCGCGGACAGCAAGGAGGCGGGCGTCTTCCGGCGGCTCGCCAACTTCAGCCGGTACGTCATCGGCGACACGTACAGCGAGGCGAACGAGGGCCTCACCGGGCGGGTCGTCAAGGACATCGCGGCGGAGCGGGGGCAGGAACCGTTCGAGTGCCTGGTGGAGATCTGCGCCGCCGACGACCTCCGTACGGTCCTGTGGCCCATGCCCACCGACAACGACCCCGACTCCTGGACCCTGCGCGCCGAGACCTGGCGCCACGAGGACGTGCTGCTCGGCGGCTCGGACGCGGGCGCCCATCTGGACCGCATGTGCGGCGCCCCGTACACCACCCGGTTCATCGGGGACTGTCTGCGCGGCCGGAAGCTGGTCGGGCTCGAACAGGCGGTGAAGATGCTGACCGACGACCCGGCGCGCCTCTTCGGCCTGCGGGAACGGGGGCAGGTGCGGGAGGGGTGGCATGCGGACCTCGTCCTCTTCGACCCGGAGCGCGTCGACGCCGGCAAGGCCACCCTGGTGCACGACCTGCCGGGTGACAGCCCGCGCCTCGACTCCAGGGCGATCGGCATACGGGCCGTCTGGGTCAACGGCGTCGAGGCGATCCGCGACGACGTGGTGACCGGGGCCGTACCCGGGAAGGTGCTGCGGAGCGGGCGGGACACGCGGACGGTGAGTACGAAGTGAGCCGTGCACCTCAAGTGCCGGACAGGCAACGGCTGTTCGTCGGAGGCTCCTGGACGGAGCCCGACGGAGGGCACTACGAGGTGGTCGACCCGGCGACGGAGGACGTCGTCGGGTGGGCGCCGGAGGCCTCGCGCGCACAGGTGCACGCGGCCGCCGCCGCCGCCCGCGAGGCCTTCGGCCC
>NZ_LRTR01000862.1 GCF_001550375.1 Streptomyces europaeiscabiei | reverse complement strand
GGCGCACGGCGTGGCGGCGGACGCCACGGCGGCGCACGGCGTGGCGGCGGACGCGTTGGCCGGCTTGGACGACAGGTCCGATGACGTGTCTGGTGTCATGGCCTTCAGAGTCGGGGGCGCGAGGGGCGCGAGCCCATCCGGCGGGTGGCTGGAAGGTCCCCGCCGACCAGCCGGGGCCGCCCCCGCCAGGTGACCGGAAACCGGGAGAAAAGGGAACCCGGCGGCGGTCCCGGACGTCGTAGGGATTCCACGAGAAGTCCCGTGGTGGTCCGACGGCGAGCGGGGCGCAGAAGTGATCCGGGTACTGGTGGTCGACGACGAAGCCCTGATCCGCACGGGCTTCGAGCACATCCTCAACTCCGCGGACGACATCGACGTGGTGGCGGCGGTCCCCGGCGGCCGGGCAGTCCACGCGGTGCGGGAGCTGGGTCCCGAGGTCGTCCTGCTGGACATCCGGATGCCGGACGTGGACGGGCTCACCGTCCTCGCCGCACTGCGCAGACTCCCCCGTCCTCCCGTGGTGGCCATGCTCACCACCTTCGACATGGACGAGTACGTGGCGGCCGCCCTGCGCTCGGGGGCCGCCGGTTTCCTCCTCAAGGACACCGACCCGGAGCAACTGCCCTACCTGGTGAGGACGCTGGCGGCCGGCGGGGTCGTACTGGCGTCGCGGGTCACCCGTGCCGTGGTGGACGGCTATCTGGACAACGGCCCTCGGCAGGCCGCCGTCCGGCTGGTGGACCGGCTCACCGAACGCGAGCGCGCCGTTCTCCTCCTCATCACCGAAGGGCTGTCCAACACCGACATCGGCGACCGCATGCATCTGAGCACCGGGACGGTCAAGGACCATGTGAGCGCGCTCCTCACCAAGTTGGAGGTGAGCAGCCGGGTGCAGGCGGCGCTGCTGGCCGAGCGCGCGGGCCTGCTCAGGCCGTCGCGCTCCGTCGCCGGTGAACGGGAGGGCGGATGAGGTCCCCCGCCCGCGCCCCGCACGGGCCGGCGATGGACACCGCGCTCGTGGCGGCCTCGCTGCTGGACGTGTGGATCCACGACGTGGGCACCCATCACCCCCGGGAACTGGCCGCCGCACTGCTCGCGGCCCTGGCGCTCGTCATGCGCCGCAGGCTGCCGTCGGCGACCTTCCTGCTCACCCTGCCGACCGCCCTGTTCACGGACGCGGTGTTCGCCACGCTGGTGGCGCTGTACACGCTCGCCTCGCGCACCCACCACCGGGCGCTCCTGGCCGTGTGCGCGCTGGGGTTCACGGTCTGCGACCTCACCTGGTGGTCGTGGCCGTCGCCGGAGTTCGCCGACCTGTCCGACCGTCAGGCCCTGATCCCCCTCTCCTACAGCGTGGCGCAGGCGACCGCGCCCCTCTTCCTCGGGCAGCTCGTCCAGGCCCGCCGGGAGCTGTCCCTGCGTCTCGTCGAGGTCTCCGAGGCCCGTGAGCATGAGCGGCTGCTCATCGCGCAGAGCGTCCTGGCGAAGGAACGCGCCCAGCTCGCCCGGGAGATGCACGACGCGGTCTCCCACCAGGTCAGTCTGATCGCCGTCCGCGCCGGAGCCCTCCAGGTCGGCAGCCGGGACCCGCAGGCGAAGGAGGCCGCGGCCACGATCCGGCTGCTCAGCGTGCAGACACTGGACGAGCTGCGGCACATGGTCGGCATTCTGCGCGCCTCCGGCAGCCGCCCCACCGAACTCACCCCGCAGCCCTCCCTGGCCGACCTCGACCGGCTCGTCACCGGCAGTGGCATCGACACCGACCTGCGGACGGACCTGCCCGCCGATCTCCCGCCGCCCGTCCAGCGCGCCGTCTACCGCACCGTTCAGGAAGCCCTCACCAACATCCGCAAGCACGCCCCCGGCGCCACGGCCACCATCCGCGTCCTCCGGCGTGAGGGCACCCTCCACGCGACCGTCACCAACACCGCGCCCAGCCGCCCTGCCCTGTCACTGCCGGGGGCCCACCACGGTCTGATCGGCCTGCGCCAGCGGGCCGAACTCCTCGGCGGAACGGTCACGTCCAGGCATCTGCGGGACGGGGGCTACGAACTGCGACTGGAGCTGCCGAGCGACGGCGGCCCCTGAATCGCGCCCCCGGGGAGCCGACGGTGTGAGCCACCGGGACGAGCATGAGTCACCGACGGCGCGCTCGCTCCTGCGCACGGCCGTCGCAGGAGAGGCCGTCGATCGGGACCGCGTCGGCCAGCGCGTTCATACCGGCGTCGTTGGGGTGCAGGTGATCGCCGTTGTCGAAGAACGGCAGGATCCGCTCGTGGTCGCAGGGACTGCGCAGGACACCGTCGAAGTCCGCCACGGCGTCGAACTCGCCGCCGGTGCGGACGAACGCGTTGACCTCCCGCCGTACGCCCTCGGCCGCCGCGTCCCACTCGTACCAGCCCTTGAACGGCCCGACCCGTCGCCCCGACGACGCACACACCGGCGGCGTGCGCGCGGTCGATGATCCGGCGGTAGCCGTCGATCAGGTCCCCGGCCGTGACACCGGTGTGCGCCCTGATGTCGTTGACGCCCTCGAGGAGGAGGACCGTGCGGACGCCGGGGTGGGAGAGCACGTCCCGGTGCCGGGTCGGGCGCGTAGTTCGTGCCGCCGGCGACGATCACCGTCAGGCTTCGGCAGTTCCGGAAGGAGATCCGCGCCCCGTCGACGGCGACGGTCCCGCCGCTGCCGTACGCGGTGACGGCCGCCCCGTACCGCAGCCCGTTCGCGAACTCCGCGCCGAAGGACGCGTACCGGCCCGACCGCGTGCCCGTGGTGGCCTCGCCGTGGGTGCCGTCCAGGCTGATGTCGCCGCTGTGTCGTCCAGGGTCGGGTTGAGGTCTCCGGTCCACAGGGTGGCGTCGGTGAGGAACAGCCGTTCCCGGCCGGGGTCGTTGCCCACGAGCGCTCCGAGGCGGCCGTTGCCGACCGGGAGGCCCTGGGTGATCATCGAGCGGCCGTCGGCGGGGGCCTGCCACCACAGTTCGGTGGTGCCGCCCTGGCCCCTCGGGCAGCCTCGGGGAGCCGACGGGTCTCACGGGTGCGGCGGAGGCGGAGAAGGCGGGCAGCCCGCCGAGGGCGGTCAGGGCTCCGCCGACGGCGGCGACGGAGCGCAGGCCGCGTCTGCCGGGGAGGGTTTGCGGTGAATCGGGGCGTGGGGTGTCCATGGATGCGCTCCCTTGCGGGGTCGGCCGTCAGGACAGGTTCGGCACGTCGATCCGGTCGATGTCCGGGGCGTAGCCGTCACCGCTGTCGAAGGTGACGGTGTTGGGGCCGGCCTTCAGGTTGAGCGGCACGCTCACCGTCTCGACGGTCCCCCAGTCGCCCGTGGAGGGGAACTTGTGCCCGGTGGCACCGCCACCGTTGGCCGAGATCCGTACGGACCGCGCGTCGCCGCTGACGTAGGCGATGTCGACGACGTACCGTCCCGCTTTCGCGACCGTGACGCCGTTCATGGTGAGCCTGCCGCCGAGGTAGAGGTCGCCGACCTTCCTGTCGCCGGAGCAGGTGCCGCAGTCGGCCACCGAGGCGTTGCCGGCGAGGGTGTTGGTCCCCGCCTCCGCCTCGTAGGCGGTCTTCGTCAGAGCCCGGCCCTGCGGGGTGACGGTGAACAGCCGCGAGCCGTGCGCGGGCAGCGCCTGCGTGACCTTGTCCTTGTACGTGCCGAGGTTCTCGCGGTTCCACAGGTCGCGGACCTGCGCCTTGCCGGAGAAGCCGAGGGCGGACCAGTCTGCGGTCACGGGCGCGGGCGCCTCGCCGAGGTTGAACAGGGCGACCGTGAAGCCGCCGTCGGGGTTCTTCGCCGCCCAGACCTGCTGGTCGTCGGAGGGGGTGAGGGGCCTGGCGGGCGGGGTGCCGCCCTGGTTGACCGCGATGACCTCCTTGTTGGTGAGGAGCGAGAGCCCGTAGGAGTCGAGGCGCGTGAGATCGTCGCCGGTGTAGAGGGGCGACTTGGCGATGGCCCACAGGGTGGCGTAGCTCTGCCGTTCGGCCCTGGTGAGCCCGTCCATCTCGCCGTTGCCGACGTTGAGGGAGTCCAGGTCGTTCCAGCCGCCGGGGCCGGCGTGCCGGGTCCAGGCGGGGGTGTCGTCCCAGCGGTCCTCGACGGAGTTCTCCCAGGTGACGAGCGTGTTGCAGTAGCACTCGACGTCGGTGTCGATGCGCCAGCCGCCCGAGTACCGCTTCCAGTCGGCGGCATGGCCGATGTCGAGCGACCAGGACAGTTCGAGGTGGATCGGCCGGCCGGTGGCGGCGATCGCCTTCTGCCAGGCGGCGACGTCGGCGACGTTGTCGTAGTTCTCCCCGCTCTTGAAGGAGCCGGGACCGACCCCGTCCAGCTTGAGGAAGTCATAGCCCCAGTCGGCGAACAACCGGGCCTGGGAGTCGATGTACTTCTGGGCGCAGGGCCGGGAGAAGTCGATCTTGTACGCGCTGTCCCACCCGTTGGTGGTGCGCAGGTCGCCGTGGACGATGTCGGCGGTCGTGCAGCCCTCCGCGTTCCACAGAGGCACCTTGCCCTCGCCGTACGCCTCCTTCTCCAGCCCGACCGGCAGGTAGATGCCGGCCTTCAGCCCCTCGGCGTGCAGGTCGTCGGCGACGGCCTTCATCCCGCGGGGGAAGCGCCCGGGATCGGCGGCCTGTCTGCCGTACCCGTCGAAGCGGGGCTTCCAGTCCATGTCCCGCCACCAGCCGGCGTCGATGTTGACGTACTCGTAGCCGTACGGCTTGAGCTTGGCGGCGAGGGCGTCGGCCTGCTTCAGGACGTTCTTCTCGGTCAGATAGCTGTAGTCCCCGTCGGGGTTGAGCCCCGGGTACTTGGAGGACTGCATGCTCCAACTCGTCCAGCCCATGTACGGCTTGACCGCCGGAGCCCGGACGGCGTCCGCGGCCGGGGTGGGGTGGGTGGCCGTGGCGGCGGGGGTGATCGCCGTGAGGCCCGCGGTCAGCGCGAGGACGAGCAGGGTGCTGCTGGTACGGCGGGCGCGGTGGGCGGACGACCGCATGGGTGGCTACCTCCGGATCGTTGAAGGGTTGTGGAGGGCTGGCAGAAATAGCGTGCTCATGACAGAAGAGGAAACCGGTCGGACCTCCGCGTGATACAGCCCTGCGGCGTCACCCCTGCCCCTTGGACGGGTCCGAGCGGATGAAGGACTGGATGGCGGTCGCCGCCGCCCCACGCGCCCACGCCTCGAAGGGCAGCGGATGCGTCCTGAGGTCGCAGCGCGCGGCGGCGCCGAACGCGGAGGCCGTGAAGGCGTCCTTGATCTGCTCGGCGAACAGGTCGTAGGCGGCGAGCCCCTCACCGGAGATGATCACGCGTTCGGGTCCGAGCAGATTGACCACGGAACCGATGGCCCGCCCGATGGCCGTGCCCGCTCGCGCGTAGACCTTCCGGGCTCCGGGATCGCCGCGATGCGCGAGTGCCAGCGCCTCGGCCGCGTCCGCCACGCCCCTCCCCGTCTCCGCCCGTACGTCGCGCACGATCGCCGTCTCGGAGGCGATGGCCTCCACACAGCCCCGGTTGCCGCAGTGGCAGCGCGGGCCCGCCGCGTCGAGGGAGAGATGGCCGATCTCACCGGCCACGCCGTGCGCGCCGGAGACGACCCGGCCGCCCACCACGAGACCGCATCCGATGCCGGCGCCCACCGTCACCAGGGCGAAGTCGGACAGGCCCACACCCGCGCCGAACCACTGCTCGGCTCCGGTGAGCGCACGGACGTCGTTGTCGACGGTGACCGGCAGACCGATGGTCATGGCGGCGAGGCGCGCGAGCGGAACGTCCCGCCACTCCAGGAACGGGGAGTACCGCACCATGCCCTCGGCGCGGTCCACATCGCCGGAGACGGCGATCCCCACACCCCTGACCGCCACCCCCAACTCCTCGGCCTCGGTGCGCAGTCCGAGGACCAGGTCGCTCAGGGTGGTGAGCACGCCCGCGGGCCGCCGGTCGCCCAGCGGGGTGTGGCGGGCGACCCTGACGCGGCAGCACAGATCGGTCAGTACGGCGATGATCTCGTCGCCCGTCACCTTGACCCCGATAAACAGCGCGCGCCCGCCGTCGACCCGCACCGGGTTGGCGGGCCGGCCGAGCACCGGCCTCGGCTCCCCGTCGGCGTCCTCCACCAGGTAGCCCGTCTCGATCAGCGGCCGTACGGCCTTGGTCACCGCCGCCGGGGACAGGGCGGCCCGCCGTGCGATCTCCGCCCGGGTGAGCGGGCCGTGGGAGAGCACGATGGTGAAGATCTGGGCGGCGGCCGGCGTATGGGCCGGGAACGCCTCCGCGGACGAGGTCGGGCGCATGCCGGGAACGTACGGGCAGTTATTTTCTGCTGTCAATAAAAGAAGCAGGATTCGCCGGTTCGAGCCTTTGGCCCAACTCCGGCACCCGAGAGTGCGTTGATTACCGTGGGCGGCAGGAAGGTCCTCTCTCCGCCGCCACGGATCGGCGACCGACCGGAAGGGGCCGGCAGTCCGTGGGCTCCACTCCGCTTCGGCCTGCCCGAGCGCTACACGACACCGACGGGCCGAGGCCGGACCCCGCTCCGCCCCGTCAAGCGGAACGTTTCGTCCAGTCGATCGAGGCGGTCCGGCCGCCCCGGGCGATCCGGGCGATCCGAACGGTCCACCCTGTCCAGCCAGTCCGTCCGCAGCGCGAGAACTCCCGCGCGCAACGCCGTGACGACGAGGTGCGTTCGGTTCTTCGCGCACAGCTTCTCCCTGATGCTGCGCATGTGGGCCGCCACCGTGCGGGGAGAGATCGACAGTTGCCGGGACATGTCCGCGTCCGACATACCGTGGGCCGCCAGAAGGAGGATCTCCAGTTCCCGGGCGCTGAGTCGGCCGGAGCTGTCCACTGCCATGGGGTGCCTGCCTTGTTCGGAGGGGTCGAGGACTCGTGGGTCGTCCGCCTGGTGCGCTGTGACTCTTCCGCGACATCCGGTCCCCGGCCATCGACCATTCGACCGATACCCGGCAGTAGTCATCGGCCGATCGGCCCCGACCTTTCCGCCACGGGCGCAGCTTTCGCCGGGAAAGCGCCAACCGCCCGATTCGGCACGGCCATTCGGTCCGCCGGCTTCCGCGGACGGCCGGACCGGTCACGTGATCCGTGGCATGCTCGGCCCCGTGAGCAGCGCCCCCACACGCGTGATGATTGCCGACGACCAGGATCTGGTCCGGGCCGGCTTCCGTCTCATCCTCGACGCCCAGGAAGGCATCGAAGTGGTCGGAGAGGCCGCCGACGGGCTCGCGTGCGTGGAGTTGGCGCGCGTGCTGCGGCCGGACGTGTGCCTCGTGGACGTCCGGATGCCCAAGCTGGACGGACTGGAGGTGACCCGTCTGCTGGCCGGGCCGGGGGCGACGCACCCGACGCACGTCGTCGTGGTCACCAGCTTCGACCAGGACGACTACCTCAATGTGGCGCTGCGCAACGGAGCATGCGGCTTCCTGCTGAAGGACGCCGCCCCCGCGTTGCTGATCGAGGCGGTGCGGGCGGCGGCGCGGGGCGACGCGCTGGTCTCGCCCGGGGTGACGGTCCGGCTGCTGAGGCAGCTGGAGGAGCGGACGTCGGCTCCGACGGACGGCACCGGGGCGCCCGAATCCTCGCTCAGCGCACGGGAGTTGGAGGTCGCCCGGCTGGTCGCGGTGGGCCGCACCAATCAGGAGATCAGCGACGAGCTGTGCCTGTCCCTGTCCACGGTGAAGACCCATCTGGGCCACATCCACCACAAGCTGGGCGTGCGCAATCGGGTCGAGGTGGCCGCCTGGGCGTGGGCCAACGGGACTGTGCGGACGGGGCGTTGACGGGGATGTAGTGATCTTCTTGTGGATGATCTGTGTCCCTCCCCACAGATCGGTCCACCATCTGCGAGCAAGGCATGTGCATGCCTAGCCTCCGGTTGTATGACAACCTCGTCACTCGCGGCACTTTCGGCACAAGCGACCCAGCCGCACCTCGGCCCGCTGCGGTTACCTGTGCGGCAGCTGAAGCACCGCGCGCTGTATCCGGCTCTGGGCGTGCTGTGGCTGTTCGACGTCGGCATCATCGTGTCGCAGCAGCGCGGCCCCGTCGACTGGCTGCCGCTCGTGGCCGGCCCCGCCACCCTGGCGCTGGTGCTCGTGCCGGAACCGAGGCTGAGCACCGAGTGGCGGGCGGGGATCTCCGCGGCCGCCTCGACGGTGGTGACGCTGGGCACCGCCCTGATGGGGCTGGCCCTGCCCTCGTGGGGGCTGTTGGAGACGGCGTGCATGCTGGTCCTGCTCGCCCGCACCTGCCGCAACGTCACCCGGCCCGGCATCGTCCTCGCCCTGGCCGCCGCGATGGGGGCCAGCATCATCGACGAACCCCTGCGCACCGGGGGTACGGGCATCACCCTGACCTACCCCTTCCTGCTGACGTTCGCCGTCGGCGGCGCCATCGGAGCAGGCTGTCACCTGCGCACCCTGGACGCCCGGCGTCGCCGTACGGTCGCCGCCGTACGGCTCGCCGAGCGCATGCAACTCGCCCGGGATCTGCATGACTTCGTCGCCCACCACGTGACGGGCATCATCGCGCAGGCACACGCCGCCGGGGTGATCCACGAGAGTTCGCCCCAGCAGGTCGGCCCCATCCTGGACAACATCGCCGAGGCCGGGCAGCGGACGATGGACTCCATGCGCCGCCTGATCAGTGTGCTGCGCGAGGACCGCGAGCAGAGTGCCATCGAGTGTCCCGAGACGCCCTCCGCCGAACTCACCAAACTGGTCTCGGCGTTCAGCGGACAGGGCGACGGATCGACCGCCCAGCTGGAGATCACCTCAGTCGCCCGCAGGACCACACTGCTGCCCGAGGTGGGCTGCGCGGTGCACCGCGTGGTGCAGGAGGCGCTGACCAACGTACGGCGGCACGCACCGGGCACCCAGGCGACGGTGCGCGTCCATCGCACCCGCGGCGACCTGCTCCGGGTCGACGTGTACAACAACAGGCCGGAGCGGCGTGTCTCCCGTCCCACGGGAGGCCGTGGCGGCTACGGCCTGGTCGGGCTGCACGAGCGGACGGAGGCGGTCGGCGGCTCCCTGACCGCGGGACCGGCCGACGACGGTGGCTGGTGGCTCACCGCCCATTTCCCGGTACTACCGGAAGCCCCGCCCGAGGAGATGGAGAAGTCGGAGAAGTCCACAGCTTCGGTGTCCCACCGCCCGGCCGGACGCCATGCCAAGCCGAATGCCCATACGGAACCCGAACCGGACATGAGTTGGGACGCGGGTTAGTACTGCGGCACCGGTCGGTCCGGGGCGTGAATTAGGCAATTCTGCGAATCGCGCCGGTACGTGCCCACCCTCTAAGGTCGAAGAGTCAAAGGCGCCGGGACGGCCTTCTCACGTCCCACAGAGTGGTGAATCGGCCCGGACCGGGTCCGTCAAGGGCCCGTTCCACCGTTCTCCCGTCCGCCACTTCGCCCCTTCGCCCCTTTGCGAACCGGTGGACCGGCGGACCGGTGCCCATCGTCGAGGAGACACCGGAGACTCAGGAGACGTATGACTACGGCCGTCGTGGTGGGCAGCGGTCCGAACGGTCTCGCGGCCGCCGTGTTCCTGGCCCGGGAGGGCATCGAGGTCACCGTCCTGGAGGCCGCCGACACCATAGGCGGCGGCACCCGCACCAGCGAACTGACCCCGGGCCTCCTGCACGACCACTGCTCCGCCACCCACCCCATGGCGGTCGGCTCGCCCTTCCTGCGAAGCCTCGACCTCGGCCGGCACGGCCTCACCTGGTGCCTGCCGGACATCGACTGCGTGCATCCGCTGGACTCCGGCGAGGCCGGGGTCCTGCACCGGTCGGTGGAGGAGACGGCCGACGGCCTCGGCGGTGTGGACGGACGACGGTGGCGGCGGGTGTTCGGGCCGCTCACGAACGGCTACGACGCGCTCGCCGAGGACCTGATGCGGCCGCTCACGCATGTACCGCGTCATCCGCTGCGCCTGGCTGTCTTCGGGCCGCAGGCCCTACTGCCCACCACCGCGGTGGCCCGGCTGTGGCGGTCGCGGACCGCCCGCGCGCTCTTCGCCGGCGTGGCCGCGCACGCCTTCCGCCCGTTCCACCGG
>NZ_LRTR01000861.1 GCF_001550375.1 Streptomyces europaeiscabiei | reverse complement strand
CCGCGCCCGCTCGCCGAGGTCGGGCGTGGGTGCGGCCCCGCGCCCCGCCCGCGCCCTGAAGGGGGTGAGTGTGAGCCTTTGCACTATTTGTCCACTATCGAGGTCGCATCCCGCATACTGATACAGCCCCCCGTTGGAAACGTGACTCGGTTAGGCTGCGTCGCATCATGCGTTTCGGGCTGCTTCTCCTTAGCTGCCGCGGCGAGGGCCTGTAGTCGAGGCCGACCCCCTCCCCGCGGTGCTTTGGCGTTGCGTCGGCCGTCCTTGTCGGACCATCGAGGAGCCCACGCAATCATGGCGAACCGCCAGCAGCCCACGTCCATGCCGATCCACAAGTACGGGCAGTACGAGCAGGTCGACATCCCCGACCGCACATGGCCGAACAACCGGATCACCGCCGCCCCCCGCTGGCTCTCCACCGACCTGCGCGACGGCAACCAGTCCCTGATCGACCCGATGTCGCCCGAGCGCAAGCGCCGGATGTTCGACCAGCTGGTCAAGATGGGCTACAAGGAGATCGAGGTCGGCTTCCCGGCCTCCGGCCAGACGGACTTCGACTTCGTACGGTCGATCATCGAAGAGCCCGGCGCCATCCCGGACGACGTCACCATCTCCGTACTGACCCAGGCCCGTGAGGACCTGATCGAGCGGACCGTGGAGTCGCTGAAGGGCGCCAGGCGGGCGACCGTGCATCTGTACAACGCCACCGCGCCCGTCTTCCGCCGGGTCGTGTTCCGTGGCTCCAAGGACGACATCAAGCAGATCGCCGTGGACGGTACGCGGCTGGTGATGGAGTACGCGGAGAAACTGCTGGGCCCGGAGACCGAGTTCGGGTACCAGTACAGCCCGGAGATCTTCACCGACACCGAGCTGGACTTCGCGCTGGAGGTCTGCGAGGCGGTGATGGACGTCTACCAGCCCGGTCCGGGCCGCGAGATCATCCTCAACCTGCCCGCCACGGTGGAGCGTTCGACCCCGTCGACGCACGCGGACCGCTTCGAGTGGATGAGCCGCAACCTCTCCCGCCGCGAGCACGTCGTCATCTCCGTCCACCCGCACAACGACCGCGGCACGGCCGTCGCGGCGGCCGAGCTGGCGCTGATGGCCGGCGCCGACCGCGTCGAGGGCTGTCTGTTCGGGCAGGGCGAGCGCACCGGCAACGTCGACCTGGTCACCCTGGGCATGAACCTGTTCTCCCAGGGCGTCGACCCGCAGATCGACTTCTCCGACATCGACGAGATCCGTCGCACGTGGGAGTACTGCAACCAGATGCAGGTCCACCCGCGCCACCCGTACGTGGGCGACCTGGTCTACACGTCCTTCTCCGGCTCCCACCAGGACGCCATCAAGAAGGGCTTCGACGCCATGGAGGCGTCCGCGAAGGAGCAGGGCAGGACCGTCGACGACATCGAGTGGGCCGTCCCGTACCTGCCGATCGACCCCAAGGACGTCGGCCGCTCCTACGAGGCCGTCATCCGGGTCAACTCGCAGTCCGGCAAGGGCGGTATCGCCTACGTCCTGAAGAACGACCACAAGCTGGACCTGCCGCGCCGGATGCAGATCGAGTTCTCGAAGCTCATCCAGGCCAAGACCGACGCCGAGGGCGGCGAGGTCACCGGCGGCGACATCTGGGCGGTCTTCCAGGACGAGTACCTGCCGAACCCCGAGAACCCGTGGGGCCGGGTCCAGGTCCGCAACAACCAGTCGACCACCGACAAGGACGGCGTGGACACGCTGACCGTGGAGGCCGAGGTCGACGGCGCGGAGACCACCCTGGTCGGCACCGGCAACGGCCCGATCTCGGCGTTCTTCCACGCGCTGCAGGGCATCGGCATCGACGCGCGGCTGCTCGACTACCAGGAGCACACGATGAGCGAGGGCGCCTCCTCGCAGGCCGCCTCGTACATCGAGGTCGCCATCGAGGACAAGGTTCTGTGGGGCATCGGTATCGACGCGAACACGACGCGTGCGTCACTGAAGGCGGTCGTCTCCGCCGTCAACCGCGCGGCTCGCTGACCAGCCTGACCGGCGGTTTGAAAGGCCCCGTTCGCCGAATTCCGGCGGGCGGGGCCCGTCGTTTACCGGCCAAACCCTGTGCGGGTCACGAGTAGGCCTCGTCCGGAGTACTGACTGCGCCTCACCAATGTGGCTAACATCACGCAAGCGCGGCGATGTTGCCGAGGGGTCACCTCCCGCGCCCAAGGGGCCGTGTGTGGGGGAGTGACGGAGGTGCGACGTGCTGCCAGGACGGGACCCGATCGGCGGTGCCGCCGCGCTCGCCCGCGTCGGGTACACCAGCCGTGCCACCGGCCTGTCGCGTGTCATGGGCACCCGGATCGCGTGGACGGGCGTCGGTGACGGCGAGTTCTTCTGTCCGGGCTGCGGAGGCGACCGCAACTACCAACGCCTCACCGGCCGCCGCCGCTTCACCTTCCTCGGTGTCCCCGTCCTGTCGCGCGGCGAGACGGGCCCCGTGGTCGAATGCGCGGCCTGCCGCCACCACTACGCCACGGACGTCCTCGACCACCCCACCACCACCCGCTTCTCCGCGATGCTCCGCGACGCCGTCCACACGGTGGCCCTGGCCGTCCTCGCGGCCGGCGGCGCCTGCTCCCGCACAGCGCTGACCGTCGCCGCCACCGCCGTCCGCTCCGCCGGGTTCGACGACTGCACCGAGGACCAGCTCGGCGCCCTGGTCGAGGCCCTGGCCGCCGACACGGGCCGCGTCCACGGCGAACCCTGCGGCCCCGGCCTCGCCATAGAGCTCCACGAGGCCCTGGACCCGCTCGCACCCCACCTCGCCCCGACCGGCCGCGAGGCGATCCTCCTCCAGGGCGCGCGGATCGCCCTGGCGGACGGCCCCTACACCCCGGCGGAGCGGGACGCGCTGGCCACGGTCGGCGCGGCCCTGACGATCTGCTCGGACGACGTGACCCGTCTCCTGGAGACGGCACGCACGCCGTCGTAGCGGTCCTCCGGTAGCCGGCGGCGGCGGTTTCGTAAGCCTTGTGCGGCTTCGTCCCGCCGGGCGCGGGGCACAATCGTCTTCCGGACGTGCTGGGGGCGAGGGGGAGCGCGTGAGGTACGGCATGCGCTGGGCGCTGGTGGCGGCGCTCAATGTGCTGGCGTTCGCGGCGGTCTTTCTCCTCTTCTACGCCGTCGACGTGCCGTTGCTGCCCGGGTCCGACGAGGGTCGGATCGCCGTCGGTGTGGCGGCGGCGACCGTCGCGGCGACGATGGGCGGGACATGGGGTGCGTCGTGGGCGCAAAGGGCTGCCCAGGCGATGACGGCACCCGCGGAGCCGGCCGGGGGCATGCGGCTGGAACTGCCGAACGCGACGGTCACCGTGAACGGGACCTCCCCGGACGAACCGCCCCAACTCCTCGTCCGCATGGGCGACCTGCCCCGCGAACCCGTCGGTTTCCAGCTCCGCGAGGACCTCCTCGGCGAACTCGCCGACGCCACCGAGCGGCACAGCCTCACCGTCGTCCACGCCGTCACCGGCGCCCGAGGCGTCGGCAAGACCCAGCTGGCCGCCGCCTACGCCCGGCGACGTATCGAGGAGGGCTGGCCTGTCGTCGCCTGGATCACCGCGGAGAACAGTGGCCAGCTCACCTCCGGACTCGCCGAACTCGCCGACCAGTTGGGCGCCCGTGAGGCGGGCGACGACACGGCGAAGGCCGCCCGGGCGGCGCTCACATGGATCGGCCGGAATCCGGACCCGTGCCTGATGGTCCTGGACAACGCGACCGACCCGGACGAGGTGGTCAGGTGGCTGCCCACGGCCGGCCGGGCGCAGGTGGTGGTGACCGCCACCTCCAGGGACTTCACGAACCTCGCGGGCGCGAGAGTCGACGTCACGGTCTTCACGGAGGAGGAGGCACTGGACTTCTTGCGCCTGCGCACGGGAGTCGCCTCGGACGACGGCGCCCACGAAGTCGCGGCGGAACTGGGCCGGTTGCCTCTCGCTCTCGCCCAGGCGGCCCATGTCATCCGGGCGCGGGGGACCGGTTACCGCGGATACCTGGAGCGGCTGCGGGCCTACCCCCTGAGAACCGCGCTGGAGAAGGTGCCCGGAGAGCGGTACCCGCACCGGGTGGCCGAGGCGATGCTCATCGCTGCCGAACAGGTCGAGCAGCGGAGCCCGGACGGCACGGTGCGGGTGTTGCTGGAGGCGCTGTCGGTGCTGTCGCCCGCCGGTGTGCCCCGCCGACTGCTGCACGGGGTCGTCCGGCAGGCGGGGGTCGACGACGTCGACGCCGTGGAGGCCGCGCTGGGAGCGCTGACCCGGGCCTCGCTCGCCACGGACTCCGGAGCGGACGCCGTGAACCTGCACCGCCTGGTGCAGCGGGTGATGCGGGAGAGGGCGGGAGAGGGCATACGGGACGTCGTCCGCGCTGCGGTGCGGCATCTGGGAGAGGTGCTGATACCGCCCGGAGAGGCTTGGGAGAGACGGGAGTCCGGGGGGCAGCTCGTCGACCAGATCGACGCGCTGTGGAACGTCGTACGAGGGGATCTGTCGTCGTACGAGGAGGAGGACCAGGAGAACCTGGTGTGGCTGCGGAGGTGGGCGGCGTACGACCATCTCGGTCATGTGGGAGCCATGGGCCGGGCGGTGGTCTGGGCGGGCGAGACCCGGCGGGACTGCGATTCCGCGCTGGGGGAGGAGGCGGCTCCCTCGCTCAGCGCCCTGGAACTCGAAGGGGACATGTGCTCGTGGGCGGGCCGCACCGAGCAGGCCATCGGGGCCCGCGTCAGACGCCTGGAGATCACCGAGCGGTGTCTGAGCCCCGAGGACGAGCGCACGCTCACCGCACGCAGGGACCTCGCCCGGTCGTACGGGACAGCCGGTCGCTACGAGCTGGCCGTGCCCATGTACGAGGCGCTGGAGCGGGACATGCGACGGCTGCACGGCGCGGATCACGAGGTCGCCCGGAGCGCTCTGAGTGATCTGGCGGAGGTGTACGCGGCCGTCGGCCGGCTGGGTGAGGCGGCGCGCATCGTGGACCGCATGCGTACGGAATGGTCGCAGGGCCCCGGGCCGTCCGCAGCGAGCCTCGACTCCCTGCAGAGCCTGGCCGACACCTACGGATCGATGGGCCGCGACGAGGAAGGGGTCGCGCTGCTCCGTCGCTACCTCGACGCATGCGAGGCCGAGCACGGTCCTGAACACATCGAGACGGTCCGTGCCCGCAACAACCTGGCCCTCCAGTGTCTGGACGCCACTCTGTACGACGAGGCGCACGAGGCTGCCGGGCGGACGCTCGCGGACGCGGAGCGGGCCCTGGGGCCGGATTCCGAGAGCACGGTCGAGGTCCGCGACACCTTCGCCACATGCCTGACACGGATGGAGCGGTACGAGGAGGCCGTGTCCCTGTTCCGCCGCGTGGTCGAGGAGCGGACGGCGCTGCACGGCCCGGAACACCCGGTCGTGCTGAGGGCGCGCGGCCGCCTGGTGTGGGGGCTGGACGAGTCGATGCGGCACGGTGAGGCATACGCCGCACAGGTCCAGCTGATCGCGGACCACGAGAGACTGCTGGGAGGGGACCACCCCGGCACGTTCGGCGTCCGCCGCTTCCACATCCATCTCTGTACTCGGCACGGGCGGTTCCAGGAGGCGATCGACTTCGCACGCGAGGTCCTCGCCGACCATGAGCGGGTCCACGGGCATCTGCATCCGCGCACGTTCGACGTCTGCCTCGGCCTCGCCGATGCCCTGACCGCGGCGGCGCACTATCCCGAGGCCGTCGCCCTGCTGCGGCAGACCCTGCGGAACACCGGGCGGAGCCTGGGTGCCGGGCACCCGCAGACCTTCTCCGCACGGGCCCGACTCGCCCACACCCTGCGTGAACACGGTGAGGCCGACGAGGCCCGCGAACTGCGTGCGGAGAACGTGGCCGAGTACGCCCGGCTCTACGGGGACGACCACGTCGAAGTCGTCTGGGCCCGGAGCCATCTGGCCGATGTGCTCACCTGGCAGGGGCTGCACGACGAGGCACTCGCACTCCATCGGGGCATCGTGGACGACATGGCACGCATTCGGGGAACCCATCACCCGTCCACCCTGCTGGCACGGCGCCGGCTGGCGGTGGCCTGCCGGGATGCCGGACGCCACCGGGAGCAACTCCGGCTGACGAGCGGGGCGGTGGCGGACCACGAGCGGGTGTTCGGCGCCGACTCCCTGCCGGCTGTCGCCGCGCGAGCCACACATGCGGCGGCACTGGACATGGTCGGACGTCGACGAGAGGCCCGGCGTGCCGGACGGGAGCTGTACGCGGACAACGTCCGTCTCCTGGGGGCCGACCACCCGTACGCGCTCGACGCGCTCGACGACGTGGCCGATGGGTACCGGGCGGTGCAGAGACGCCTCAAGGCGCTACGGATCCGTAAACGTGTGCTCCACGCGCGAGAGGCCAGATCCGGCCCCTGGGGCTGGGCGTCGATCGGTGCGCGCCGCCGCCTGGGGAGCGCGTACGCCTCGGTGGGGCTGCTGTGGCGCGCCGCCGCCCTGCAGAGGCGCTTCCTGGACGACCTGACGGCACACTTCGGGCCCGACCACCCCGCGACCCAGCAGCAGCGTGAGTGGTGGTGCCACGCCCTGATCCGCACAGGCCGTTGGCGGCAGGCGAGGGAGGCGGCCGATACCCGGCGGGCGGACTGCGAGCGTCTGTACGGTCCCGACCACAGGTGGACACTCGACACCCGATGGCTCGTCGCCCACACGGCTCGCCGCACCGGCCGGGTCCGTACCGCCCTTGCGCTGTACGCGGACCTCGCGTCCGACCGCGCCCGTGTCCACGGCCCGGACCATCCGCGCACCTGGTGGGCCCGGCTCAACCACGCCTACGCCACCTTCTGGGCCCTCCACCCGCACCGCGCCGTCGCCCTCTTCGAGGCCGTGATCGACGACGGCCGTCGTATCTTCGGCAGCGACAGCCGTCAGGTCGAAGCGCGCGTGAAGTGGCGCTATCCCTTCCTCTGCCTGATCACCGGCCACTGGCTCCGGATGCTCGCCGCCCTCCGTCTCCGCCGCCACACCGTGTCGTACTCCCCCGGGGGTGGTCCAGCCTCCGGGCCGCCCCGGGGGTGACCAACTCGCCATGGTGCCCGACGAATCGGGCCCTCGCGCCGGGAGTCCGGTGAACGCCCGGACACACGCGTCGAGCGGTTTCTACGCGCCTCGGGGGACACGCTGTGTCCCGAGGACCATGAGTGCGGGGGCCCGCCTACAGCAGCCCTGCCGCCGCCAGGTACTTGCCGACCTGCTCGGTCTCCGTCTGCGACAGCGGTACCTGTGGTTCCGCCGTGGCCGGGCAGGCGATGATGCCGCGCAGGTGGAGGGCCGTCTTGAAGGCGCCGAGGGCGGCGGAGCCGGCGCCCATACGGGTGGGGGCGCCGACGCCGGTCATGCCGAAGAGGGCGCACAGGCGCTCCTGCTCGGCGCGCGCCCGGTCCCGGTCCCCGGCGCGGCAGAGGCGGTCGAGGCGGACGTACCCGGCCGGGTCGACGTTCGCCAGCCCCGGCACCGCACCGTGCGCGCCCAGGGCGAGGGCGGCGTCGACGACGAGTTCGGAGCCGGTGAGGGCGCTGAAGCCGGTGACGGCGGCGTCGGTGCGGGCGCCCGTGACGACCGTACGGAAGGCGGCAAGGTCGCCGCTGGAGTCCTTCAGGCCGGCGATGACCCCGTCCGCCGCCAGTTCCAGGACCACGTCGGCGGGCAGCTTGGAGTGGACGGCGACCGGGATGTCGTAGGCGAAGACCGGGACGGGGGAGCCTGCGGCGAGCAGCCGGTAGTGGCGGGAGATCTCCGCCGGGTGGGTGCGGGTGTAGAAGGGGGCGGTCGCCACGACGGCCTCGGCTCCGGCGGTGGTCACGGCGCGGACGTGGTCCAGTACGCGGGGCGTCGTCATGTCGATCACCCCGGCGAGGACGGGGAGTTGGCCGCCGACGTGACCGACCACCGTCTCCACGACCAGCCGCCGCTGCGGGTCCGTCAGATACGCCGCCTCCGACGACGAACCGAGCACGAACAGCGCGTCCACACCGCCCGCCACGAGATGGTCGACCAGCCGCGTGAGCGAGGGGACGTCGACCTCGCGGTCCGGTGTCAGGGGCGTGCAGACGGGCGGGATGACACCGGTCAGCGGGGCGGGGACGGTCATCGTGGCTCCCTCGGTACTAGGCATCGCGTATCGCGTACGGCTCACTCGCCGGAGCCGGCCCGGACACCGCCTGGGCGACCAGGTCACGCGTCGGCTCCGCCTCCAGTACGTACAGGATGGTGGCATCGGCGGCGGTGTCGTGGGGTCGACGCGGCCACGAGGGCGGGCATGATCTCCGCGCTGACGTCGTCCGGGAAGGGATGGGGGGTAGGTTGGGCCCATGGCGGAAGCGATCGAGCCCTGGGACACGGACGACTCCGGTGTACTGCGGCTGCCTTCCGGGCGGCTGGTGCGCGGCCGGGGGCTCCGCCACCCGCTCCCGGACGGCCGTGTCCCCACCTACGCCGTCTACCTCCTAGGCAAGGAGCCGCCCGAAGTCCCCTGGGCGTCCCGCTGGCTGCGGTGGCCCGACTTCCGGCTGCCCGGTGACGGGGCGGAGGCGGCGGAGGTGCTGCGGGACGCCTGGGACCGGGCGACCGGCGACCGGGTCGAACTCGCGTGCGGCGGCGGCCGGGGCCGCACCGGCACCGCGCTGGCCTGTCTGGCGGTGCTGGACGGCGTACCGCCGCAGGAGGCCGTGGCGTACGTACGCCGGCACTACGACCGGCACGCGGTGGAGACCCCTTGGCAGCGCCGGTACGTACGGCGGTTCGGGGCCTGACCGGCCGAGAGGCGGCGGGGCTACGGGCGGCGGGCGCGGAAGCGGAGGCTGCCGCCCTGCTCGTGCACGGTCACGGCGACGTCCGTGAAGCCCGCGTCGGTGAGGCGTGCGGGCAGGGTCGCGGGGTCGACGACGTTCATGGTGTCGCGGAAGTGGACCAGCCGGAAGCGGAGGCTCGACCGGCTGTCGCTGCCGGCGAAGGTGCCGCCGGGGCGCAGGACCCGGAAAGCCTCCGCGAAGATGCGGTCCTGCAGCTCGGCGCTCGGCACGTGGTGCAGCATCGTGAAGCAGACGACCGAGTCGTACGACGCGTCCGGCAGCGGCATGTCCGCCCCGTCCGCGTGCACGATCCGGGCCCGCTCGCCCCAGGCGACGTCCAGCAGCCGGGCGGTCTCCGCGTCGACCTCGACGGCGGTCAGGTGCGGCACCTGTTCGACGAGGACACGCAGGTTGGCGCCGTAACCCGGCCCGATCTCCAGGACGTCCGTGCCCAGTTCGACCCCGTGGAGCGCCCAGGGCAGCAGTAGTTCCCGCGTCTTGAGCGCCCACTTCTCGGAGCTGCAGATCCTCTGGTGCATCTGATTCATCGGCATACCGCCGACGCTAGGCCCGGCCCCGCCCTGTCCACCACGGGCTAGGCTGCCGTCCCATGTCGCCAGACGGACAGCGGGGTGCGGGGGCCGATCAGCGGGAGGCGACCGGCGTCCGGTGGGACGCCGGCCCGGGCGTCGAGCGGAATCCCCCGGCCATGCTGCACGGTCCGCACCCCACCGCGATCTTCATCGGTCACTTCGCCATGCCACGCGGCACGGCCTTCTCCCGGCACTGGCACGCGGTCCACCAACTCGCCTGGTCGGCGAAGGGGCTGTTGCGGGTCACCACCCGACGGGGTTCCTGGCTCCTGCCGCCCACCCTCGCCCTGTGGATCCCCGCGGGCGTCCCCCACACCACCGAGTCGGCCGGTGACACGGTGATGCGCAGCCCGTACGTGGACCCCGCGAGCTGCCCCGGCATCGACTGGGGGGAGCCGACGGTGGTCGCGGTGGGCCCGCTGCTCCAGGCGCTCGTCGACCACCTTCTCCGCACGGACCTGCCCGCCGGGGCCCGCGCCCGTGCGGAGGCCGTCCTCCTCGACGTCCTGCACCCCGTCCCCGTCACCAGCGTCACCGCCCCCGAACCCCGTGACCCCAGGGCCCGTGAGGTGGCCCGCGCCCTCACCGCGCACCCTTGCGATCCCCGCCCCCTCGCTTCCTGGGGCACCCAGGTCGGCGCCAGCGCCCGCACACTGGCCCGCCTCTTCGTCGTCGAGACGGGCCTCACCTTCGGCCAGTGGCGCGAACAGGCCCGGATGCGGGCCGCGATGCCGCTCCTCGCCGAAGGCCTCCCCATCGAGTCGGCGGCCCACCGCGTCGGCTACGCCTCGGCCAGTTCCTTCGTCGCGGCGTTCCACCGGATCGTGGGCGTGACACCCCGCCGGTACTTCCCCCTGCACCGCTGAGCGGTGACCGTCCCCGTCCCGTGCATGACTCCGCCCCCGCCGTCCCTGCCCGCCCCATCCGCAGGGTGCTGCCCCTGACCCCCGCTACGGGGTTCGCCGCCGAGGCGACGACAGGGGACGGGGTGCAGCCCTCGGGGACGGGACGGGTAGGGACGGCGGGGGCGGGAAACCACGGATGCCTGGCGTGCCGCGGAGCTGGTGCCGCCGGGCTTGTGCCGCTTGCGCTAGGGACCGATCCGCGCGGGCCCGTACAGCGCGTTCGGCGCGCCCGTCATCAGCGCCCAGTACCTGTCCCCGTACGACCAGTGCCACCACTCGGTGGGGTAGTTGACCAGCCCGGCCGTGGTGAGGGCCGCGCTCAGGGTGCGGCGGTTGCGGCGGGCGGTGTCGGAGATGTTCGGCGCGTCGGTGTAGCAGGCGTCGTCGCTCTCCTCGGGGCTGGCGTCGAGACGGGTACCCATGTCGAGCTCCTCCCCGGCGGCGGTGCACAGGGTCAGGTCGACCGCGGCGCCCGCGACATGCGGCCCGATCTCCGGCGGCGAGAGGGAACGGCTGGCCTGGACGCGGAGGTGCTCCTCGGTCCAGTCGGGGTTGGCGAGGCGCAGCTCGGCGGCGTACGCCTCGAAGTACTCGATCTGCAGGGCGAGCGGCCGGTACCCCTCGGTGACCAGCAGCCGCAACCCGTCGGGAAGCAGCCGGGCGGCGCGGGCGAGGCGCCAGGCGACGCCCTCGCGCAGGTGCGCGTACGACCCCTCGGGGTCGGCCTGACGGGAGTCGACCACCACGAAGGGCAGCTCCCTCAGGTCGACGAGGGGCTCACCGCACTCCTGGACCGGGACACCGGCGACCTCGGGGTCGCTCATCAGGATGATCGAAGGCATGCGTCGTCTTCCACCGGGCCGGAGGTGTGAGGCGTCGGGGTGCGTGGCAGCACCCCGGGGAGGGACCTGATCCCCTGATGTCCCTCCCCGGGGGCTTCCCCCCTTGAGTGGTGGTCTGCGGCCTGGAGCCGGGTGCTCCCCCAGCCCGTCCTGCTGTTCCGAACCCACTGTTGTCACGTTCCCACCGGTCCGTCCCCTGTGCGCTCCGGTGAGCGGACCGGCCGGGCGGTGGTCGCCCGGCCGATCCGTTGCTCCCCCGAGAACACCGAGAATGCCGCACTCCGCTGGAAGTTCTCTGCAAGTCCGCCGCAAGCGGGTTTCGGCCTGGCCGACGGGCGACCGGCGGGGCCGGCCGCCGACGGGGAACGCGGTCCCATTACGTAACCGGGTACGCAATTCCACGGATCCCGGACCGTGTTCCCCGCACGGATGCTGATCTTCCGCAGGGAAACAGGAGGAGCCGGTGGCCCGTCGCACCAACACGTCGTGCCTGGGCATGGCCGTCAAGGTCTATCTGCTGATGGTGGTGTGGAACGCCGTCGGTTACGCGCTGGCGCTGCCGGTCGCCGTACCGGACCTGATGGCCGCCCAGGACCCCCCGCTGCGGCCGCCCACGGCCGAGCAGTACGCGATCCTGCACGGCGTCCCCGTCGCGGTCGCGCTGGGCGTGGCCGCGTTCACCAGATGGTCCCGGCCCAGCCCCTGGTGGTCCTACCTCTGCCACGCGGCGGTCGTCCTCGGCGCGAGCCGCGCGGCCGTGCTCTGGGCGGACACCCGGTTCGACTCGGCGATGGTGGCGCTGAGCGGGGCGTCCGGGCTCGCCGCGTTCCTCTGCCACCGGGCGGTGCGCTGGTGGGACGGCGGCGGGTTCAACGGCGGCAGGCGCCGCCCCGCTCCCGGCGAGATCTGGCACGCCGTGGTGCCGTTCCGGGAGTCGGCCGGCGAACGGCCCCACTACTGCGTGGTCATGCGGCCCCGGCTCCGCCATGTCGAGGTCCTCCAGATCACCAGCCAGGACAAGGACCACCGCGCCGATCACGTCCGCATCCCCAACGACGGCTGGGACCTCTCCTCCGGCAAGGCCCACTGGGTCGAGATCGGCCTGTCCCCACGGCTCGTTCCCTACGGGAAGTTCACCAACGTCCTGCCCAAGGGCCGCTGCCCGAAGCCGACCTGGCGACAGCTCCGGGCCCGCCGCCCGGCCACCGGCGCGGCGTCGGCCCTCCGGTCCCGGATCACCCGGATCACACCCACGGCCATGGCTCGTGCCGTTCGCGGGCCTCGCAGGCGTTGAACACCTCCATGGCCTCGGCCCGCAGCGCGTCGGCGCCGGCCTGATCGCCGAGCGCGGCCCGTACGGCGGACAGGTTGCGCAGGGCGCGGGCCCGGGGCAGGGGCAGGGCGAGG
>NZ_LRTR01000860.1 GCF_001550375.1 Streptomyces europaeiscabiei | reverse complement strand
GCGCCCCGCCGTCGGGCTGCCGGCCGCCGGACTGCCGCCGCTGCGGACGGCCGAGGAGTGCCGCGTCTGGCTGGCCGCCGCCCAGCCGACCCTGGTGACGCTGTGCTCGCGGACCGAGGAGCCCGGGCCGTCCGGGCACACCGTGCGCCTCGCCACCACCCTCCACCGGCACTACGAGCGGTCCGGGCACTACGCCGACGCCCTGGCCGTCCACACCCACGCGCTGCGGGCGGCCCGCTCGGCCGGCGACGCCCGCGGCGAGGCCGACGTGCTGGCCTGTCTGGGGGCGGTACACCGGCGGCTCGGCGACTACGACAGCGCGCACCGGCACCACGACACCGCGCTCGCGCTCTGCCGGCGCGTCGGGTACCGGACCGGCGAGGCTCGGCATCTGACCAACGTCGGCGTGCTGCACGAACTGCGCGGGCAGTACCGGGAGGCCGCCGAGCACCACGAGCGGGCGGTCGGGCTGTTCCGCGCGGCGGGCGACGCGCTCGGCGAGGCGGACGTGCTGAACAACCTGGGCATCGTGCACGAGTTGCTGGAGGACTACCAGGCGTCGATCGAGAAGTACCGCCGAGCACTGGAGCTCTACCGCTCAACGGGCCACCCACTGGGCGAGGCCAGCGCGCTCGGCAACCTGGGCATCGTCGTGGCCCGGCTGGGCGACCACGCGGCCGCGGCCGGGTACTTCGAGCGCGCGCTGACCCTGTTCCGACGGCTCGGCAACACCTGCGGGGAAGGACACGCGCTGTCCAACCTGGGCAACGCGCTGCACGGTCTCGGCCGGTACGACGAGGCGGCCGCGCACCAGCGCCGGGCCCTGGACCTCTTCCGCCGGACCGGGGAGCGCTACGGCGAGGCCGGCGCCCTCAACGGCCTGGGCGAGGCGCTGCACGGAACCGGACAGCACACCGAGGCCCTCGACGCGCACGCCTCGGCGCTGGACACGGCGTCGGGGATCGAGGAGCGGGAGGAACAGGCACGCGCCCACCTCGGCACGGCCCTGGTCCGGCAGGCGCTGCGGGACCCGGAGCGTGCCGCGCACCACCTCCGGGCAGCGCTGGCGCTGTACACGGCGCTCGACTCGCCCCGCGTCGACGAGGTGCGCACGGCGCTCCTGCTACTGGACACACCGGCCCGGACGGCCGAGGAGACCGGGGCGGAGGAGAAGGGCTGACGGAGGACCCCTGCCCCAAGGGGCCAGAGAGGAGGACCAGCCGAACCCACCCACCTCAACTGCCCTGCCAGTGCTGTGACCGGCGTGGTTCGCCGGAGTGATGGGCGGGGCAGCGGCGCTGCTAATCGGGAGGCGTTTTGAGTACCCGCTGCGTAGGGTCGGCCGGATGACGCTCTCTCATGATGTGACCGGAGACGGTCCTGTACTGGTGCTGTTGCATTCCGGGGTGTGTGACCGGCGCATGTGGGATGCCCAGTGGCCGGCCTTGATCGACGCCGGTTACCGGCTGGTGCGCTGTGATCTTCGGGGCTTCGGTGAGACTCCAGCGCCGGACCGGCCTCACAGCGACGCCGAGGATGTGCTGGCCCTCCTGAACAGTCTGGGCATCGCGCAGGCGACACTGGTGGGATCCTCGTACGGCGGGCAGGTCGCTTTGGAGATCGCCGCGCGCTGGCCGGACCGGACGAGCGCCATGGCGTTGATTTGTTCCGCCCTTCCCGGGCATGAACCTTCTGCCGAACTGAGTGCGCTCGGGGAGCGCGAGGAAGCGCTGATCGAGGCGGGAGACATCGTCGGCGCGACGGAACTGATGGTCGAGACCTGGCTCGGCCCGGACGCCGACGAGACCGCCCGCGAGGCAGTACGCAAGATGCAGCGGCACGCCTTCGAGTTGCAGCTAGCCGCCGCTGAGGAGTTCGAGCCGATCGAGGCCGAGATCGATCTGGCGGCAATTCAAGCGCCCTGCCTTGCTCTGTCGGGCGCGCATGACCTGGCGGACTTCCGACAGATCGCCGCCCGACTGCCGCATCTGCTCGCGAACGCCGACCACGTCGAACTGCCCTGGGCAGGTCACCTTCCCAGCCTCGAGCGGCCATCGGCCGTTACCGATCTACTGATCGGCTTTCTCAAGGAGATAGGCCCTGTCGGTTGAGCCTGCTCGCGACATGCCTTGTCACGCGACATTGGTGAGGGGGCGTCCGCCCCAGCGGATGCCTTTCTCGCTGCGGATGCGGGCACGCTCCTTGCCCTGGGCCGCCAGCACGCCGGGAGGGCGGGTGTTGGCGTTGCGCCAGCGTGAGTAGGCGTGCGGTGCACGGGTCTGGACGGTGTGGTTCGGATGGTGTGAGTTGGCAGTATGCCCATTCGCTGCGCCGCCGCCGGCCCCGGCCTGGGGACAAGTGGCATCTGGACGAGGTCTTCATCAAGATCGACGGTGAGCGGAAGTACCTGTGGCGGGCCGTCGACCAGGACGGCATGGTGCTGGGCATCCTCGTGCAGAACCCGCCGGGACAAGGCTGCGGCCAGGCGCTTCTTCCGCCGGCTGCTCAAGACGGCGGGCTCGGTGCCGCGGGTGGTCGTCACGGACAAGCTCCGCTCCTACGGCGCCGCCCACCGTGAGGTCATGCCCTCCTTCGAGCACCGCTCCCACAAGGGCCTGAACAACCGGGCCGAGAACAGCCACCAGCCCACCAGGCAACGCGAACGCGCGATGAAAGGCTTCCGCAGTACCGGCGCTGCCCAGCGGTTCCTGTCCGCGTTCAGCGGCATCCCACCCCGCTTCCGGCCCCGCCGCCACCTGATGACCGCTCCCGGCTACCGACCCGTACGGCAGGTCGCCGAGCGTGACGAGGAGTCGGTGAAGGTGTGGAAGGAGGCGACCTTGGCGGAGGTGAAAGGGCCCGGGCGGCATTCGGGGGCTACATCTGCTTCGAGGACGAAGCAGGCTTCACCCGCCGATCGCCCCGAGGCCGCACCTGGCGACGACGCGGACACACCTCGGTCGTGACGGTGAGTGGACGCCGCTCGGGGCGGCTGTCGGTGGCCGGGCTGATTGCGATGCGGCCCGGCGCACGGACCCGACTGTGCCACCGGCTGATCGCCCACCCCGCGGGCAAGGGCAAGCGCCGCAGTATGAGCGAGCGCGACTTCATCGCTCTGCTCGACGGCACTCACCAGCTCATCAAGGCACCGGTCGTGTTGGTCTGGGAACGGCTCAACACCCATGTCTCCCGAACGATGCGAGAGTTGTCGACGCACGGGAATGGCTGGCGGTGTTCCTGCTGCCCGCCTACTCGCCCGACCTGAACCCGGTCGAGGGCGTGTGGGCCCACGTCAAGCGCAGCCTGGCCAACCTCGCCGTAGTCGCCCTGGACCGCTTGGCGACCCTCGTCCGCAACCGACTCAAACGACTCCAGTACCGGCCCGAAACCCTCGACGGCTTCATAGTGGGCACCTGCCTCGCCCTCGGCAACCCGAGCTCACGCTGATGAGCCGAAGTCAGTATCTGGCTGCCAGGAGGATGGCTGTGTAATGCGCGGTGAAGGCGGCGATGGTCAGGGCGTGGAAGACCTCGTGGAAGCCGAACCAGGCCGGTGCAGGGTTGGGCCGCTTGAGCCCGTAGACGACGGCGCCCAAGGTGTAGAGCAGACCGCCGGCGATGACGAGTACGACGACGGCGGTGCCGCCGGTGCGCGCGAAGTCGGGCAGGTTGAAGACGGCCACCCATCCCAGCGCGATGTAGCACGGGGTGTACAGCCACCGGGGAGCCCCGATCCACAGGACGCGGAAGGCGATGCCGACCAGCGCGCCCGCCCACACCACCATCAGCAGCACCCACTGCCGGCCTTCGGGCAGCAGCAATACCGCCAGCGGGGTGTACGTCCCGGCGATGATCAGGAAGATGTTCGCGTGGTCCAGCCGCCGCAGAACCGCCTCCCCGCGCGGACCCCACGTTCCGCGGTGGTAGACCCCGCTGGTACCGAACAGCAGACAGGCCGACACCGCATACACCGAGCAGGCCGCCGCTGCCGCACCTGTGCGCGAAACGGCGATCAGGACGATGCCGCCGACGAGCGCCAGGGGGAACACGCCGGCGTGCAGCCAGCCGCGCAACCTCGGCTTCAGCGCAGCCGCCGCCCGTTCCACCCCGCCTTCCAGGCCGGTAGCGGCAGTCAGCCGGCCTGTTGCGACGGGAGACGCATCCATCGCCGGGATTCGCAGGGTGTCGGGCGGGTTGCCCGGGCCAGGCTGGGGCTCCTGTCCGTGGGACGGTGGCTCAGTATCTTCGGCGATCATGCGCTCATTTTCGTGAAATGGCGGAAGCGTGCGGTCGGGCGCGGCATCAGGGACCGCGTTTCAGGTGGCGGCTGTGTGCAGGGCTGCGCTACGGCGGTGTTCGGCGTTGGTGCGCTGGGCTTCCTCGAGCTGGTCTTCGAGGGCGATGATGCGGCAGGCGGCCTCGATGGGGGTGCCTTGATCGACGAGCTCCCGGGCGCGGGCGGCGATGCGCAGCTGGTAGCGGGAGTAGCGGCGGTGCCCGCCCTCGGAGCGTAGCGGTGTGATGAGGCGGGCGTCTCCGATGGCGCGGAGGAAGCCCTGCGTGGTGCCGAGCATCTCGGCGGCCCGGCCCATGGTGTAGGCGGGGTAGTCATCGTCATCGAGACGGCTGTACGAGTCGTCTGCTGTCATCTGACCTCTCTGTGGAACGCGTGGAGGGCCCTGGCGCCGTACGGCGCCAGGGCCCGAAGGAACTGCTACACCATCCGCCGGCCCTACTGCTGCGCCGGCCTTCTGTCACCGCACACCCGACCGAGATGCTGCCGGGAATGCTGGGATCGCGGTTGCTCGACCGGAGACCACCTCACTATCGATGTCCTGCGGTACCCGGACTCAACAAGCCGCCCGGGCGATCCTGATGGCGTCCAATTCCTCCGTTCTTCTCCCTCTGGGATCAATCACTTACTAAGGGGACTGCGTATTGCTGGTGATGCGACCTGCTCAGCGGCCTGCGACAGCGCCACTCTCCGGCAGCCAGCCCCGTCGCCCGTCCTGCGTCTGCTCTGGCTTGGAACCCCACTGCCGAACCTCCCGGTGCGCGCGCCCGCAGCCGACGCCTTCACCGAGGTACCGCTCACTGACTTCACTGCTGGATACCACGAACCGCACTTACGGGTACTGCCACCGCGTCGACCGCGGCCCTACTCGCGGCGGCCCCTGATCACTGCGGGCCACCCGGTCCGGTCGTCAGCCCCGTCGCCGTCCTGCGACAACCATGGCTTCGGAACTCCACCACCGCACCGTCCTGCGAACTGCAACTACGTACCGCTGCCCGGCAGTTCGTGTCTGCCAGGCCCTTCTGTCTCTCTGGGCTACGAGAGAAACCATAACCACAGCACCACCCAATGTCTACTCTAGTCAACATAGATTTTCGTGTGTGGGCGGTGAGGTGTGGTCTCGAGCGGCGGTGGAGGCGGCGCCGGACAGAGCCCTCAGGCGATGCCACGGCTGCCCGCCCCTTGGGGCACCGCATGTCCGGGTGGTGAGAACCAGCGCCGCCCAGCCCTACGGGGGTGTGCAGGATTCGGTACGGCGTGGTGGCGAGGTCATGGCGCAGCTGCCCCGGCCGCGTCAGGTACCGGGAGCTCGGTCGGCGGCAGCGGAGTATTTCGGGCCACTTCCGGAGCTGGTCTTGAAGGACCAGGTTGTCGCCGCGGGCCACGGTCTGCAGCAGCCGGGCGCACACGGTCGCTTCGGCGGCGAGGCCGGCCGGGCTGCCCAGGACGGGCAAGGCGGTGCGGACGCGGGTGGCGACGTCCTCCCGGAGCAGTAGGTAGGCGTAGAGCGTGGCGGCGTCGAACCGCTCCGGAGCTCGCCCCCAGCCCTCCCAGGCCAGAAGCCACAGGGGCGCGGTGACGTTGGCCCAGTGCAGGTCGGCGTGGGCGGCTGCTCAGCGGGTCACGGCCGGGGCCGCGATGCCCACGAACTCGGGGATGGCCCGGTCCATGTAGTGCTGGCGTACGGCGACGCGGTCGGTGTCGAAGGCCGCCACCTTCTCCAGCGTCCCGGTGAGGTCGGCCCACCAGGAGTCCGGCAGTTGGAGGTCGCGCTGGAGCACCGGGTCGTCGGACAGGACCGGCTGGTCGACGCGAGCCGACAGCTCCGCCCGATAGGCGGTGGTGTCGTCGACGGCGTCGTGGACGGCCGGGAGGGCGGGCCGGCGCCCGTCGAGGTCCCCGAAGACGTGGTGTGCCTCGAGGGCGCCGTCCCACGGTTCCCCCGACGCCTTGTCCTCTGGCGCGGACACCAGCCGCGGCCACGCCGGATGCCCGGCGGCGGTGCGGGCCGGGGCACCCACAGTGCGCCCGGCCCAACCCCAGAACTCCCCGCCCGGCTCGACTCGTACGTCCAGAGCCTGGGCGGCGCGGGCATGGCGGGCACGCATGCGCTGTTCGGTGTCCGGGTCAGGGGGAGGCGAGTACACCAGTGAATGACTTGCGTACGGCGCTCCTTCTTCTGGCTTCTCCCTCAACTTGGCGGCGGTCAGGGAGGGTTGGGCGACGGCGTCGGCCGCCTGACTCCAGTGTGGCGCACTGGAGGCCGCGATGAGGACGCCCGTCAATCCTGGGCATGACACCACGGCGAGGACGCACGCCTGTGCGGGGGGCAGTCCCGGCCGGACTAGGTCGGCGAGCTCCTGGTCGACCACGCCGGGGAACTCGCCGCCGTGCGCGGCGCGGAGGCCATCACCCGCAGCCCCGCGCCGGCTGCGGCCGGGAGCGGGCCATGGCCTGAAGGGCCTGCGTGATCGGCGTCATCCTCACCAGCCTGACCGGCATCTGGACCGCGACCAGGTGGTGCCGGCCGCCCGCGCCTTCGGCGGCCAGGGCAAGCAGTTCCTCCACCGTGAACGCTTCCTCTTCCAGGCCCGCCCACGCGGCGATGCCGCATCCGGCCACCTGCCCGGCTGCCACGGCCTCCTCGAGGACGACGAACGTCTCCGGATCGCGCGGTGCAGGGCGGGACGGTCACCGGGGTGGGCGCGCTCCGGGCTGTGCAGCAGGACCAGGTCCAGCCGCTCGCGCCGGAGCTGCTCGCGGTTGCGGCCGGTCTGTCAGGGCACATAGTCCGGGGTAAGCGGAGCCGGGGGCGGCCCGGACGAAGCCGGGTCTGCGATGTCTCCGGTCGGCCTGGCACGCCTACTCGCCCCGGCCGTTGAAGCGCGGGCGGTCGTCGACGGGTCGTGAGCGATGGTCGCGCCAGGCGGCGAGCGCGGTGTCCCGGCCGGCGCCGGGATGTGCGGCGTTCCAGTCGCGGAGGAACCGGTTGAGTTCGAATTGAGGCCCGATGTCCTCGGGGCCCTGTCCGCGTGTCGTATGCCAGTGACGTACCGCATCGCCAAGCGTTCGCCCGGCGCCGTCGGCGATGAAGGAGCGCATGGCGGCGTCGAAGCGGAACGCGGGACCGATCTCGGCCCGGAAGAAGCCGCGCAGTTGCTGGCTGCACCGCTGTCCTGCACGGATGACGGTGTCCTCGGTGAGCGGTTCGGGCAGCGGCGCGCCGACCACGCGGCGCACAGGGGCGGCGGGCGGCAGCGGTCTGCCGTCGAGCACCGCGGCCAGGCGGTCCGTCAGCTCCTGCTTGCCACCACGCGTGCCGACCCCGATGGAACGGGCGAAGGCGAGGAGTTCGTCCTTGAGCCAGTACCAGCGCCGCAGTTCTTCACCGGTGAGGGAAAGGGCCAGGGTCGGCCGCTGCTCTGTCATCCGTGCAGTATGCCAACCGCCTCCGACACTGCTCGATCAGCGACAACTCCGCGAAACGCAGTCGGGGCCTCCCCCTGAGAGGAAGCAGCCGAGCTCGTCGGGCTCGGTGATGCTGCGGCATGCGGGCAACCATCTCTGGCCGGTGGCGTCATCCCGCGCTGGCATCGTGCCCGCACGAACGTCACCGTCGAGGAAGTGGGGCCTTCCCCCGTGCCGTTGTTCCGCGAAGGCGGAAGTAATCACCTCGCCATGAACCATGGCTGGGACGTGGTGATGGCGCTCATTGTCGTCCCGGTACGAGTGCGCCGCGTGCTCGGCGACCAGCGGTGGCAGCAGCTCCGGCGTGTGCCGGGGGTCCGTCACCAGGCCTTCGAAGTACACCCCGGAGGACTGTCCGAGTAAGCGTCGTATCTGGTCGCCCAGACCGGTGGCCCGAGGTCTGCCGTACCCACCGGCCTCGTCCAGCGACTTCACGGCCTCCTCCCAGTCACCGCGCATCGTCTCCAGCCGGGCCCGGTCGACCAGGACGTCCAGCTGCCACGTCGTGTCGTTCTCGAACTCCGGTTCCTCGTCGCTCGGGTGTGACCGCAGGCTGTGGAACTCGCGGTGCATGTCCTGCATGAACGCGAGGAAGTCGGCGTGCCTCTCGGGCGGCGCGGCACGCCAGCTCGCCCAGGTGTACACGGCCCACTCGCCATCCTCGTCCACGTCCTCCGGATCCATAAGGATGTGGGTAATGTCGGACTCGACGTCGAGCTGCAGCCCGCGCCGCCAGATGTCCACCTCTCGCCGCTCCTCGGGCCCGGCGTCCTCGTCCAGGTACTCCTCGAACATGTCCGCGAGTCCCGACGCGTCGTTGTGCCAGCGAGCGTCCTCGGTCCCCGCCAGCAGCCACACGAACCTGCCCGCGTGCCGCCAGCCGTCGCTGACCTTGAGGAACTCCCGGTACGACGGGGGCATCCGCCGGCCGAGACGCTCCTCCAGGGCCACGATCCGATACTCCGAGGCGGGCGGGAACCGAGCCACCGCGCCTCCCAGCGCGGTCTCGTCGTCCTGCCCCCGCGTCTCGTCGTCCTGAAGGGAATCCGCCCACTCCCCGCTCCACTCGAGCAGGAAGGACCGCCAGTCGAATCCTCTGGTGTCTGTCGTGGTGTCCGTCATGTGCCGGATGCTGCCACCCACCACTGACAGTGTCCCGACACCACCCGGCGCACCCGGTGCAGCCGACTGGCAGCCCTCGCCGTCACCGTCTGCGCCGCCGCGGCCGGTCTGGCCCCGGCCCCGCAGGCCGCCGTCCCGGCC
>NZ_LRTR01000859.1 GCF_001550375.1 Streptomyces europaeiscabiei | reverse complement strand
GCCCCCGCCCCCGCCCGTCCCCCGCGAGGCCTACGAGGACACACCCGCCGAGACGCCGCTCGCCGCGGGCGACGTGGTGCCCCAGATGGCGTTCAGCCCCGACGGCAGCAGGTTCGTCTACGGGGTCACCGCGCCCGGCAGGTCGGCCGCGCCCCAGTGGTTCACCGTCTGGGACCTGGCCCGGGACCGCGAACAGAGCATGCTGGACCTGGGGCGGACCCAGTCGGGTACGGCGGTGACGGCCCTGGCCCTGTCCCCCGACGGCCGCACCCTCTTCACCACCCGGACCCCGGCCGACGGCGAACCGAGCAACGAGCGGTGGGACACCGCGACCCGCAGCCGTACGGACTCCCTCACCGGGCCGGGCCTGGCGAGCGTCCGTCTCGCGCTCAGCCCCCGTGACGACCTGGTCGTCGGCGACAACCGGGTCGCCCGCGGCAGCACCGGGCGGAGTGCCGCCCTGGACCTCGTCCAGGGCGACCACATCAGCGCGTTGGCCTTCAGCCCCGACGGCAGCCGTGTGGCGGCGGGCGACCGCACCGGCCGGGTCGCCCTGTGGGACGGGGACCTGCGCCGCCGGGCCGGAGTCCTGCGCAACGTCTTCCCGGCGCCGCTGGGCGGGACCCCGGAGGCGGTGAGCGCCCTCGCGCTCAGCCCCGACGGCCACACCCTCGCCGTCGGTGGCGACGCCGGCACCATCCAGCTCTGGGACACCGCCACCCAACAGCCCCTCGGCGGCCCGCTCCCCTCCCCCGGCGAACGCATCGCCTCCCTCGCCTTCAGCCCCGACAACACCACCCTCTTCGCCGGCGGCACCCACGTCCCCCTCCACCGCCACACCGTCGCCCCCGCCCGCGTCGTCGACCACGTCTGCGCCCGCGCCGGGAACGAGGACCTGACACGAGCCGAGTGGGACACGTACGTACCGGACGCGCCGTACCGAAGGGTGTGCCACTAGCGGCTGCGTGCCGCTGCGTACCTCTCTCCCGGGGTGTCCCCGGGACGGACGCACAATCTCACTCGATGAGGGATAGCCGTGCGCGGCTCATCACGTCGTGATGGTTGCCGAGAAGGGGGAGGTTGGATGAAGGCGTCGAGTCACGACGAGTTCCGGGAGTTCGTAGCGATGCGCTCCACCGCGCTGCTGCGGCTCGCGGTGCTGCTCACCGGAGGGGACCGGCACGGAGCGGAGGATCTGCTCCAGATCGCGTTGATGAAAGTGTATGGACGCTGGTCGAGCATCGAGCAGCCCGAGGCGTACGTTCGCCAGGTCATGTACCGCCAGCAGGTCAACCGCTGGCGGCTGCGCAGACACCGCGCGGAGACGACCGTGCCCGTTCTGCCCGAGTCGGGCACAGAGGCCGACGCCGGGGCGGAGTCCGAGCTGCGGATCGCGCTGTGGGCGGCGCTCGGCCGACTGACGAAGCGCCAGCGGGCCGTGGTCGTCCTGCGCTACTTCGAGGACCTGCCGGAGGCCGAGGTCGCGGCACTGCTGAGGTGTCCGGTCGGCACCGTGCGCAGCACGGCGCACAGGTCGCTCGCCAAACTCCGGCTCCTCGTACCGGAACTGGGGCCCGCCGGGCTCGCGGAAGAACAGGCACGGCAGCTCAGCCTTACGCCGAAGGGGGCCCAGGGATGACGACGGAACAGGTGGAGCAGAAGGTCCGGGAGACTCTGCACGCCGTGGACCTGGACCGCGTACGGGCGCCCGGCGACCTGGTCGAGAAGGTGGTGCGGCGGCGCGCCCGACGCCGTTTCTCGCAGGTGGCGGGGACGGCGGCGGCCGTGGCCGCGATCACCGCGGGGGCGGTCCTCGGCTTCGGGGGCGGCGGGGTGACCGACCAGGACCGGCCGGCGAGGCCGGCGGCGTCGCCGGAGAGCTGGAAGCCGTGGCGGATCAGCGACCTGGACGCCGCTGGGCGGGGCTGCCTGGTGGACGGCTCCGCGCTGTACTGCGCCGGGCACAAGTACGACGCCGCGAAGTTCGACGCGAACACCGGCGAACGCCTGTGGACGGTCAAGGTCAACGGCGATGGCAGCGGGTCCGACCATCCGTTCGCCGTGCGCGACGGCGTGCTCTACGGCTACCGGAACCACACCGCCGACAGGCAGCCGAACGGCGACTACGCGGGCGGCACCGACCTGATGGCGGTGAACACCGACACCGGCAAGGTGCTGTGGACGGTGGAGCTGGCGAGCGACAACCGCGACGACCAGGCCGCCCTGCTCATCGACGGCGCGGTACTGGCCAATACCCCGACGGACCGGACGCTGTCGGCCGTCGATCCGCGGACCGGTGAGGTGAAGTGGCGCCACACCTGGGACAAGGGCATCTGGTGCGACCGGACGGTGTTGAACGGTGTCCCCTACCTCCTGTGCTCGCAGGACACCAAGAATCCGTCGGGCTACACCAACGTATTCCGTCTCGACCCTGTCACCGGACGGACCGAGAAGGTCACGGACCTCCCCGAAAGGCAGCAACTCATCGGTACCTTGGGGGACCGGATGGCTCTGGTCACGGTGCCGCCCCGGGAAAGCAAGACCCTCGCGGAGGAGGCCCAGAAGAGCAAGAACCTGGTGCTGACCCTCGTCGACAGCTCGGGGAAGCAGACCTCACGGTCCTATCGGGTCGACGGGGGGACAGCCACCCAGGCACTCGTCGGTGATCGTTTGATCTCCGTGTCCTTGGAGGGCAAGGCCTCCTCCTACTCGCTCACGACCGGGAAGACCCTGTGGACCGCCCCGGTCGGCGTCAAGATGCCCGACGGGGAGGCGATCTGGGACGGCATCGCCACTCCCGTGGTGTCGCCGAGCCAGAACGTCGTGTACTTCCTCGGCACGGCCGGCGACCTGTCCGGCCTCGATGTGCGCACGGGCGAGCAGCTCTGGCGCGGTCACGTCGACCCCGGCAAGTACGGGTTCACGCCCCAGGTCCTGCTCTACGAGGACGTACTGATCGTCCGTAACGGCGGCAAGATGGTCTCCCTCCTGCCACGCGTGGGCGACTGACCAAGGGCCCCGGGCCGGGGCGGAAAGCCTCGTCCTGGCCCGGGGTGCTCAGCTCTGGATTCCGGGCATGAGAGCGTACGTGGCGTGAGCCGCTGCCCGACCTGAAGATCAGCGCACTCGTTCGAGTGAATGGCTCCGGATTCCCTGTGCGGGCTTCCGGTCTACGCTGAGAACGTCGCGCTGAGCGAACGGAGGTCTGACATGGCGACGGCGGAGCCGATCATCATGCCGGGGTACCAGGGCGAGTACATTTACGGTCCCTATGACGACCCTGACGGCGAGTACGAGGAGCCCTTGCGTATGGGCGGCGTAAGCGTGGACCAGGCCTTCGAGTTGTTCAGTGCGGCGGCCCCCGAGGGCTGGCGCGTGGAGCTGATCGAAGGGGAGATCTGCGTGACACCTCCGGCCAACGGGGAGCACGAGGAGATTGTGTCGGAGGTCGCTGACCAGGTCACCGAGCGGCGCAGCGACCGGTCCCTGCGCAACTACACGGGCATCGGCCTGACCGTCCCCGGCTCCTCCGCGACAGGTCACGTCGTCCCCGACCTGGTCATCGCCCCCAAGGGCAGCTTCGGCGACCAGGAGGAGTGGCACGACCCGTCCTCCGTTCTCCTCGTCGCCGAAGTCACCTCCGACAGCACGGCCGCCCACGACCGGGAGAAGAAGATCCGTGGCTACGCCCGGGCGGGTATCCCGGTCTACCTCCTCATCGACCGTGAGGAGGGCCAGGTGACCGTGTACTCGGAGCCCTCCGGTGACGAGTACGCCAAGGGCGCCCAGCACAAGATGGGGCTGGCCGTTCCCCTGCCCGCGCCCCTCGGCTTCGAGGTGGACACCGCCGAGTTCTGAGCGGGCGGCCGGGGCCGGGCCCGGGTCAGCGGGGGAAGGCGTTGGCCGCGGTCGTCAGGGCGGTGACGGCGACGAGGGCGGCGGTGACGGAGCGGGCGTGGCGGGTGAGCAGGTCTCGGATCACGGGGACCTCCCGGCGACGGCGATGGCCACCACCGCGGCAGCGACAGCGATGCGGAGCGGCTGCGGCTGCGGCTGCGGCCGTGACAGCGACTCTGACGGTGGCTGAGCGGATGAGCGGATGAACGGCTGAACGGATGAGTCAAGCGTGCTTGACGTGTCACTCAACGTAAGGCTTTGACTTACCAACGGCAAGAGCATGGTGGGGAGTTGGGGTAAAGCGGCCGGTATAAGCGGGGTTACTGGCATGCTTACGTCATGGCAGGTACGGCCGAGCGTGACGATCCCGAGGTCATCGGGCGCAGAGTGCAGCGACTGCGGGCGGAACAGGGCCTCACACAACGCCAGTTGGCGGAACCGGCGTACACCCCGGCGTACATCTCGACCCTGGAGGCCGGCCGGGTCCGGGCCTCCGAACCGGCCCTGCGGCACATCGCCGAACGGCTCGGCGTGGGGTTCGAGGAGCTGGCCACCGGCCGCCCCGCCGGCTTCGCCACCGAGCTGCGGCTGCGCCTGACCGGCGCCCAGCGCACCCTCGCCAGCGGCGCCACCGAGGCCGCCGCCGAGGGGTTCACGGTCGTCCTCGCGGAGGCGGAGGAGTACGGGCTGGTCGCCGAGCAGGCCGACGCGCTGCTCGGGCTCGGTGAATGCGCCCTGGAGACCGGCGACCTGGAGACCGCCCAGACCCGGTTCGAACAGGCCGAGCAGCGGCTCGGCGACGCCCCGCTGCCGGCCCGCGTCCCCGCCCTGCGCGGCCGCGCGACCGCCCACTACCTCGCCGGTGAACTCCGCTACTCCTGCTACCTGTACGAGTCCACCCTCGACGAGCTGAACCGCAACGGTATGCACGACCCGGACGCGCTGCTCCTCCTCTACACCGGGGTCATCGCCCCCTACATGGACATGGGCGCCCACGCCCGCGCCGCCCAGGCCGCCGAGCTGGCCCTCGCGCTCGCCCCGCAGTCCGGCGACCCCGCCCTCGTCGCCCGTATGCACCGCTCGGTCGCCCGGACGATGATCGCCGAGGGGCGGATCGTCGAGGCCGACGCGTCGCTCGCCAAGGCCTCCGAGCTGTACCGGCAGCTCCAGATCCGCACCGAGCTGGCCAACTGCCACTGGATGCGCGGCTACCTCCACGCCCAGAACGGCGACTACACCCGCGCCGAGGAGGAGCTGCGTGAGGCCCGCCGCATGCTCTCCGCCAAGCGCGCCGCCCTCTACACCAGCCAGGTCGCCGTCGAACTCGCCGACGTCCTGCACCGCCGGGGCAAGTCCGAGGAGGCCGCCGCACTGCTCCGCGAGGTCCTCAGCGACCTCAGCTCCGAACGCGGCGCCCTCCACTCCGCCGCCGCCCACCGCCTCCTCGGCATCATCGCCGAGGACGCCCGGGACGCGGACGCCGCCGAGGAACACTACGTACGGGCGCTGAGCCTGCTGGAACGGGCGGGCGCCGCCGGTGACCTGGCCGACCTGTGCCGCCTGCTCGGGGACCTGTACCGCCGCACCGGCCGTGTCGAGGCCGCCCTCGACGCCTACCGCACCGGCCTCGGCCACCGCACCGCCCCCGGCACCACCACCCTCGGCCCGGCCCCCGCACAGCCGCCTCTCTGACGATTCCGGGCCGCCGCACAGCCCCGCTCCCTAACCTCCGCATGTGGAGACCGCGCAGGAACAGAGGGGCGCCGAGCGCCAGGGAGGCGGCGGAGAGCCGAGGAACGCCGGAGGTCCCGGGACGGCTGTCCACGGCGTACGGCTCGCCGTGCGCGTGCTGCTCCACGCCGTCCCCGGCGGTCTCGCGCTCATCGCCATCGCGACCGTCGCCTCCGTGCTCGGCCCGGTGGTCGCGCTCGACCTCGCCACCCCCGCGATGGCCGCCTGGTGGACCGTGTTCACGGCGGTCGTCGTCCAGGGCGTGCCCTTCCTCCTCCTCGGCACCCTGGTCTCGGCGGCGGTCGGCGTACGAGAAGCGGTGACGCTCAGTCGGTGAACTCCTTCGACACGAGGACGATGCCGTCCTTGTCGTACACCGTGACCTTGCGGGTGAGGCTCCGCAGACGCTCGGCGTGCGAGACACCCTCCTTGCGGCTCGTCAGCACGTACCAGGCCCCCCACTCCTCGTTGCCGGCCAGCCGCAGGATCGTGCCGTCGAGCGTCCGGCCGTCGCGAAGTTCGAGCCGTACTCCGGCCGCCAGGGTCCGGCCGCCGTAGTAGAGGCCGGAGAGGAACGCGTACTCGGTGCCCGACGCCGCCTCCTGCATCGCGGCGCCCGGGCGGCTGGTGTCGATGTCCTCGTCGAACAGGTCCTGGAACTCGGGGATCTCGGACATCAGCGGCTCGTAGGCGTGCTTGCCCTCCTTCGTCAGCCAGACCTGCGTGCCCTTGCCGACGTCCACGCGCTCGCCCGGCTCGACGATCCGCACCTGCCCGGCGAGCGGGCCGGAGATCCGGGTGGGCGTGGGCGAGACGCCGGCGGTCGGGGCCGGCGGAGCCAGGGGCTGGACCGTGGCGGGAGGGTCGCCGGGGCGG
>NZ_LRTR01000086.1 GCF_001550375.1 Streptomyces europaeiscabiei | reverse complement strand
CCCCACTCGCCGGCGGTCAGCCACATCCCGGCCCGCTGGAACACCTCACGCTCGTGCGCGAAGTAGATCTGGGGGAGTTCGATGCCCTCGCGGGCGATGTACTGCCAGACGTCCAGCTCGGTCCAGTTGGACAGCGGGAACACGCGGACGTGCTCGCCGGGCGCGTGGCGGCCGTTGTACAGGTTCCACAGCTCGGGCCGCTGGCGGCGTGGGTCCCACTGGGAGAACTCGTCCCGCAGCGAGAAGACCCGCTCCTTGGCGCGTGCCTTCTCCTCGTCGCGTCGTCCGCCGCCGAAGACGGCGTCGAACTTCTCCGCCTGGATCTTCTCCGTCAGCGGCACGGTCTGGAGCGGATTACGGGTGCCGTCGGGACGCTCCTTCAGCACTCCCCGGTCGATGTAGTCCTGTACGGAGGCGACGTGCAGTCGCAGTCCGTGCTCGGCGACCGTGCGGTCGCGGTACTCCAGGACCTCGGGGAAGTTGTGTCCGGTGTCGACGTGCAGCAGCGTGAAGGGGACGGCCGCCGGGGCGAAGGCCTTCAGTGCCAGGTGCAGCATGACGATGGAGTCCTTGCCGCCGGAGAACAGGATCACCGGCCGCTCGAACTCACCCGCCACCTCACGGAAGATGTGGACGGCCTCGGACTCCAGCGCGTCCAGGTGGGACAGCGTGTACGGGGTGCCGGTCTCCCCGGGGACGGCCGCGACGGTCGTCGTCATGCCAGACCCCTCTCGGTGAGCAGCTCGTGGACCAGCGCCGCGGACTCCTGGACCGTCTGGTCCTGCGACTCGATGCGCAGATCCGGGGTCTCGGGGGCCTCGTAGGGGTCGTCGACACCGGTCAGCCCGGAGATCTCCCCGGCCGCCTGCTTGGCGTACAGACCCTTCACATCGCGTTCGGAGCACACCTCGACCGGCGTAGCCACATGCACCTCGACGTACGCGGCACCGCTCGCCGCGTGACGCTTGCGGACCGCCTCGCGGCTGTCGGCGTACGGCGCGATGACCGGCACGAGCGCATGGACGCCGTTACGGGCGAGCAGGTCGGCGAGGAAGCCGATGCGCTGCACGTTGGTGTGGCGGTCGGCGCGGCTGAAGCCCAGGTCCGCGGTGAGGAACTCGCGGATCTCGTCGCCGTCGAGGACCTCCACGAGGTGGCCGTCCTCACGCAGCCGGCCCGCCAGCTCGTAGGCGATGGTGGTCTTGCCGGCACTCGGCAGACCCGTGAGCCAGACGGTGGCTCCGGTGGCTCCGGTCGTCACTTGGTTCTCCTGGTTCGTCGCGGGAGCACGGCCCGTCCCGGGGACGGTGTTCCCGACGGTGTCAGCTGTCTCGGCGGGCGCGGTGGCGTTCTCCGCGGACCCTGCGGCGCTCACAGGTGCAGCCCGCACTCGGTCTTGGCGTTGCCTGCCCAGCGGCCGGCCCGCGCGTCCTCGCCCGGGGCGACCCGGCGGGTGCAGGGGGCGCAGCCCACGGAGGTGTAGCCGTCCATGAGCAGGGGGTTGGTGAGCACACCGTGCTCGGTGACGTAGGCGTCCACGTCGTCCTGCGTCCAGCGCGCTATCGGGGAGACCTTGACCTTGCCGCGCTTGTCGTCCCAGCCAACGACCGGGGTGTTCGCCCGGCTCTCGGACTCGTCGCGGCGCAGGCCGGTCGCCCACGCGTCGAACCGGGTCAGGCCCTCTTCGAGCGGCTTGACCTTGCGCAGGAAGCAGCACAGGTCGGGGTCGCGGTCGTGCAGCTTCGGCCCGTACTCGGCGTCCTGCTCGGCGACCGTCTGACGGGGGGTGATCGTGATGACGTTGACGTCCATCACGGCCTCGACGGCGTCCCGGGTGCCGATGGTCTCCGGGAAGTGGTAACCGGTGTCGAGGAACACGACGTCCACGCCGGGCCTGGCCCGGGAGGCGAGGTGCGCGACCACCGCGTCCTCCATCGAGGACGTCACGCAGAAGCGCTTGCCGAACGTGTCCACGGCCCACTGGAGGATCTCCAGGGCCGAGGCGTCCTCCAGATCACGGCCGGCCTGCTCGGCGAGCGCCTTGAGCTCGGCGCGCTTCGCCGCTTCCGGGTCGGCCGCGTCCTTCGAGGACGCGGATGTATCGGAATCCGCCTGGACGGTAGTCATATGTGATCCCCTCCGCTGTCGGCTCGCCGAAGCCCCCGGGACAAGAGCCCGAGGAACTTCAACTGGAAGGCTCGATTGCAGGCCCCGCATTCCCACGCGCCGTGTCCCTCTTCGTTCGGGCGCAGGTCTTCGTCACCGCAGTAGGGGCAGTAGAAAGGGGCGGCTCGCTCGCTCACGACAAGGCCTCCTCGGAAGCGCGGGTGACCCAGGCGGCGAAGCGCTCGCCGTCCTCGCGCTCGTCCTGGAACCGCTTGAGCACGCGCTCGACGTAGTCGGGGAGTTCGTCGGAGGTGACCTTCAGGCCGCGTACCTTGCGGCCGAACCCGGCCTCCAGGCCGAGCGCGCCGCCCAGGTGCACCTGGTAGCCCTCGACCTGTTCGCCCGCGTCGTTCAGGACGAGCTGTCCCTTGAGACCGATGTCCGCCACCTGGATACGCGCGCAGGCGTTCGGGCAGCCGTTGATGTTGATGGTGATCGGCTCGTCGAACTCCGGGATCCGGCGCTCCAGTTCGTCGATCAGCAGGGAGCCGCGCGCCTTGGTCTCGACGATGGCGAGCTTGCAGTACTCGATGCCGGTGCAGGCCATGGTGCCGCGCCGGAACGCCGAGGGGTTGACCCTGAGGTCCAGTGCCTCCAGGCCCTCGACGAGCGAGTCGACCTGCTCCTCGGTGACGTCGAGCACGATCATCTTCTGCTCGACGGTGGTCGCGACCCGGCCGGAGCCGTGTGCCTCGGCGAGATCGGCGATCTTCGTCAGCGTCGTGCCGTCCACGCGGCCGACGCGCGGGGCGAACCCGACGTAGTACCGGCCGTCCTTCTGCGGGTGCACTCCGACGTGGTCGCGCCAGCGCGCCACCGGCTGGTCGGGCGCCGGTCCGTCGACCAGCTTGCGCTTGAGGTACTCGTCCTGAAGGACCTGGCGGAACTTCTCCGTGCCCCAGTCGGCCAGCAGGAACTTCAGGCGGGCGCGGGTGCGCAGCCGCCGGTAGCCGTAGTCACGGAAGATCGAGATGACGCCCTCGTACACGTCCGCGACCTCGTCCAGCGGCACCCACGCGCCGAGCCGCTGCCCGATCTTCGGGTTGGTGGACAGACCGCCGCCGACCCACAGGTCGAAGCCGGGGCCGTGTTCGGGGTGGCGGACACCGACGAACGCGATGTCGTTGATCTCGTGCGCCACGTCGAGCAGCGGCGAGCCGGAGATCGCGGACTTGAACTTGCGGGGCAGGTTCGAGAAGTCCGGGTTGCCGATGATCCGCCGCTGGATCTCCTCCATCGCGGGCGTGCCGTCGATGATCTCGTCCGTGGCGATCCCGGCGACGGGCGAGCCGATGATCACACGAGGGGTGTCACCGCAGGCCTCGGTGGTGGACAGGCCGACGGCCTCCAGCCGCTCCCAGATCTCGGGCACGTCCTCGACCCGGATCCAGTGGTACTGGACGTTCTGCCGGTCGGTGATGTCGGCCGTGCCCCGCGCGAACTCCTGCGAGATCTCGCCGATCACCCTCAGCTGCCGGGTGGTGAGCCGGCCGCCGTCGATCCGAACCCGCAGCATGAAGTACTTGTCGTCCAGCTCCTCCGGCTCCAGGATCGCGGTCTTGCCGCCGTCGATCCCGGGCTTGCGCTGGGTGTACAGCCCCCACCAGCGCATCCGGCCACGCAGGTCGTTGGGGTCGATCGAGTCGAAGCCGCGCTTCGAGTAGATCGTCTCAATGCGCGTCCGCACATTGAGACCGTCGTCGTCCTTCTTGAACTGCTCGTTGCCGTTCAGCGGGGTGAAGTGTCCCGCGGCCCACTGGCCCTCACCACGGTGACGGCTCACCTTGCGGCGGGGCGTGGCGGGGTTCTGCGGGGTGGCGGCCATGGGTGTATGTCCTTCGGGAAAGGCGGGGAAGCGGCTCTGAGCTGCGCCGGCGCGCGCATGCGGGCACACGCGCGCAGCGTGTGCGGCGCCTGCGCGTCCTTGCGCGGGCTGAAAACAGAGGAGGGTGCGGCGCTAGTGCCCGGGGTCGTCCAACCCCTCGCGGCAGGGGCGTCAGCTCACCGGACAGATGGCGCTGGACATGCGGCCGAGGTCGACGTGGCGCCGACTCACCAAGGCAATTCCAGTTCCAGACATGACGGAAGCGTGTCACGGCTCTTTAGACCCAGTCCACCGTCATCCATATTCCGGACAGGGATGTCTCGCATGTCGAGACGCTGTGATGTGGGTCATGGTGTGGAAGCGGCCGCACCGGGCCAGGGACCCGGCGCCGGAGCGTCCGCCTCCTCGGTCACCTTCGTGTCGAACAGCGTGAACCCCCGCCGCAGGTAGTTCCCCATGGCGTGCTCGCCGTCCCGGGTGCAGGTGTGCAGCCAGACCCGCTTGGTCGGCGGCAGCCCCGGCCACCGCTCGGCGAGGTCCCAGGCACGGGCCGTCCCGTACGACAGCAGGTGGCCGCCGATGCGCCGTCCCCGGAACGCCGGGATCAGCCCGAAGTACGCGATCTCCACGACCCCGTCGTCCTGCGGCTCCATCTCCACATAGCCGGCGGGCGTCCCCCGGTCGTAGGCGACCCAGCTCTCCACGCCCGGCCGGTCCAGGTGCTCCTGCCATTGCCCGTACGACCACGACAGCCGGTCGATCCAGCGGATGTCACCGCCGACGGAGGCGTACAGGAAGCGGCTGAACTCGGGGGAGGGGACCTCGGCGCGCACGATGCGGACGTCGTCGCCCTCGGGCGCGGCGGCGGGAAGCAGATCGCTCGGCGAGGTCTGCTCCAGGGACCAGGTGGTGACGGTGCTGCTCATGGGCCCAGGGAATCACGGGTCCCGGCCCGCCTCCAAGGCCGGGCCGGGTCACCCTGTCGGGCCGGTCGCCCTAGTCCAGCGTGCCGTCGACGTCCGACAGTTTCACCGCGTAGAGCACGCGCTCGGGGATGGGGTCGGTGAGCGTCCACACCTCGCCGGTCTCCGGTGAGTAGGACAGGGAGGCTGTGTGCCGCCCCCAGCAGGCGTACGAGCGGAGGCCGGACTTCTCGTCGGCCTTGTCCGCCGCGCACCTGGCGGCCTTGGAGCCGTCCTCGTCCTGCCTCCAGAGCGTGCCGTGCCGGTCGGACTCCTCTGATGCCTGGTCGACGTACCAGTTCCCCTTGTGGGCGAGGACCCCTCGGACACCGGTGGCCTCGGTCTCGTACGCCTCGGTGGCGACGGCGTCGCTCCCGCGGCCGGTGGTGGTGAGCAGGCCGGTGCGGTCGCCGGTGATGTCGAGTGCGTAGCGCCAGACGCGGGCGGGTTCATCGCGGCCGGGCCGGAACCGCTCGTTCGCGACGACCGTGGGTGGTGTCGACGTCCGGTCGAGGGAGAGCGAGCCGAAGCAGGGCACCCCGTCGTTGTCGCGCGCGTCGCAGCCGCGGCCCGCCGGTGGACTGTAGGCGGCGACAGCGGGCAGCGCGTACCGGTAATGGTGGGCCGACCAGCCGTCGCCCGCCCTGCCGATCGCGTCGCTGTCGGTCACGTCGGCGCGCAGGAAGCGGGCCAGGTCGAACACGTACAGGGAGTCGTCCCGCTGTCCGCGGCTCTGCGGGCCCCGCGCGGTGACGATCAGCTTGTCCTCGTACCAGGCCATGCCGCCGAGCCGGGAACGCAAGCCCTCGAAGCCCTGCCCGCCGGTGGTCGGCACGACCAGCAGGACCCATCGGTATCTGAGGTTCGCGGGGTCACTGGCGTCGACGAAGGCGACCCGGGCGAGCCCTTCGTCGTCGACGGCACCGACGTCGGTGCCGTCCGCGCCCGTATTGTCCGCGCGCGTATTGTCCGTACCCGTGGGGCCGGCCTTGGTCGAGTCGGCGCCGGGCGTGTCGCTCCCGACACCGCTGTGCGTCCAGCCGGACGCGATGACCCGGTTGTTGCGGGACGTGGTGACCGAGCTGGGGACCCACCTGTCGTCGACCGCGTCGCCCGGCTCCCAGCAGTACGCCCGCGACGTCACCGGCTCGACGGGCAGATTGTCCTTCTCGGTGCTGAAACAGTCGCCCTCGTTGCGCATCGCGTGGTTCGCGCTGCGCAGTACCTCGTCGACGCCGACCCCGCCGCCCGTCTCGTGGGTCAGGGTGTTCAACCCGGTGCTGTCGGTGAGGGTCTCCCGGAGCTGCAGCCTGCCCAGCTCGGCGGCCGAGGTGATGGAAGAGAGCGCGCCCGGTGTCTCACCGCCCGCCGCCTGCGATGTACTGATCAGCGTGGCCGCCGCCGTGAGGGCCAGCGCGGTCCCCGCCAGGGACGCGCGCAGCGCACGTCCCCTTCTGCGTCGACGGTGCCTGCCGCGGTGCTGCATAAAACCTCCCGGGGACGGCCAACTGCCTACCAAGACCAAGATCTTGACGGAGAGGCAGGTGGGGCGGCCTGGCAGCGATGCTACGGCAGTGGGACACGTGTCACACCGAGGTCCGGGGAAATGCAGGGAGATCCCTCACCCCGAGGCCATGATCCGTTCACCGGGACGGGGGTCGAACGTGTTCGGCATGGGCTCAGGGGCCCGGCTCGGCTCTCTCGTGTCCCGAAGATCCCTCGCCCGGGAACCTCTCACCCGCAGTGGTGCCCCGCGCTCGTACCACCCCCGGCGCCACCGAGTGCGGGAGCAGGTCCAACGGGGTTTCGGGGAGGACGACTTCGACGTCGGCCCGTTCGGTGAACCGGTACGGGCGGTGGTCGAGGAAGGCACCGAGATAACGGCGTACGCGGGACATCTCGGCGCGGACGGTGACGGTGCGGGCGGGGTCGCCGAACATGTCGTCGGCGAGGGCGGAGGCGCTGCGCCCGCCGCGGTGGAGGGCGAGGAGGTACAGGAGTTCGGCGTGGCGGGGGGTGAGTACATGGGTCCAGGAGCCCGCGCAGCCGACGACGGTGACGGTCCAGCGGCGTGGGTGGGAGACATCGAGGGTGATGTGCGTGGCGGTCGGGGCGGGCGCGGGGTCCGCGGTGGGGCGTATCAGCCATCCGGCGGGCAGCGGGTCGACGGTGCACAGGCCGAGCGCGGGGAACCAGCAGCAGCCGGGGGAGAGGGACTTGGGGAGGGCGACCCGGCTGGTGTACGGCATGCCGGTCACGGCGGCGGTCCAGCCGTCCCGGTCGACGGCGACCGCGCGGCCGCCGATACGGGCCAGGACCGGGGCCGCCACCGCGCGCAGCTGTTCGAGCGAGGTCAGGTGCAGGTCCCGTAGACGGGCCTCGGCGAGTTTGGCGACCGAGTCGACCAGGGCGAGGGTGGAGGGATGCAGGGTCTCCAGGGGACCGCTGATGTCCACCGCGCCGAGCAGCCGGCCGTCGCGCGGGTCGGTGATGGGGGCGCCGGTGCAGGTCCAGGGGTGCAGGGCGCGGACGAAGTGCTCGGCGGAGAAGACCTGCACGGCCCGGCGGGAGACGAGGGGCGTACCGACGCCGTTCGTGCCGACGGTCTCCTCGCGCCAGTCCGCGCCGATCCCCAGGCCGTGCCCGTCGGCCTTGCGGAGCACGGCCGTACTGCCCTCGCGCCACAGCACCCGGGCGTCGGCGTCCGCGACCATCATGATGTGCTGCGTGGTGTCCGCGAGGGAGAGCAGCCCCTCGCGGAGCACCGGCAGGACGTGGCGGAGCCGTGAGGTCCGGCGGCGGCGCTCGACCTCGTCGCGGCCGAGGAGGTCGGACCGGAAGTCGTGGTCGGGGTCGATGCCGCTGTGCGCCATGCGGCCCCAGGACTCGCGGATCGCGGGGCGCGGGGCGGGTTTCGAGGGCCGGCCGTCGAGGACGGAGGCGCGTGCCTCGCCGAGAGCCCGGGCCGCTCGGGCGGCGTCCGTGGCGGTGAGCCGCGCGACTTCCATCGGCGAGTGCGGCACTCGTTCCTCCCCGGCAGGCCCCTCGCTCCTCGGCCCCCGGTGGCCGTGGAAGCCGGGTCCGCGCGACGGCGTTGACTGCGGGTTCACAGTCTGCCGCTCTTCGGCCACGGAGGGACACACTCCGGGCACAGAGCGCAGACGAGTTGCAACCCCCTGCAACCCTGGCGAACCGCCGCACGCTCCTTGAAACTTGTTCAACGTCGCCCGGTGCGGCGTGTGCGCTCCGCTCAGAAGGGGCCCGAGAAGCGGGGGTGGTGCCGTGTCGGCGCAGCACCACTCCCGCGTCGGACCACCCGAAAGAGGGCACGTGGCCCAGGTGGAACTCAGCTGACCGGACGCGCCCGTTCCACCACCGACGCCAGGTCCAGCGTGTGGGGCAGCGTGCCGAAGGCCGTGCCCCGGTCGCCGCCCAGCCGGGAGGCGCAGAACGCGTCGGCTACCGCCGGGGGCGCGTACCGCACGAGGAGCGCCCCTTGCAGGACGAGGGCGAGTCGCTCCACGAGCCGGCGCGCGCGGGCCTCGATGCCGTCCAGATCGGCGAGTTCGGTCAGCAGGTCCTTGATCGCGCCGTCGAGCCGGTGGTCTCCGCCCCGGGCCCGGCCCACCTCCCGCAAGTAGGCGTCCAGGGCCTGCGGTTCGCGCCGCAGTGCGCGCAGCACGTCGAGTGCCTGCACGTTTCCGGCCCCCTCCCAGAGGGAGTTGAGCGGGGACTCGCGCAACAGGCGGGGCATGCCGGACTCCTCGACGTAACCGTTGCCGCCGAGGCACTCGGCGGCCTCCACCACGAGCGGGGCACAGCGCTTGGTCACCCAGTACTTGGCGACCGGCACCGCAAGCCGCAAGAACGAGCGCTCGTTCTCGTTGCCCGCCTCCGCCGCGTCGTACGCCGAGGCCACCCGCAGCGCCAGCGTCGTCGCCGCCTCCGACTCCAGCGCGAGATCCGCGAGGACGTTGCGCATCAGCGGCTTGTCGATCAGCCGCCCGCCGAACGCCTCCCGGTACGAGCAGTGGTGCACCGCCTGCGCCACCGCCTGCCGCATCAGCGACGCCGCGCCCAGCGCGCAGTCCAGCCGGGTGGCCGCCACCATCCCGATGATCGTGCGCACCCCCCGCCCCTCGTCCCCGACCCGGCGCGCCCACGTTCCGTCGAACTCGACCTCGGCGGAGGCGTTCGACCGATTGCCCAGCTTCTCCTTCAGCCGCTGGATGCGGAACACGTTCCGCGACCCGTCGGCCAGCACCCGGGGCACCAGGAAACACGTCAGCCCGCCCGGAGCCTGCGCCAGCACCAGGAACCCGTCCGACATCGGCGCCGAGCAGAACCACTTGTGGCCGGTCAGCTCGTACGTCCCGTCCTCGGCCAGCGGCCGCGCCGCGGTGGTGTTGGCGCGTACGTCGCTGCCCCCCTGCTTCTCGGTCATGCCCATCCCGAAGAGGGCGCCGGCCTTCTGGTCGGCGGGCCGCACGTCCCAGTCGTAGAGCGTGGACGTCAGCCGGGGTTCCCACTCGGCGGCGAGCGCCGGGTCCGTGCGCAGGGCGGGTACCGCCGCGTGGGTCATGGACAGCGGGCAGCCGTTGCCGGCCTCGACCTGGGTCCAGACGACGAACGCGGCGGCCCGCCGCACATGCCCGCCGGGCCGTGTCCAGGCCGCCGTCAGCCCCGCCGAGACCCCCTTGCCGAGCAGCCGGTGCCACGACGGATGGAACTCCACCTCGTCCACCCGGTTCCCGTACCGGTCGTACGCCCGCAGCTTCGGCGGATTCTCGTTCGCCAGCCGCCCCCACTCCTGGACCTGCGCGGAGCCCGCCGTACGCCCGAACCCCGCCAGTTCGTCCCGGGCCTCGTCCAGCAGCTCCGGCGCCAGGTGCCGGTCGACCGCCTCCGTCAGGACCTGGTCGGCGGCGAAGACGTCGTAGTCCACCAGGGGCGGAGCCTGATTGGTCACTTCATGGGTGCTGGCTGCCATGACAGGAACCTACCCGTCGGCATCGCATCGGCACGGCGACGCCCACCGGTGTCCGGCGGGGAGGAGTCCGACGGGCCGGTGTCTCGCGGGCAGGAGTCGGGCGCCGGACCGGAGCCGGCCGGCGCCCGACTCACGGAGGCCGGCTCAGACGGGTGCCGCCAGCTCGCCCGTCCCCAGTTCACCCGTTCCGAACTCCGCCTCCGGGTCCAGTACGGCCTCCCCGTACTGTTCCTGCGGCCAGCCCGGCCGGTAGACGGTGTCGAGATAGCGCTCCCCGAGGTCAGGGGAGATCGCCACCGCCGTGGTGTCGGGCGAGCCGTTGCGGGCCAGCCACTCGCCGGCGCCGCTGACGACCGTGCCGGTGGAGCCCCCGAAGAGGAAGCCGCGCCGGGCCATGCGGTGGCAGGCCCGTACGGTGTCGATCTCCTCCACCCGGACGACGTCGTCCACATAGGACGCGTCGAGCAGCGCCGGGGTCACGCTCGTGCCGAGCCCCGGGATCATCCGGCGGCCCGGCGCCCCGCCGAACGCGACCGAACCGACGCTGTCCACGGCGACGATCCGCACCCGGCGCCGCCGCTCCCAGAACCACTGGGCGCAGCCCATCAGCGTCCCCGAGGTGCCGACCCCCACGAACAGCACGTCCAGACGCGGGAACTGCCGGGCGATGGCGGGCGCGGTGGTGCGGTAGTGCGCCTGCCAGTTCGCCTGATTGGTGTACTGGTCGAGCCACACGTAGCGCTGGTCTGTGGCGCACAGTGCGCGGACGTACGCGATCCGGGCGCCGAGGAGACCGCCGTGCGGGTCCGGCTCGGAGATGACGTGGACCCGGCTGCCCAGCGCCTCGATCATGCGCCGGGTCTGTGGATTGCACCGGGAATCGGTCACGCACAGAAACCGGTAGCCCCGGCTCGCCGCGATCATGCTCAGCGCGACGCCCAGATTGCCGGACGACGACTCGACGAGCGTCGAGCCGGGCCCGATACGTCCTTCCCGTTCGGCGGCCCGCACCATCTCGGACGCGGCCTTGACCTTGATCGAGCCGGCGAAGTTGAACCCCTCGCACTTCAGGAAGAGCCTGTGTCCGACGACCTGGCGCAGATCGACGTACAGCTCCTCCTCGTTGAAGTCCGTGGGAACGGATATGACTGGCACTGCGGCCCCCCTGGTTGTGCAAGGTCGTACTCGCTGCGCCCGGCCGTTCAGCCGTGGCGGCGCAGCTCGTGGAAGAAGCCGTCCACGACCCGTAGTCCGCCGGAGCGGACCACCTGCTCGTGAACATGACCGCCGACCGCGAGGTCGAGGACCCCGAGGCCGAAGGGCGAGAAGATCACCGGCCGGTCCGCCGGCACGGTCGCCCGGCCGGTGAGGACGCAGTGGAGCGTCCCGTCGAGGAAGTCCCGTGCGCCGGTGAGCTGTTCGGTCAGGTGCGGTGACGTGTTCGCCTTGAGGCAGTGCTCGACGTCGTCGACGAAGTTCGCCGACGCGAGCAGCACCTCGGGCGCGAGATCGCGCAGCGACACGTGCAGCACCAGCGGGTTGTGGGCGAACCACTTCGGTTCACGGATGTGCGGCTCGCCCGCGATCGTCGCGAAGACCACGAGGTCGCTCGCCCGGATCACGTCCTCGGCGCTGTCGTACACGCTCACCCGCCCGTCCGCGTCGGACCGCTCCAGATATCCCCGGAACCCCGTCGCGCTGTCCGCGGACAGGTCGTGCACCCCCACCTCCTCGAACGCGAAGCCGGTCGCCGCGAGGAACGTGTGGATGTACCGGGCGATCAGGCCCGTGCCGAGGAAGCCGACCCGCGTCGGGCGCGGTACCCCCCGGCGCGCGTCGCTCAGCCGGTCGGCCGCCAGCGCCGCCGACGCGGCCGTCCGGGTGGCGCTGATGACGGAAGCCTCCAGGCACGCGAACGGATAGCCGGTGGTGTGGTCGTTGAGGATCAGCACGGCGGAGGCGCGCGGCAGCCCGCCGGCCGTGTTCTCCGGGAAGCTGGAGACCCATTTCAACCCGTCCACCTGGAACTTCCCGCCCAGTGAGGCGGGCAGCGCGATGATCCGCGAGGACGGACGGTCGGGGAAGCGGAGGAAGTACGACGGCGGATTGACCGTGTCGCCCGTGTCCCCGTCCCCGTGCAACAGGTAGGCGGACTCGACCAGTTCGACGATCTCCCGTTCCCGGCCCCGCAGGGCCTGCTGCACCTGGGCGCCGGTGATCACGGCGAAACCCGGAACCTCGGTCATCGGAAGCTCACCTCGTCCTTCGAGCCGGAGTCGTGCGGGTCGGAGTGCTGTGTGGCCGACCGCCGCGTGTCGCAGTGCCGGGTGCCGGAGTGCTGTGTGCCGAGGTCGGCCGGCCGTACCGGGTCCGCCAGGCCCACCAGCACCTCGCGCGGCCCCTCGAAGGGCTCACGGCTGTGGGCGCAGCGGATGTTGTCGACGAGGAGCAGGTCACCGGGGCGCCAGGGTTCGCGGGCGGTGTGCGCCTCGTAGACCTCGTTGAGCGTCTCGACGACATCGGCGCCGATCGGATCGCCGTCGCCGTATCGGGTGTTGAAGGGCAGCCCGTCGGCCCCGTACATGTCCACCAGGTACTCGCGCACCTCGGCGTCCATGGTCCATTCGTTGAGGAACGCGATCTGGTTGAACCAGCAGCGGCGGCCGGTCACCGGATGCCGCAGGACGGCGGCGCGCCGCTGCCGGGTGTGCAGGGACCCGTCGGGCTGCCAGGCGAACTCGATGGAGTGCGCCCGGCAGTAGGCCTCGACGACGGTCCGGTCGTCCGTGCCGAACGCCTCGGCGATCGACGCGCCGATCTCGTCGTTGTACGAGCGGGTGAGCAGCCAGCCGTCCCGCTCGAACCGCTCGGTCAACTCCGTTGGCAGCGCGGCCAGTACGGCCTCCGCGTCGGCGACGCCGGTCGCCCCGCCCCGCCCGGCGGCTTCCAGGCAGGCGAAGAGCATCAGGCCGGGGAACTCCCGGGCGTAGCTCAACTCGTGGTGCGCGCACATCGGTTGGGTCGACGGCCAGGCCGTCGAGGAGTACACCCCGTCCGGGTACGTCCGCCGGGGCGCGAAGGCCTCCTTCTCGATCATCAGTGTGTCGGTCAACCCACGGAAGACCGCGCCGACCTCGGCCGCGTTCCGCAGCCCGAGACCGCGTACGAGGACCGAGCCGTGCTCGGTGACGGCGGCACGCAGGGCGCCTTGCCGCCCGGCCGCCCACCGGGGGGCGGGTTCGGCGGGGGAGACGGTGAGGAGCGGCGGCCTGCCGGGCGATGTCTCGATGTCCGGCAGGAGAAGGGGAGCCGAGTCCGACGGGGGCGTCGCCCCGTCCTCTCGACGGCGCCCGGCAGAACGGCGGCGGTTCAGGAAGCTCACGACGGCCTCCCCACGGTGCCCGCGGCGGTGCGCGCGACGGCCCTTGTGTCGATCAGCCCGGCCAGCTCGGACAGGACCGGGTGCCCGGTCACGTCCTTGGGGGACACCGCCCGCTCCAGGGCGATCGCGAGCCTCACCGCCGACAGCGAGGTACCGCCCCGGTCGAAGAAGTGGTCGCGTCGGCCGATGCCCGCCCGCGGCACACCGAGCACCTCGGCCCACGCGGCAGCCAGCCGCTCCTCGGTCGGTGTCGCCGGCGGTTCGCCCGACGTGCCCTCCAGCGCGTCGAGTTCCTCGGCCAGCGCCGTCAGCGTCCGCCGGTCGATCTTGCCGTTGTCGGTCAGCGGCAGGCTTTCGCGCCGGTGGAACACCGACGGCACCATGTACGCGGGCAGCGAGGCCGCCAGCCGGCCCCGCAGCTCCTCGACCGCGAGCGGCCGGCCGGAGTGGAAGGCCACCAGATGCGCGCCCCTGGCGACCACCACCGCGCCGTCCCGCACACCCGCCACCTTGAGCAGCGCGTTCTCCACCTCGCCGATCTCGATACGGAAGCCGCGCACCTTGACCTGGGTGTCCCGGCGGCCGAGGAACTCCAGCTTGCCGTCGGGCCGCCAGCGCCCGTGGTCCCCGCTGCGGTAGAGCCGATCGCCGGGCCGGTACGGGTCGGTGGTGAAGGCCCGTGCGGTGCGTCCGGGATCGTTGACGTACCCCCGCCCGACACACACCCCGGAGAAGACGATCTCCCCCGGCGCGCCCAGCGGCACGAGGGAGAGGTGCTCGTCGACGACGTACACACGGACGTTGCGGACCGGACGGCCCAGGGGCACCCGGCCCCCCTCCGGAGCCCGGTCCATCACCTCGTGGTTGGTGTCGTCCGAGGTCTCCGTCAGCCCGTAGGCGTTGACCAGGGGTATTCCCGGCTCGGTGGCGAACCAGCGCTCCGCCAGCTCCTGCTTCAGCGCCTCCCCGGTGACCGACACCCGGCGCAGCTCGGGCAGTTCCCGGGGGTGCTGCTCCAGATGCGCGAGGACCGCTTCGAGGTACGACGGCACGACCTGGACCACGTTCACCCGGCCGTCGGCGATCCGGTCGACGAACCGTCCGACGTCCAGGATCACCTCCTGCTCCACGAGGAGGGTCCGACCCCCGGCCAGGGGGCCGGCCAGCAGCTGCCACAGGGAGATGTCGAAGCACTGGGGCGCGGTCTGCGCCACGACGTCCCCCTCGCCGATGCCGAGGTCGTCGAGCTTGGCCTGGAGATGGTTGAGCATCCCGGCGTGCTCGCACATCGCGCCCTTGGGCTCGCCCGTGGAACCGGACGTGAAGTAGATGTACGCGAGCCGGTCCGGCGCGATCTCCATGCCGAGGTCGGAGTCCGGGTGGGCCTCGTCGTACGCGTCCTCGACGAGCAGCCGCTGCACCCCGGGCAGCGCGGACAGGGCCCGGTCCAGTGTGGCCGTGCTGCCCCGCTCGGTGAGCACCAGCTCGCAGCCGGCGCGGGCGAGCGTGGTGGCGACGCGTTCGGCGGGGAAGTGCGGCTCGACGGGCAGATAGGCGCCGCCCGCCTTGAACACCGCGAGGACGGCCGCCATCCAGTCGAGGTTACGCTCGGTCACCACCGCGACGACGCCCTCGTGGCCGAGTCCCCGGACCAGCAGGGCCCGACTGAGCTGGTTGGCACGGGAGTTGAGTTCGCGGTACGTCCAGCGGCGGTCGCCGTGGACGGCCGCGACCGCGTCCGGGTGCGCCACGACGCGCTGCTCGAACAGCTCGTGCACCCGGCGGTCGGGCAGTTCGCGGTGCGGTCCTGCCAACCCGTCGAGCTGGAACCGGAGTTCGTCGTCCGACACCAGACTCCGTCGTCCGTGCTCGGCGTCCGGTTCGGCGGCCAGCAGGGTGAGGGCGGTGACGTGGTACCCGGCGATCCGGGCCGCGCCGTCCTCGTCGAGCACGTCCGTGCGGTACCGCAGCCGCAGCGCCGGACCGTCGTCGCGGTGCACCAGTCCCACCCGCAGCACCACGTCCTCGTCGAGGTCGCCGTCGCCCCCGCTGGTGTCGAGCACCGTCTCGAACGGCGCTTCGGCGAGGCCGAGTTCGTGCCGCAGGGCGGCCACCGGGTAGCCGGCGTGCGTCAGCAGCTCCGCGGTGACCCGGTGGGTGTGCCCCAGCAGTGCGCGCCAGGTGTCGCCGGGCGCGGTGGTGAGTCGGCACGGCAGTGTGCGGCCGTCCTCCAGCCAGCCGGTGGTGACCTCGCTCTCGCCGGACAGCGCGGCGAGCACCTTCGCATGGGCGGCGAGCAGCGCGGCCGTACCGTCCGAAGCGGTCAACAACCGCTCTGGAAAGGCCACTTCGTAGGCGGCGACCCCCTTCGCCGGATCGGCGCTCCACCGTGGGACCACGGTCCGCCCCCCGGCGGTGAGCACCTCGTGCCAGTACGTCCGGGCAGCGTCGCCCGACTCCAACAGATCCATCTCTTTCCCCCGATTCACCGTGATCCGGTGGTCTCCGTCGCCGGGTTCCCGCCCCAGCGCGCGTGCGGCGGCACCTCCTCGCCCTTCATCAGGAAGGAGTCGGCCGCGAGCACGGCCCCCTCGCCCAGCACTACGCCGTAGTGGACGAACGCCTGGACCTCCAGCGTGCTGCCGGCGCCGATCGTGACGTGGTCGGACTTGAAGGTGCCGTCCTCCTGCGAATGTGCCTGGATCTTGCTGCCGGCCGCGAGCGTGCAGTCGTCCCCGACGGCTGTCAGCGTCCGCTCGGTGATGAACACCCCGTCGTCGAAGACCCGGCGCCCGATCCGCACCCCCAGCAGCCGCCAGACGAGGCTCTTGTACGGGGTGCCGTTGAGCACCTCCAGGTGTTTGTCCGGCAGCTTCCACAGCCGCTCCTGCCGCCAGAAGACGGGGTCGTAGATGGAGCACAACCGTGGCCGCAGCGGCCGGAAGCGGGTCAGGGACCGTTCCACGAGGGCGTAGTAGAGGACGGTGAACACCAGCGCCGCCAGGGGCAGCGCGGTGAGCGCGAGCAGTCCCGCGACGCCGTGCCCGTGCCCGTACAGGTCGAAGGCCGTGAATCCGAGCACGGTGAGCGCGAAGGTGTGCAGCCAGCGCAGGAACAGGAACAGTCCCATCGAGCGCAGGTTGAAGCGGTTCTTCGCGGTGAGCCGCCGGCGCAGTTCCTCGCCTTCGCGCAGATGGTCGAAACGGCTGTCGCGCTCCACCGAGCGGGGGATCTCGAAGGGCGGCGAGCCGAGCAGCCCGACCCCTTCGCGGATCTCGCCGTCGAGCGGGACCAGGACCTTCGTGGCCAGCAGGCAGTTCTCACCGGTGCGGCCACCGACCGGGTAGGCGATGAGATTGCCCAGGAAGTTGTGCCCGCCGATCGCGGTCCGGGACACCCGGAACGACGTGGCGGAGTAGTCCGCGTTCATGACCGACAGTCCGTCCGCGACCATCGTGCCGCTGCCGACCTTCACCAGGTACGGCGTCTCGTGCTGCACCGCGGTGCCGAAGTTGGACCCGGTCTGGTCGACGCGCGAGAGGTCGTACCCGAGGGCCTTGAGGCAGGGGACGATGTACGAGCTGTCGCCGCACAGCCAGGTGAAGAACCTGAGGTTGGTCAGGCGGGTGATCGCGCGGTGCACCGAGTAGTGGAAGCCGTACAGCGGATAGGTGCGGTCCGGCTTCACCAGCGGGCGCAGCAGCCGCGGTACGACGAACACGGCGACGGCTCCGACGACGATCGAGCCGCCGAACAGCGCGAGCGACAGGGCCATCGCCTCGACGTGGAAGCGCGCCGTGGAGACGTGCCGCGACGCCGGGTCGAGCAGGGTGTCCAGCTCGGGCGCGGCGGTGAGCAGCAGATAGGCGCCGCCGACGGTCAGCGGCAGGTACAGCAGCAGGGTCTGGAGCAGGGCGGCGAGCCCGTAGGCGGCCCGCCGGAGGGTGCCGCACGGGAGCGGGGCGATGCGGATGTGGTCCACGTCCGTGCGCCGGGCCGGTGAGCCGTGCCAGCTCTCCGAGGCGGGGACCGACTCGTCGGCGCGCAGCGCGGAGGAGTGACCGAGCTGGGAGCCGTCGCCGATGGCGGTGGCGATGTCGAGGACGGTGTGCTCGCCGACGAAGACGTCCCGGCCGAGGGTCACCGGGCCGGTGCGGATGCGTCCGCCGCGCGCCCGGTAGCAGAGGAAGGAGGAGTCCTTGCGGATCACCGTGGCCGCACCGATCGTCAGCAGGTCGGTGCAGACCGGGACGGTGCGGCTGAGGATCGTGACGCCCGGTCCGATGCGGGCGCCGAGGGCCCGCAGGTAGAGCACGTACAGCGGGTTGCCGACGAACAGGATCATCGGGCTCGCGCGCAGCAGCGACTTGACGATCCAGAACCGCAGATACGCCGGCCCCCACACGGGGAACTCCACGGCCTTCCACCGCCCGATCAGCAGCCATTTGGCGGCGACCGGCAGCGTGCACAGGGCGAGGAGGGCGAGCGCGCCGAGGACGGCCGACCGCAGGTAGATCTCGGTGAGCCCCGAGGCCTCCGCCACCCACTCGTACCCCTGTACGTATCCAGAGGTGGCGAGCAGGCAGTAGCCGACGAAGAGGAGCAACTGCAGCGCTCCGCACAGGGCGTAGCGGAACGTGCTGCCCGGGGGCACGGGCCCGGCGGGCACCGGCGGGGCGGCCGGCGACGCAGGCACCTCGGTCAGCGCGGCGGCGAGGCTGCGGACCGTCGGGTGGCCGTAGACGTCCCGAATGGACACCGACGGCAGATCGGGGTGCTTCCTGACGCGGGCGCAGAAATGCGCCATCGTCAGAGAGTTGGCACCGAGGTCGTCGAAGAAATTGCTTTCTACGGGCACATGTTCGACGCGTGCGACGCCGGCCAGAACTTCGGCCAGAAGTCGCTCGATGGCGGTGTACGATTTTGCCGCGTCCGGTTCGGCCGCCTGGACCTCACCCGGTTTTTCCACCACGTGTCGTGGCACTGGCAATGTCATTGAATTTCTCCGCGACAGGTATTGCGATGGCAGGCGCCCGGGGGTGAACGGGACGGCGCGCGGAATGACAGTAGGAGAGGGGATGGAAAGCGGTGACGCGTGTGGCGGAATGGATCAGGCCTGGTCGAAGCCTGGATTAATCCCTCGGTGTGTGCTGTGTCGGCACCTTGTTCGGGTGGGTGCAGCGGAATGCAATCCGGATTCTTTCGGCACATTCGGGAACGGGTCAAGGGAGGTCGGGTGATTGACGCTTTCCCGCCCCTCCGTCGATCTCCTCCGATCTGTCGGACCCGGGCCCCTACGGCACTTCAGCGGGGAACTTTCCAAAGGGACGGTACAAACGCGCCCGAACGTTCCACTTCCGGCCGCTCAATGATTCGGCCAGCAAGTTCATGACAGAAAAGGCGATTCGGAATCACCTTTGGTTTCTGTTGGGTTTCCCTTTGTTTGCTGCCTCGTGACGCGACCGGAGGGAAGCGTGCGCCGTACGCGGTCCCTGTCGCGGCCGACGGCACCGGGAGGTGAGGGCGGCACGCGCAGGCGGATACCTTTAGGGCGTGCAGCCAGCAAGTCAGTCACCCTCACCGTCGGAGAGCCCTCATGGGCGTCTCCACCGCGCGCGTGCCCTCTACCGGGACGTGTCCAAGCGCAGGACCGCCTGGCTGCTGCTGAAGGACACCGTCAACTCCTGCATCGAGTACCGCATCCTGGGCCTCGCGGCCGAGGCGGCGTTCTTCTCGCTGCTCTCCGTGCCGCCGCTGCTGCTCAGCATGATCGGCCTGCTCGGCTACGTCGACGACTGGACCGGCGCGGACACCATCGCCAGCCTGGAGCTCAACCTCCTGGAGGCCTCGCGCACCGTCCTGTCCGAGAAGGGCGTCGCGCAGATCGCGCAGCCGATCCTGGACGACGTGATGAAGGGCGGTCGCCCCGACGTCATCTCCATAGGCTTCCTGTTCGCCCTGTGGTCCGGGTCCCGCGCGGTGAACGTCTTCATCGACACCATCACCGTCATGTACGGCCTCGACGGCGTCCGCGGCATCGTCAAGACCCGCCTCATGGCGTTCCTGCTCTTCATCGTGGCCCTGCTGATCGGCTCGATCGCCCTGCCGCTGATGGTCGCGGGGCCCGACGCCGTCGTCCGGATGGTCCCGTGGTCGACGACCGTCGTGCAGGTCCTCTACTGGCCCGTCGTGATCGTGCTGTCCATCGTCTTCCTGACGACGCTGTACCACGTGTCAGTACCGGTCCGCTCCCCCTGGGTCGAGGACGTACCGGGTTCCCTCGTGGCCCTCGGCATGTGGGTCCTGGGCAGCTTCCTGCTCCGCATCTACCTCACCAGTACGGTCGAGGGGGCGACGATCTACGGCTCCCTGGCCGCCGCCGTCGCCGTCCTCCTCTGGATCGGCGTGGGCGCCTTCGCCGTCCTCGTCGGCGCCGCCGTCAACGCCGCCATCGACCGTGTCTGGCCCGCCGCGGCCACCGCCGCGGCACGCGCCGCCAACGAGCGCCTCCGCGAGGAACAGGCCGCCGAGTACGTCGCCCGCGCCGCCGCCGCCCGCTCCCACGACCCCGAAGACCCCGACATGCCCTCCGAGTTCCCGGAACGCTGGTCCCGCTTCCTGCCGCCGGAGGACGTGACGTCGAGGCTGCGGTCGCCCGTGAAGAAGGGGGAGGAGTAGAGCACTCCTCGGCAGGGCATTCCTCGGCAGGGCACTCCTCGGCAGGGCACTCCTCGGCAGGCCATTCCTCGGCAGGGCACTCCTCGGCAGGGCACTCCTCGGCGGGGCGCGCCCGAAGGAGCGCGGGGAACGGGGCTTCGTCGGCTGCTCGGCCGACCGCGGGCTGTTGAGGCGGTGTCCTACGTGGTGAGGCGGAGGGGGAACCTGCCCGCGGCCTCCACCAGCTTCGTGGGCAGGCACGATCAGCCGGACCGCCATCGCCTTCGCTGTCACGGGCGTGGTGACCACACGGAACAGCCTCAACTTCACCATCATGGCCAGGGTGGTGGCGGCCGCCATGGGTCCGCCGCTTTGCCCTGTCCCTGGCTACAGTGGTGCGTGGCTCGTTGTTCACTCCCGCCGAGCGAACCTATGGAAGGGCCGCCTGGCTGTTCGGCCCGGCCTTCGTCCCCGAGAGCGCCATCCCGTTCGCACTGGCTGCCCCCCTGCGGGTGATCCCGGCCTCCATGGCGGGCGGCGCCGTCACCGGTGCCCTGACCATGAACTTCTGCAGCATCTTGACCGTCTCGTACGGCGGCGTCTTCGCCGCCGGACACTTCGGCAAGCCGCTGCTGTTCGCCGCCGCCGTCGCCGCGGGCGTCCTCACCACTGCCGCCGTCGCCATCGGCCTCAAGGGCCTGCGGCGCACCGCCCCGGCCGCGAGCACCGCACGCGCCGCCACCACCGGCACCCCAAGAAGGCCATGGCGGCCGGCCGAGCCTGATCGCTCCACCGGCCCGGCCCGGGCGACCGCGCCGTACCGGCGGCTTGAGGAGGAGAGGCGCCGACCCCAGGGGCGCGCCCCCAGGGGCCGGCTCGGTCGCTCATCCACGCCCGAAAGGGCGTTCGGCGTGACCGGAGGCCCGCTCGTCCCACCCCAACCGTGCGGCCGGCAAGGGGCGCGGGGATCGGCGCGGGCAACCCCGGGCGGGCCCGCCGCCCGCACAACACCCGTCCCCTTACGGTGCTCACGCCTTCCAGACCCCGCAAGCCGCCGCCTCCCGAGCGAAGTCGGTGAAGTCCCGTGCCTCCCGGCCCAACACCTCCCGCATCCCGTCGGAGACACTCGCGTTGCGCCCGTCCAGCAACGCTCCGAACGCCTCCACCAACGACGCCACCTCCTCCGCCGGCACCCCGAACCCCAGCAGTGTGTCCCCGTAGTCCCGCGCCGACACCGGCACGTAGGAGAACGCGCTCCCCGTGACCGCCGAGATCTCCGCCACCGCCTCCCGGAAGCTCAACAGCCGCCCGCCGGTGACGTCCATGGTCCGCCCCACGTACGCGTCGCCGGAGACCAGCGCCGTCACCACCACGTCCGCGATGTCCCGCACATCGACGAACGGCTCCTGCACCTCACCACCGGGAAACACCAACTCCCCGTGCCGCAGCCCCTCCACCAGCGGCCCCTCGCTGAAGTTCTGCATGAACCACGCCGCCCGCACGACCGTCCACCGAGCCCCCGACGCCTTCACGGCCTCCTCGGCGGGAGCCGCGAGGTCCTGCCCGCGCGCCGACAGCAGCACGATCCGACGTACGCCCTGCGCGACCGCCTCCCGCGCGACCCCGCCGATCGCCGGGGCGGCATCCGGCGCCCCGATGTCCGAGGGGTACACGAGGTACGCCGCGTCCACACCCCGCAGCGCCGGCGCCCACGTGGACCGGTCCGTCCAGTCGAACCCGTTCGCGCGGGACCCCGCCCGCACCGTGAGTCCGGCGGCCCGCGCCGCCTCCGCGACCCGGCTGCCCGTGCGCCCCGAGGCCCCCGTCACCAACACCGTCATGTCCTGAGTACGTGCCGTGTTCTCCGTCATGCCTCAAGTGAACGGCCCCGCGCCCCAACACCCCATCGCTGAACGGCTCATTCCCATAAGCGCGCGTCTACGCTGACGGACATGGACGCACTCACCGGCCTGCTGGAGGGCCCGCGAGCCCGTGGCGCCTTCATGATCCGTGCGTGCTTCGACCCTCCCTGGTGCGTACGGGTGGAGGACCGCGCCCCGCTCACGGTCATGCTCATGGTCCGCGGCGACGCCTGGATCATCCCCGACGAGGGCGACGGGGAGCGCGTACGGCTACGGGCCGGCGACCTCGCCATCGCGCGCGGCCCCGCCCCGTACACCTGCGCCGACGACCCCGAGACCGCGCCCCAGGCCGTGATCCTGCCGGGCGCCGAGTGCAGCTATCCCGACGGCCGCCCCCTCAACGGTTCCATGGACCTCGGCGTCCGATCCTGGGGCGACCGGATCGACGGCTCGGCCGTGGTGCTGATCGGCACGTACCTCTGCCAGGGCGAGATCAGCGGACGGCTCCTCGACGCGCTGCCGCCGCTGCTCACCCTGACATCCGAGGAGTGGCCGTGCCCGCTCACGCCGATTCTCATGGAGGAGATCGTGCGCGACGAACCCGGCCAGGAGGTCGTCCTCGACCGGCTCCTCGATCTGCTGGTCATCGCCGCGCTGCGGGCGTGGTTCGCCCGGCCGGACGCGGATGCTCCCGCGTGGTACGCCGCGATGGGCGACCCGGTCGTGGGGCGGGTGCTGCGGCTGGTGCAGGACGATCCGGCGCATCCCTGGACGGTGGCCTCGCTGGCCGAGAAGGCCGGGGTCTCGCGGGCGGCGCTGGCCCGGCGGTTCAACGAACTGGTGGGGGAGCCGCCGATGACGTACCTCACGGGGTGGCGGCTCGCGCTGGCCGCGGACCGGCTGCGGGACAGCAAGGACACGTTGGAGGCGATCGCCCGGCGGGTGGGGTACGGGAGTGCGTTCGCCTTGTCGAACGCGTTCAAGAGGGTGTACGGGGTGAGTCCGCAGGAGCATCGGGGTTCTGTGTAGAGCCGGGGGCGTCGCGGGAGCGTGGGGGGCGTGGGCCTGTGGCGGACCGCGGGTTGTCCGTGGTTGCTCGCGCGGTTCCCCGCGCCCCTGGTGGGCGCGGCGGTACCCGGCGGCTACAGGCGTAGCCTTTTTCGTGTGTATGCGGAAAAGGCGTCTCGGCTGGACGGGGCAGTGGTCTGGACCAATAACCCCCGTGGCCCTGCCGGCTCCGGGCGGATCCTGCCCGACGGGTGTATGGACCTGTTGTGGAACGACGGGCGGCTGATGGTCGCCGGACCGGACACGCGGGCGTACGTCACCGAAGACGCTCCGAGCACTTGGGCGGGCCTCCGGTTCTATCCGGGTACCGCGCCCGCCTTTCTCGGTGTGCCCGCGCACGAGTTGCGTGACCGTCGGGTGGAGCTGGCCGATCTGTGGTCCCCGGCGGTCGTGCGGCGGCTCACCGCGCGGGTGAACGCGGCGGGTGATCCGGCGAGCGGGCTGGAAGAGGTGGTCCTGGAGCGGGCGGCCGAGGTGGGGCGGCCCGACCCGGTGCTGCGGCAGGTCGTCGTCGCCCTCGACGCGGGGCGGCCCGTCGCGGCGACCGCCGACGAACTCGGTCTCGGGGCACGGAAGTTGCACCGCTGGTCACTCGCCGCGTTCGGGTACGGGCCAAAGACCCTCGGGCGGGTGCTGCGGCTGCAACGGGCGCTAGCGCTCGCCCGGGACGGGGTGCCCTTCGCCGAGACGGCGGCCCGGACCGGGTACGCCGACCAGGCACATCTGGCGCGTGACGTAAGGGAGCTGGCGGGGCTGCCGCTCGGCGAGCTGCTCGGCGGACGATAGCGGGCCCTGGCAGGCTGCCGGGCTACTCGGGGGCGGGCGTCGGCAGCGGTGCGAAAAGGTCGACGCCGTTGCCGTCGGGGTCGAGGATCACGGCGTACCGCTGGCCCCACGCCGCGTCCCACGGCTTGAGTTCGCCGCGGTACCCGGCGTTCACCAACTCCTCGTACACCGCGTCGACTTCGGCCGGACCGTCGCACAGCAGGGCCAGTCCGGCACCACCGCCCGTTCCCGGGCGATAGCCGGGGTGGAAGGAGCGGACGGTCTCCTCGGTGTCGAGCAGCAGCCGCATCCCGCCGGGCAGCGGGGCCTCGGCGTGTGGCTGGTTCTCGGCGCCCTCCGGGAAGGCGAAACCGAGCCGGCGGTAGAAGGCGACGGAGGCGGCCATGTCCGTGGTCACCATGCCGATCGCATCGAGTCGTGGAGTCATACGGTCACCGTAGGCGGGCTGTCGTGGACCGGTCTTGAAGGAATCGGACACGGGCACGGGCACGGGCGCGGGCGCGGACGCAGGCATGGGCACGGATACGGATACGGATACGGCCACGGACATCTGCGCCCGTCAGCTGGTAGCCGTCAGCCCGTCCCGTCAGCTGGTAGCCGTCGCCCGGCGCCCGTCAGCCGTCCCGCTGATAGCCGTCACGCCTCACCCGTCAGTCGCCCTCCGTCATGCGATTCGCCCGACCCTCTCCAGTTTCCGTGGCGGGAAAGGACCGTGTGGGTAAGCGCTCTCACGAGAACGGACTCTTTGGCTCACCTATGAAACAACTGTGCGGCAGGATATGGGACATGCACATGCCTCGTACTGCGCGTGTTCTGCTGCCCCTGGCGTTGCTGCCGCTGCTGCTCACAGCCTGCGGGACCGAGAAGGTCGTGGTCGCGGGCCGCGAGCCCCTGGTACCGGCCCCCGACCGGGCGGAGCTCCATGCTCGGGCCGAGGCGCTGGGCCTCGCGCCGGGGCTCGTCTATGTCACCGAGGCCCCCGGATTCACCCTGGCGCGGCAGTCGGTGGGTGTGTACGGCACCGACGGCTTCTCCGCCGCGTACTGGTCCCGGAAGAACAGCGCTCAGCTCCTGCTTCTCGTCGACCGCGGCACAATGACCGCCGGGAGCTGCCCCGAGCGGCCGCTCGGCCAGGGCACCGGCGAGGCGGTCGGCTGTGAGCGCGACGGGGACGTTTGGTACCGCACCTCGGCGGGACAGCACGAGTACGCCGTGTCGGAGGACGGACACCTCGTCCGGATCAGCGCCGCCACGGCCGCGGTGGACCGAGACACCCTGCGGGCCGCAGCCCTCGCCGCGCACCGCCCCACCGACGCCGAACTCGCCGTCCTCCTCCCGCCCCGCCACCATGACAAGCCCCCGCCCCCGCCCGACGGCATGCCGATCGAACGCGGTGACCTGCCCCCGGTGGGCGACGGAGCACCGAACAACGAGGTGGGCGCGTCGGGCTGAGCCCCTGCGCCGCCGCACTTGGAGCGGTCCCACAGGCGCCCACACCCCCGGAGCACGAACTCACGGCATGAACCGCTGCGGGGCGGACCGGCTGAACGATCCGCCCCGAGGGCATACGCGACCGACGATCAGGACGTGCCGCCCGGCTGCTGCGGGCCGAACGCCGTCATGAAGCGGTCGCGGAACTTGTCCATCCGCCACACCGGAGTGTTGTCGGCGGGCTTGAGACCGTCCGTCCACCCCCAGTCGGAGATCTTCTCCAGCACCTCGGGGTCCTGGGCGACGATCGAGACCGGCACGTCATGGCTGGGGTTGTCGCCGGTGACCGTCTTGTTGGGCTGGTGGTCGCCGAGGAAGATCAGGACGGTGTCCTTGGAGCCGTACTTGGCGACGTAGTCGACAAGACTGGTCACCGAGTACTGGATCGACTTGCGGTACTCGTCCCGCACGGCCAGGGGATCCTTCCAGACCTCCGTGGGGTTCTTTCCCTCGGCCTTCTGCAGCGAGTGGTAGACCGACCCGTCGCCGACCTGGTCCTCGGGAATCGTGCTCGGGATCGGCGCCCACGGGTTGTGGCTGGAGGTCAGGATGATCTCCGCCATCATCGGCTCGCGGTCCTTCTTGCCGTGCTCCAGCTCCTCGAAGGCCTTCAGCGTGTACTGGTCGGGCATGGTGGACCAGCTGAACTTCGGTCCCTTGTAGCCGAGTTGGTCGGAGTCGTAGATGTGGTCCAGGCCGAAGTACTTGCCTTCCGGCCAGGCCTTCTGGGTGCCCGGCACGATGCCGACCGTGCGCCAGGCGCCGGTGCGGCGGAACGCCTCGGTCAGGGTGAGACGGTCGCTCGCGACGAGGTGGGAGTAACGCGACTGGTTCTTGATCCACAGACCCGACAGGAACGTGGAGTGGCCCAGCCAGCTGCCGGCGCCCGTGATGGGGGAGCGCAGCCAGCCGCTCTGCGACGCGTACCCGGCGTCCTTCAGTGCCTGAGTCTTCTGCGCGAGCGTCTCGCTGAGTGGCTCACCCATTCGCGGGTCGTCGATCGCGGAGCGGCCGTAGCTCTCGATGAACGTGATCAGTACGTCCTTGCCGCGCAACCCCGTCAGCAGTTCGTCGGGCGGTACGTCCGCGAAGGCGTCCACCGCCGCCTGCTTCCGGAACGCCTCCCCGTCCTTCAGCCCGTCGCCCACCGACTCGATCCGGTTCTCCACGAGCGTCGCCGCGCTGTGCGAGGCCACCGGTACGTCGGACACCTCCAGCGTCAGTGTCGAGCAGGTGATCCACGCGGTCCCGAGGACGAGCAGCGTACGGCTCGCCGTGTGCCGGTGGCGCGCCATCAGCCGGCTGATCCGCACGACCGCCAGCGTCATCAGCACGGGCAACGCCAGCGCCAGCACGATCACCCCGACCGTCGCGGCCTGCGCGGCCGCGCCGCCGAGCGAGTCCTTCATGAACGACTGCGCGTCGTCCAGCAGGATCCAGTCCAGCACCAGGTCGAACGGGCGGTCCAGGGTCCAGTACGAACCCATGTCCAGCACCTTGACGATCGTCAGCAGCCCGAGCAGCACCCCGACCACCACCACCGCCACGCGCCGCGCCTTCGTCGGCAGCACGAGCAGGAGTCCCGCCACGAGGATCCCCTCGGCCGGGATCCGCAGGAAACGTCCGAACCCGATGTCGGTGACATCGTTCGGCACGAGCAGCGCGAACATGACGAGTGCGACGGCCAGACCACTCACGGCCCAGGCGACGGCCCGCGCGGCCCGGGGGTGCTCGACGCGCCAGCCGGACGGTGCGGCCGGGGATTCGGTGGAAGGCTCGGCAGGGGGTTCCTCGTCTGCGGTCGGCCCAGGTGCTGGTGCTGGTGCCGGTGCCGGTGCCGGTGCTGGTGCCGGGCCCGATGCCGGTTCCGTCGCCGGTTGGGCTTCCGGCCCTGCGTCCGCCTCCGGCTCGGATTCCGGCTCGGACTTGGCCTTCTGGTCGGGCTTCGGCTTTGCCGCTTCGGTCTCGGTCCCGGCCTTGGCTTCGGTCGTTTCCTCTGCCTCTGCCTCTGCCTCTGCCTCTGCCTCTGCCTCTGCCTCTGCCTCTGCCTCTGCCTCTGCCTTCGCTCCCGCGTCCGGCGAAGTCTCTTCCGGCGTCGGCTCCGGAGGGGCTGCTTCCTCAGGGGCTTCGTCGTCCGGTGCCGGTCCCGGTGTCGGTCCCGGAGGCTGCGGAGAGCGTATGTGCGACAACCCGAAGGTCCTTCCCTGTGGAGCATGTGGAGCTCAGTGCTGGTGGAACGGAGTGGGCCGGGGGCGGCGGGACCGCCGGAACACCCGATGGGCCATTGCTATGCGTACGGTCCCACGACGCCAACCGTTCACCCGCACTCAGGGTCTTCGCAACCACTTGACCGAACCAAAACGCACCCGTCGCCCACCCGCGTCCACCTGCTCAGGCCGAGCGCAGCGCCCCCGTACTGGACCGTTCCACCAGCCGCGTCGACAACTCGGTGCGCGTGCCCTCCGGTTGGTCGCCCTCCATCATCCGCACCAGCAACCGGAGCGCGGTCTGGGCCATCTCCGAGAGCGGCTGGCGGATGGTGGTCAGGCCGGGAGTCGCCCAGCGGGCCTCGGGAAGGTCGTCGAAGCCCACCACGCTGATGTCGTCCGGCACTCGCAGCCCCCGCTCGGCCAGCGCCTCGTACACCCCGAGGGCCATCTTGTCCGAGCAGACGAACACGGCGGTCGGCGGCTCGGGGAGGTCGAGCAGCTGGAGCATACGGTGGCGGGCGGTGGTCTCCATGAAGTTGCCGTAACGGACGTACTCCGGCCGGTACGGGATCCTCGCGGCCGTCAGCGCCGAGCGGTAGCCCGCCACCCGGGCGCTGCTGCACATCTTCCGCCGGTAACCGGCGATCACCGCGATCCGCGCGTGCCCCAGGGCCAGCAGGTGGTCGGTGGCGGTCATCCCGCCCTGCCAGTTGGCCGCGCCCACCGACACCACGCCGGCCGGCGGTTCCAAAACCGGGTCGATCAGCACGAACGGGATGCGGTGCTGGGTGAGCCAGGTGTACTGGGCGGGGGACAGCTCGGCCAGGTTGAACAGTACGCCCGCCGAGCCCCGTGCGGTCAGCTTGTCGAACCAGCCGCGTTCGGGGCGGGCGCCCTGGGTACGGGTCAGGCCGGCCGAGACCACGACCTCCAGGCCGGCGTCGTGGGCGGCCTGCTCGACACCGTGCAGTACCGCGCCCGACCAGGAACTCTCCAGCGAGTGCACCACCAGGTCGACCATGCGTGGCGGCTTCGAAGCCTCGAACCGGGGTCTGCGGACATAGCCGAGCCGGTCCAACGCCTCGGTGACCCGGCGCCTGGTCTCCGGGGCCACGTCCTCCCGGCCGTTGACCACCTTCGAGGCCGTCGGTACGGACACCCCGGCCTCGCGCGCCACCACCGCCAGCGTCGGCCCGGCCGTCGCGCTTCCGCCCCGCACCATCGCGACTCCACCTCTCAGGGCCCCGTCCCGAGGGCCGGTGAAATTTTCGAACAGCGTCGCCCGCACGTCGGAAGTCCGAACCGCGTAGCAAGCGCTTCCTACGGTAAGCCCAACTCAACTCGGCGGGAAGAAGCAGGGATTCAGAGGGCCGCACTGGTCAAAACTTTCGAAACTCCGAACAAGCGGGGCTCTGTCGGGGTTGGGCCGGGGAGCGAGGTGCGGGCGGGCCTACCGAAGGCCGAGGACAGCCACGGTTTCGAGGCGCCGGGCTGTGGTGGGCCGGAGACCGGGTCCGGCGGGACGGCGTCCGCCACGGGTCACAGGGCTGGGGTGAGTACGGAGGTGTGCGGTTGTTCGATCGGGTGAGGGCTGGGCCGACAGGAGCGGCGCAGGGAGAGGACGGGGAGGGGGAAAGGGGGGAGGGGAGGGGCTGATGGGGCGCGTCGGCGCGCACCGACGGCTCGGTCGGAGGAGCGATGGACCCCGGCACTGTCCGGCCACCTGGCTTGGAGGCGTCTGTCGTGCGTACCTGCGGAGACGGAGCATCCGGCACGCCATCCCGGAGAAAGCCGACAGCCGGGCCACCGCCTGTGCAGAGGCTCACGCGGCGGACGGCCACCCGGCTTCGACCGAACGCTGTACAGAGCGCAACACCGTCGAACGGGCCCTCAACCGACTACCCTCACCATGTTTCGGGCCACGGGGTTCAGCCGCTCTTGCTGAGGCTGCTCATGACGTCCTTCATGTCCTTGATCAGGAGTGGTTCGAGTTCCTTGGGAGTGGGAGGCGGGGGCTCGTCTCCCAGAGCCCTGGTGGACAGCCCCAGCGTGAACTCGGCTCTGCCGTCGAGCACGTTCAGTTGCATCCAGTGGGAGCCGTTTCCGAAGTCGTTGGTCACCAGATAGGCATGGTCCGCAAGGCCGGGAACAGGGTGCACCACGGTCTCTCCCCCACCGCCGCCCGCCGCGAACCGCTTCCTGGTGGCCGCCCGCCGGGCCTCGAACTCGGCTGTCGTGTCGGTCTGCTTGTGCAGGACGACCGAGAACTGAAGCTGGCCGCTGTGCATGCCCTCTCCGAAGGAGTACATCTCACCGAAGCAGTCCGCCGTGTCCATGGCGGGGTGCTTCGTCACCGAGGACAGCCAGTCCGTGCCCTTGACGAACCGGGTACTCAGCCCCGGCCAGAGGGTCTTGTCGCACAGCTTGTCTTCAACGCGATAACCGACCGTGTCGGGTGTGCCGGGGAGCCCGAATGCGTAGACTCCCGAACCCCACACGACCGACGCCGCCACGACGCCTCCCAGCCCGCCCAATACCCAGGCCTTGACCCGGGGTGTGCCAGGCGCCGACGGGGCTTCGTCGCCCGGGGCGTCCGGAACCGACGACTCAGGGAAGCCCTCGATGACCTCGGGCTCCCCGATTGCGTTCCGCTGTGGGCTGTCCATGGCCGTGAACCTATGTTGACCAGGGGATTCCCAGGATCGATCGCCGATAACGATGTGATTGCAGCGCAGGTCAGCGGCTTCACCCTGCCTCAAGGCGCGGAACGCCTAGACCGCCGCGGCTACAGACGGATGCAGCGGTCGTGGTGGCGATATCGCTGCTGGACGGCATGTGGGACGAATTCCCGCGGACCCGGCATCTGAGCGAGTGCGGGCCCGGTGACCGGGCCGTCCCGTGGGGCAGCCGACCCGGAATCCCGTGCCCGCCCGTCCTCGCCCTCTCACTTCACCGCGCACACCAGCCGGAATCCGCTGAAGTCCGCTGAAGTCCGCTGAAGTCCGCTGTGAACTCCGCGGCGACGAGGTCCTGCACGTGGATGCCGGCCAAGGTGCCGGTGAAGCGCAGTCGGGAACCGTAGTCGTCGGAGAGGTGGGTACAGTGCCGGCTCGTTGGAGATCTGCAGCATCTGGATGATGGAGAGCAGACCGGTCAGGACCAACGCCCCGCGCACGAACGGAATCTTGACGCTCAGCGCGATCCGCGCCTCGGAGGCACCGTCGAGGCGGGCGGCCTCGAACAGTTCGCGGAGCACGCCCTGGAGCGCCGAGTAGATGATCACCATGTTGTAGCCGATGCCGTGCCAGGTGAGGAGGTTGCCGATGGACGGCCACACCATGGAGGGCGAAAAGAAGTTCCAGTCGAACCCGAACAGGTCGCCGATCGGGGTCAGCGGGCCCACCTCGGGGCTGTACAGGTTGATCAACACGATCGCCGCGACCACGCCCGGGATCATGTACGGGACCAGCAGCACGATCCGGAAGCGGTTCGCGGCCTTCGACGTGAGCGCGTCCAGGAACAGCGCCAGGACCAGGCTGACCAAGAGCATGAACGGGATCTGGACGCAGGCGAACAGCACCACCCGCAGGATGGAGCCCATGAACGCCGAGTCCGTCAGCCCGAGCCCCAACTGGACGGCCATGTTCACCGAGCTGCGGTAGGCCGCTGAGGATTGTCGCCAAATGGGCGGTTCATGCGTCCGACACCCAGGGCACCGGTCCGTCCCTGCGCACCCTCCTCCAGGCCGCCGGTGCCACGGCCGCCGCGTACTCCCTGCTCGGAACGGCCACCGGCACCGCGAGCGCGGCCGGCAGACCGAAGGCCGACAGACCGAAGGCCGACAGACCGGAGACCGACACACCGAAGGCCGTTCGGCGAGGCACTGTGGCACGCCGGGGTCACCGTCTCCAGCGCGGCGGCCGGCAACTTCACCGGCTACACCTGGGGCACCGGCCAGAACTGCGCCCAGCAGACCCACACCGCAGTCTCCTCCGTGAGCCGGGGCCAGCTCCGCCCGGTGTGGGGCCTCGTCCACCACCACTACGCACGGCGCCGGGGCCTGTCCGTCCCGTACATCACCGCCAGGGCCGAACAGGTCCGCCCCGAGGGCGGCGGGGGTGACTACGGCTCGGCCAGCGGCGGCTACGACCAGCTGGGCTTCGGCACCCTGATGTACGCCAGATAGCTCCAGATGGCCCGCCGTCCCCCGAACGGCCGTCAAAGGCCCGGCACGACCGGAATACCGCGAAGGGATGTGGTGCCCTGAGGTGAACGACGGTTCACGAGCGGGCGGGCGTGAGGAGCTGGTGCGCGATGACGGCAGACCGGCAGGGCCCCGTGGTCAGGACGCCGTACGGGAACGTACGCGGCACGTACGAGCACGGGGACGGCTACGAGAACGGGATCGCGGTCTTCCGGGGCATCCCGTACGCGGCCCCGCCCTTCGGCCCCCGCCGGTTCCGCCCGCCCTCCCCGCCCGAGCCCTGGGCGGGGGTGCGTGACGCCGTCGACTTCGGGCCGACGCCTCCGAAACCGCCGTACTCGGAGGCGTTCGCCCGCTATCTGTCGGACCCCGTCGTCCCGGGCGACGACTGCCTCAACCTGAACGTGTGGACGCCGGAGCCGGGCAGCGCCGCCCGCCTGCCGGTCATGGTCTGGATCCACGGCGGCGCCCTCACCCGGGGCTCGTCGGCGGTCCCGGTCTACGACGGCGCCGCCTTCGCCCGCGACGGCGTGGTGCTGGTGTCCCTCAACTACCGGCTGGGCGTGGAGGGTTACGGCCTCTTCCCGGACGCCCCGCCCAACCGCGGACTGCTCGACCAGCTGGCCGCCCTGGAGTGGGTGCGGGAGTCGATCGCCGGGTTCGGCGGCGATCCGGACCGGGTGACCCTGTTCGGCCAGTCGGCGGGCGCCATCAGCGTCGGCGCGCTGCTGGCCGCACCCCGCGCGCGGGGGCTGTTCCGGCGGGCCGTGCTGCAGAGCGGTCCGCCCGAGGCCTTGGACCGGGACAAGGTGCGCCGCATGGTCCGCCGGATGGCGACCCGCCTGAAGGTATCGGCGACCGCCGCGGCCTTCGCTGCCGTGGACCGGTCCACTCTCGTCGAGGTGCAGGCCGAGGCCGGCCGCCTCAGCAGCCCCGTGCTGGGCGGCCCCGCCTTCGGTGTCGTCGTCGACGGCGATCTGCTGCCCACCGACCCGCTGGAGGCACTGACCGAGCACGGCGCGGCCCCCGGAATCGACCTCCTCATGGGCTGGACCCGTGACGAGCACCGGCTCTGGCTCGTCCCCGGCGGCCTCCAAGAGCGCGTCGACCGACTCGGCACGGTCGCCCTGGCCGGCGCCCGCGCCCGCTGCCACTGCGGTCCCGAGCTGCCCCGCGGCTATCGCGACCTCCACCCCGACAGGGGTACCGCCGACCTGGTCGGCCAGCTCGTCACCGACCACCTCCTGCGCGTCCCCCTGCTCCGGGTGGCGGACGCCCGCATCGGCCAGGACCGGTCCCACCTCTACGAGTTCGCCTGGCCCTCTGGCATCCCCGCCCTCGGCTCCTGCCACGCCCTCGAACTCGGCTTCGTCTTCGACACCGGTGACACCCCCGCCTCCGCCAAGCTCGCCGGCGGGAACGCCCCGCGCGGCCTCGCCACCGCCATGCACACCGCCTGGGTCCGCTTCGCGACGGACGGCACCCCCGGCTGGCCCGCCTGGGACCCCACCCACCCGGTCCGCGTCTTCGACACCCCGGACGGCCCGGACGACTCGCACGCCCCGGACGGCACGGGGATGGCCTTCGGCCCCTACGACCCCGAACTCGCCCTCTGGGACGCGGACGCCAGACGCCCCCGGAGAGTCCAGGGCGCGGGCACCTTCGTCACCTCCGGCGGAGGCCCACGTCCGGCCCTGCGCCGCTTCCGTCGAAGTCCGTGAGGACGGCTGCCCGTCCGTGATCCGAGCCGGCTAGGAGCCGGGCTCGGCTGCGCCGTCCGTGGGCGTCGGGGCTTTGGTGTGGAGGATCTCGCGGGCCTGTTCCGCGGCGCGGCGGGTGTTCTCGCTGACGAAGTCGAGGAAGCGGGCGACGTTCTCCAGACGGGCGGCGGCGGGAGTGCCGGTGCCGAGGACGCCGACGCCCTGACGGGCGACCTCGACGACCTGGGCGATGGCGCGGGCGCTCGCCATCATCGACTGGTACCAGACGTCGTCGTCGACGATGTAGCGCTCGCGGCGGCGTTCGCCCTGTTCCCGGCGGACCATGCCCTGGCTGTCGAGGAACGTGATCGCCTTGGAGATGGACGCCGGGCTGACCTGGAGGCGCTGGGCCAGTTCGGACGCGGTGAGGCTGCCGCTGTCGGTGAGGGTGAGGCAGGCCATCACCCGGGCCATCATCGTGGGCATGCCCGAGGCCATCATGACGGTCGTGAACGTCTCTTCGTACTCGCGTACGGCTTCGGTGTCGCGCCCGTGAGCCTGCTCGGGTGCCTGGGCCTCGCGGGGTGTGGCCCGGAGGCGGCGGCGGGCGCGGCGTTCGGTGGCGCGGTGGGCCATCTCGGCACGGTAGGCGGTGGGGCCGCCGTTGCGCATCACCTCACGCGTGATCGTCGAGGTCGGACGATCGAGGCGTCTGGCGATCTCCGCGTAGGCGAGACCGTCGGCCAGCCCCAGCGCGATCTGCTGGCGTTCCTGCTGAGTGAGCCTGCCTCCCGGCATCGCTGTCTCCTTCATGCTCCGTGGTGCGCCCACCATAGCGTTCACCCTCATTTCATTGCAACGTGTGTCGTGAGGATTGTTGCGTTAGCTTCAATCCCGTTGCAACGATTTATCGGCATTCACCTGCACTAACTGTGTAGACGTGCAACGAGTTTGTTGCCAGAAGTCTGAATGCAACGTAGCTTTTCCATCGTTCGAAACAACGACTCGAGGGAGAGCACGATGCAGAAGTTCGACACCCCCACCCCGATCTCCGCCGTGCTGAACATCCCGGCCGGACGCGTGCGGTTCATCGCCGCCGACCGGACCGACACCACCGTCGAGGTCCGGCCCGCCAACGCCGCCAAGGGCCGCGACGTCAAGGCCGCGGAGCGGACCACGGTCGACTACCGCGACGGGGTGCTGCGGATCCAGGCCCCGGAGGCGAAGAACGAGCTCCTCGGCCCCTCCGGAACCCTGGAGGTGACTGTCCAGCTGCCCGCCGGCTCCCGGGTCGAGGCGAAGGCGGCCGCCGCGGAGTTCCGTGGCGTCGGGCGGCTGGGCGATGTCGTCATCGACGGCGCGCACGGGCAGGTCAAGCTCGACGAGGCCGCGAGCGCCCACCTCACCCTCCTGGCCGGCGACGCTCTGGTCGGCCGTCTGGACGGCCCCGCCGACATCACCAGCGGCAAGGGCGACCTCCGCGTCACCGAGGCCGTGCGCGGCACCGTCACCCTGCGCACCGGGCACGGCGAGATCTCCATCGGTGCCGCCGCCGGGGTCTCGGCCTCCCTGGACGCCGGCACCTCCTACGGCCGGATCCGCAACGAGCTCAAGAACACCCGGGGCGCCGCGGCCCAGCTCGACATCCATGCGACCACCGGCTACGGCGACATCACCGCACGCAGCAACTGACCAGCAACGTCGACAAGGAGCACTCCCATGACGAACCCGGCCATCGCGGCGAACGGACTGCGCAAGTCCTTCGGCGACAAGGTCGTCCTCGACGGCATCGACCTGACCGTCCCCGAAGGGACGATCTTCTCCCTGCTCGGGCCGAACGGGGCCGGCAAGACCACCGCCGTGAAGATCCTCTCCACTCTCATCTCCCCCGACCCCGGCTCCGGCGAGATCCGCGTCGGCGGCCACGACCTCGCCGTCGACCCGCAGGCGGTGCGGGCCGCGATCGGTGTCACCGGGCAGTTCTCCGCCGTCGACGGCCTGATCACCGGCGAGGAGAACATGCTCCTCATGGCGGACCTGCACCACCTGTCCAAGCCCGAGGGACGACGCGTCACGGCCGAACTCCTGGAGCGTTTCGACCTGGTGGAGGCCGCGAGGAAGCCCGCCTCCACCTACTCCGGCGGCATGAAGCGCCGCCTCGACATCGCCATGACCCTCGTCGGCGACCCGCGGATCATCTTCCTCGACGAACCCACCACCGGCCTCGACCCCCGCTCCCGC